>DASYIS010000219.1:0-9077 GCA_035997375.1 Chthoniobacteraceae bacterium
CCCGAACTGAGCCGGCACAGCTGTCAATTGATTGTTGTAGAGGTGAAGATTCGTGAGCGCAGTCAACTGTCCCAGTTCTTCCGGGACCGTCGTCAGTTGGTTGTGGTGGAGGAAAAGCTGCACGAGGACGGTCAACCGGCCCAATTCGGCCGGCACCGCTGTCAGCTGATTATTGTGAAGCCAAAGCGTCGTCAGTGCGGTCAACTGCCCAAGCTCGGTCGGAACTGCTGTCAGCTGGTTGTTGTAGAGGAAAAGCTCCGTCAGCGCGGCTAAGTGGCCGATTTCCGCCGGCACCTCTGTCAGCTGGTTGTTGTCGAGCCGAAGCTGGGTGAGCGCGGTCAACTGGCCGATCTCGGCCGGTACGGAGGTCAACTCGTTGTTGTGGAGTTCGAGCTGTGTGAGGTCGGTCAAACTCATCAACTCCGACGGCACACGGTTGAGGCCAAGGAAGGATAAGTCTAGCGATCTCCCCTTTTCGCGACGGCAGGCCTCAATATTCCTCAAAGCTTGGTCGTAGCCCTGCTGGTCTTCCGGGGTCATCGCTGGCATTGGGTGGAGGGGTGCTGGTGACTCTTCGCTTCTCGATGAGGCGCGGCGAACGGGCCACGCCCCGGCGGTATCTATAGGGTGGCCACCGGTCTGGTGGCGAGCGTCGAACTCGCTGGTGCGCCAATGGCGCCCGAGTTGAAAACCCAAGTTGCCCTGGGTGGCAGGGCTGAAATCCGCGAGTGGTGTGCGGCCTTCAGCCCTGTCGTAATCCGCAAGCAACCCAGCCCGTTGGGCACCCGTCGGGCTGGGCTGGCGAATTGGGCGCCGTTGGCGCAGGCGGGGACGCCGTGCCCCGCTTGGCTCGCGGACAAGACGCAGTTCCAAAGCTATGGACTGCGGCGGGAAGCGTAAGCGCCACGCCGCTTTGGCGGGGGCTGGGAGCTTGTGGTTGGCCAGGGTCCCGTGTGTTTGCGAAAGCGGTGTCGCGCTTACGCTTGCCACCGCAGTCCATAGCCTGCGGCCGCGGGGCGGCGCCGGTCGTTGCTGGGCCGCGCCGGGATTTTCGGCGGTTCGGCGCGGCCTTCGTATGACGCGCCCAATTCGCGTGACTCTGCCGGGAATATGCTACGTTCCCTGAGCGGACATTCCGCTCACTCCCCATGAGTCGTATCGCTTTCTTGCTCTTCGCGCTGGCACCGCTGGCTTGGGCGGCCGAGATGCCGCCCGCCGCCACGCGACCGGTTGATTTTCAGAAGGACATCGCGCCGCTGTTTGAGGCGAGCTGCGTGAAGTGTCACGCGAAGGGGCGCGAGAAGGGCGGCTTCTCGATCGAGACGCGAGCCTCCTTTCTCAAAGGCGGCGAGACGGGCAAGGCGGCGGAGCTCGGCCACAGCAAGGAGAGCCTCATCGTCGAGCTGGTGGCCGGCGTCGACCCCGACAACGTGATGCCGAAAAAAGGGGCGCGCTGGACGCCGGAGCAGGTGGGGCTGCTACGCGCCTGGATCGACCAGGGCGCGGCCTGGCCGGAGAAGATCACCTTTGCGCGGCCGGCGCCGCTCAATCTCCAGCCGCGCGACGTGCCGTTGCCGGCGGGCGCGGAGGGGCCGCCGATCGACCGGCTGCTGGCCCGCTATTTCGCGGAGCACCAGGTTGCGCCGGGAGCGCCGGTCGACGACGCCGGGTTCGCCCGCCGCGCGTATCTCGATGCCATCGGCCTGCTGCCGACGCCCGCCGAAGTCCACGCCTTTGTCGCGCAGCCAGACCGGGCCGCGCTGGTCCGCGCGTTGCTCGAGAGACGCCGCGATTACGCCGACCACTGGCTCACGTTCTGGAACGATCTGCTGCGGAACGACTACCGCGGCGCCGGCTTCATCGACGGCGGTCGGAAGCAGATCAGCGAGTGGCTCTACACGGGGCTGCTCAACAACAAGCCGTATCATCGCTTCGTCTCCGAGCTGGTGAATCCGGACGAACAGGCGCTCGGATTCACCGCGGGCATCATCTGGCGCGGCAATGTCGCGGCGGCGATGACCCCGCCGATGCAGGCGGCGCAGAGCGTGTCGCAGGTCTTTCTCGGCATCAACCTGAAGTGCGCGTCGTGCCACGACTCGTTCGTCAGCGACTGGACCCTGGCGGACGCGTACGGCATGGCCGCGGTGTTTGCGGAGCATCCGCTCGAGCTCGTGCGGTGCGACAAGCCGACGGGGCAAAAGGCCGCGCTCCGTTTTCTCTATCCCGAGGTCGGCGCGCTCGACCCCGCCGCGCCGCGGGCCGAGCGGCTGCAGCGTTTCGCCTCCCTCATGACCGAGCCGAAAAACGGCCGCCTCTCGCGCACGCTGGTCAATCGGCTCTGGGCGCGGCTGATCGGCCGCGGGCTCGTGGAGCCGCTCGACGACATGGACCGCGCGCCGTGGAGCACCGATTTGCTCGACTGGCTCGCGAGCGATTTTGAGGCGCACGGGTACGACATCAAACGGACGATCGAGACGATCATGACCTCCTCCGCGTACGGCATGGCGGCCGCCGAGCCGCCGGCGGGGAAGCAGGAGTACGTCTTCCGCGGGCCGCTCGTGCGCCGGCTCACGGCGGAGCAGTTCGCCGACGCGCTGAGCATGCTGGCCGACGAATGGGCGCCGCTCCCCTCGACCCTCGAGTTCGACCTCACCGGCGGCGGCCTCGAGGGCTCTTTCACCCTGCCGAAATGGATCTGGACGGACGAGCCGGTGACCATGGGAGCGCAGCGGACCGCGTGGCGCTATGCCGCCGAGAAATCCGCCGCGGCCGAGGCGGCGGCGAACGAGGCGCAGCGCAAGATCGATCGCCGCGCGCCCGATGCGCCGGCGGCCATGGAAGCCGCGAAGAAGGCCGCGGAAGCGTCCGCCGAAATGGCGCGCTGGGCCGCCGGCCCGCAGCCCGAGACGCGGCACAAGGTGGTCTTCCGCAAGACCTTCCAGGTCGCGGAGAAACCGGAACGCGCCTACGCCACGGTGCTCGTCAGCCAGGCCTTTGAAGTCGCGCTCAACGGCGCCACGCTAAAACCGAAAATGACCGACGGCTTCCGCAACGGGCGCGTGCGTTTGTACGATCTCGGCGCCTGGTTGCGCGCGGGCGAAAACCTCCTCGCGATCAGCGTCGACAGCCACACCGACAAATCGTTGACCGACCCCGAGAAGAAGGAATTTCCCGGCGCGCTCCAGCACTTGAACCGGACCAGCGGCCTCGCCTGCTACCTGGCGTGGGAGATCGGCGGGAAGCGCGTCGAGCTGCTCTCCGACGAAACCTGGCGCGTTCGCCGCGCGCCCGAGGGACTCTGGTCCAATGCCGCGCTTTCCGACAACGAGTGGACCGCCGCCCAGCCGCTCGCGGCCGGCGTGACGCCCGTCGACGAAGGTCCCGGTCTCGCGCCGATTCGGCGCGAGGATTTCGCGAACATCCCGGTCGCGCTCGGGCCGGCCTTGCGCCCCGCCTGCAGCACCGCGGCCTTCCCCGGGCACAAGCGCGCCTCGCTGCTCGCGGCCGACCCGCTGCAGGTCGCGCTCGATCGGCCGAACCGCGAAATCGTCATCACGAGCCGCGCCAACACCGCAACCACGCTCCAGGCCCTGGAGCTCACGAACGGCGCCACGCTTTCAAAGTCGATCGACCGCGCCGCGGGCAAGATCGCGGCGTCGACAACGAGCCCGATCATTTGTGTCGACGACCTCTATCGCAAAACGCTCGGCCGCGGCCCGACGCAAAAAGAGCGCGGCGTCGCGCTCGAGCTGCTCGGGCCGAAAATGGATCCCGCCGGCGTCGCCGACCTGCTCTGGGGCCTCGTCAACCTCCCGGAGTTTCAATTCATCCGATGAAAACCACGATGCGCTCAACCACGAAATCGCGCCGCGCGGCGCAACCGCGGTCAAGGGCGTGCGCAGCACGCGGCCCGGGGAGCGCACGCGCCCCGCGTGCTCGATTCGGCGCCCTCGCCGAATCGCCCGCGCGGACGACTAACCTAATAGCCACCAACGGGTGTATGCGGAGCGCCGGCCGGTCGGCGAGGGCGCCAACCGGAGCACGCGGGGCGCGTGCGCTCCCCGGGCCGCGTGCTGCGGCGGATGACACTTCGAACTTGCGATCACCGATCGTTCCAGCATGCATCCGCCGTTTTGTGCCTCCTGTGCGTTTTCGTGGCCATCACTTCACCGCCTCTTCCTAAACCTCCCATGAACCTGACCCGCCGCGACTTCCTCAAGACCGCCTCGGCCGCCACGCTCGGCGCGCTGGCCGCGGGCGCGCCCCGCCTCTTCGCCGGTCCGAAAATCCCGCAGCTTCTCACGCCGACGGCGGATACCATCATCCTCCTCTGGATGGCCGGCGGGATGGCGGCGACGGAGACCTTCGACCCGAAGCGCTACAGCCCGTACGAAGTCGGGCTCGAGTCGAACTCCGTGCTCTCGACCTTCCCGCAGATCGACACCGCGGTGGACAACATCAAGTTTTCCAAGGGGCTGGAACGGATGGCCGCCGTCATGGATCGCGGCACGCTCATCCGCAGCAGCATGGGCGCGGACCTCGGCGTCATCCTCCACTCGCGGCACCAGTACCACTGGCACACCGGCTACGTCCCGCCCCAGAGCGTCGCCGCGCCGCACATCGGCGCCGTCGTCGCGCGCACGCTGGGGCCGCGCGATCCCGCCGTGCCGGCGTTCATCAATATCGGCCAGCGGCTCGATCTCGGCGAAGGCGAGGAGCTGAAGGCCTTCACCACCGCCGGCTTCCTCGGCAGCGAGTACGGCCCGTTCAACATCCCATTCCCGCAGGATGCCGCCACGGCCGTGCGCCCGCCGGCCGGGATGACGCCCGACCGCTTCGAGAACCGCGACAAGTTCTACCGCCGCCTGCTCGAGGCGAGCCCGGTCGGGCAGCATGGCAGCGACTACCAGCGCGACTCGTTCCTGCGCTCGATGGACAATGCGCACCGGCTCCTGAGCTCGCCCGCGGCGAAGGCGTTCGACCTCTCGCTGGAGCCTGCCGAGAGCGTGGCGAAGTACGTCCCCGCCGGCTTCAATCCGAAGCAGCTCAGCTCGCTCGCGCTGAGCCGCGACGGCAGCTACGAGGCCAACTCGGCCGGTCGCTTCGGGCTCGGCTGCCTGCTCGCGCGGCGGCTCACGGAGGTCGGCGCGCGCTTCATCGAAGTCACCACGGAGTACATCCCGTTCCTCAACTGGGACACGCATGAAAACGGCCACACGCGCGTCGCCGCAATGAAGGCGATGATCGACGCGCCGATCGCGCAGCTCGTGCTCGACCTGGAAGAGCGCGGCCTGCTCGACCGCACGCTCATCGTCGTCGCGAGCGAGTTTTCGCGCGACATGATCATCGAGGGCAAGGACAAGGTGCGCGTCCGCGAGCAGGCGCGGGTCCAGGAGAACATCACCGACATGAAATTCTACGGCATGCACCGGCACTTCACCGAGGCCGGCTGTGTCCTGCTCTACGGCGGCGGCATGAAAAAGGGCCACCTCCACGGCCTCACCGCCGACGAGCGGCCGTGCAAGACGATCAAGAATCCCGTCGTCATCGAAGATCTGCACGCCACGATCCTGCGCACCACCGGCATCCCCGCCGACCTCGCGTACGAAGTCGAGGAGCGCCCCTTCTACGCCACGCGCGACGGGAAGGGGAAGTGCATCGAGTGGGAGTGAGAAGCGGCGTTTGCCGTAGACAAATGCTATTCGAGTGGCGCAATCGGAAGAAGCGGTTGCTGTCTCCGTGCGCGGTTCCAGTCTTCACGCAGTTCCTGCAGGTGAACCTCCCGCCAACGAGTTACGAGGTCGTAGGCGGTCCCAGGCAAGTACCCTTCGTGAATCGCACCGGTCTCGATCTCGATCAGCGCCTCGTGGCCGCCGTAGATTGCATGAAAATGAGTCGGCGGATGATCGCGATAATAGAAGCGAATGATGATGCCGTAGAATCGGCTGACTTCAGGCATGCGCGGGTTGCGGTGCGGCGGTCCGGGTGATCTCGTGGTAAGCGGCGTCAGGGCAGATTTCCATTTCATCGGACCAGGCGATTTGGCCAAACTCGCCGACATGCACCGTGCGAAAGATCGCCTCGTCGGCGAGAGGCGAGAAGACGCCACGCCCGACATCGCCGGCGAGATCGATCACGCCCTCCACCCCGTCGGGATACGTCACGCGCAGGCGGTAATTCGAAAGCGCTTCGACTCGAATCGGTCTTCTCATGGGACAAGTTGGTCCGCCTCCGAGTGAATGCAAGCCGGGAGTGGCCGGTGCAACGCAGGGTCGCTCCTGACGCAGCTTACGGCTTCGCCTTGGGGCCGGCCTTGCCGCCCTCGACCCGCGCGGGGTGTTGGACTTTGAGGAGCGCTTTCAGCTCGGCGACGACGGCGCTGGTCGCCGGGTCGGCGGCGAGGTTGCGCAGCTCTTGCGGGTCGGCTTTTTCGTCGTAGAGCTCGGCGCCTTTGTCGCCGAAATCCCACTCGGTGTAGCGCCAGCGCTCGGTCCGCACGCTGTGCCCGGGGAAGGCGCCGCGCTGCACTTGCGTGAACGCCGGCCGGCTCCAGGCGGCCTCGGGATGCTCGAGCAGCGGCCGGAGACTCGCGCCTTGCAAGCCCGCCGGCGGCGGCAGCCCCGCGAGGTCGGCGAGCGTCGGGTAGAGGTCGACCAGCTCGACGGGCCGCGCGCAGGTCTGGCCGGCGCTCGCGCGGGTCGGGAGCGCGATGATCATCGGCACACGCGCGCTTTCCTCGAAGAGCGCCTGCTTCATCCAGAGCCCGTGTTCGCCGAGCTGATAGCCGTGGTCGCTCCAGAACACGACGACGGTGTTCTCGCGCAACCCGAGGCGGTCGAGCGCATCGAGCACGCGGCCGATCTGCGCGTCGACGAAGGAGATCGCGGCGTAGTAGGCGAGCTTGCATTCGCGCGCCTGCGGCTCCGTCACGCCCATGTAGGGCCACGGTTTCGTCGAGGCGAGCGCCGGCGCGGGGACGCTCTCCACGAGGCCCGGCGCGAGTTTCGGAGCGTGATCTCCTCGAGCTTGTACGGCGCGAAGTACTTGCTCGGCGCGATCCACGGCGTGTGCGGCTTGTAAAAGCCGACGGCGAGGAAAAACGGCGCGTCCTTGTGCTGCTCCAGCAGCTTGATCGCCTCAGTCGCGACCTTCCCGTCCGTGTGCTCCTCGTCCTTCCCTTCGCGATCCGAGAGAAACGCCATCGCCGAACCGAGCCCGCGCTTCGGCGTGTAATTCATCAGGTCCAGCTCCAGCGTGGTGTGATCGCGGCCGGCGGGATTCACCACCTCCTGCCACGACGCCGGATCGTCGAGCCCGCTCGTCCCGATGTCGCCGGGGTTGCCGTAATGATAGATCTTCCCGACGCGCGCCGCGTAGTAGCCGTGCTTCATGAAGAGCTGCGGCAGCGTGACGACGTCCGGCAAGTCCTGGCGGAAGCGGTATTGCAAATCGAACACGCGCGTCGTGTCCGGCCGCAGCCCGGTCATGAGCGACGACCTGCTCGGCGAGCAGAGCGGGAACTGGCAATAGGCGCGATCGAACCGCACGCCCTGCGCGGCTAGGCGGTCGATGTTCGGCGACTTCACCTGCGCGCGGCCGTAGCAGCCGAGGTCGTTGTTCATGTCATCGACCGCGATGAAGAGGACGTTGGGTTTCCGCGGCTCGGCGGCGAGGGCGGAGGCAGCGAGGACGAACGCGAGCAGCAGGGGGAGCTTCATGGGGGAGAGGAGCCGGGGACAGGTTTCCAGTTTCGGCGCGGCAATACAAGGCGGGTCGAGCGGGCGGCTCCGTGCTCGTAGTTCCGCCTTCAGGCGGTTCCGGCGATTGTCCGCCGGCAGCGTATTCCTCTGGAACGACGCGGTGACCCCGGGCAACGCCGGGCCGCCTAAAGGCGGAACTACGAACTTCAGCGGCGCAGCGGCGCGTCCGAAAAGCCTGCCACCAGCGCGCGCGCGAGGCCTTGGTAGACATCGCTGCGCGGCACTTTCACGCGCTGCGCGTTTTCCAGCGGCGGCGTGCGCTCGAGCAGGCGCAGGGTGGCTTCGCCGAGAGACCAAGGGAGATAGCACGCGGCACGCACGCGCGCGGGGCGGATGGCGAGGATGTAGGCGCGGCCGTCGTCGAGCAGCGCGCCGGCCCGCGCGCGCCAGCGGTCGAAGACGGGGCGCGCGCTTTGCGGCTCGGCGAGGAGCCGCGCGGGCGAAGCGCCGGCGGCGCGCAGCTCTTCCCCGGGCAGGTAACAGCGGCCGCTGCGCAGGTCGGCGGGCAGGTCGCGGAGGATGTTCACGAGCTGCAGGCCCTTGCCGAAGTTCGTGCCGATCCGGCTCAGCTCCTCGAGGCTCATCCGCGAATACGTCGGCAGGCGTTGCAGGCAGAGGCGCGTCCAGAATTCGCCGACGCAGCCGGCGACCAGGTACGCGTACTCCTCCAGCTCGGCCGCCGTCTGCAACGCCACCACTTCGCCACCGCCGGTCGCGGGGAAGCGCTGGAGATCGAGCGTCTGCCCGTGGATGATCTGCGCGAGCACCCGCTGGATTTCCGCGCGCGCCGGCGCATCGAGCGCGCCCAGCCACGCGAGCGCGCGCCCGAGCTCGGCGATCAGCTCGCGCTCGCCCGCGTCCGGCGGCCGGATGTCGCGCTGCAACTCCGCGAGCCCTTCCGGCGAAAGCGAGCCGGCCATTCGCCCAAACGCCGCGAGGTGGCCGAGGCGGACCTCCGCGGGCGCGGCCGCGCTGTCCGCGATCGTGTCGCTGGCGCGCGCCAGGAGGTACGCGAGCCCGATCGGTTCGCGCAACGCCGCCGGGAGAATGCGGATGCTCAGGTAAAACGAGCGGGAGACGGAAGCGAGCAAGCGCCCGCCGAGGTCTGCGGTGGTCATGGAGCGGCGCAGTTTCAAGAAAGGGGCCTCGCCCGTCCACGAAATACCGGAAGGTGCGCCGGCGCGTAGAGTCAGACTTGGCGCAGCGCTTTGGGAACGAGAGGGGGGAGGCGAAGGGGGAGGAAAGAGACGGGTGGAGCCCGGACGCAAGTCGGCCTCTGCGGCGCAGCCGCCTTGGACTGCGGCAGCCTGCTGCCGC
>DASYIS010000220.1:0-12957 GCA_035997375.1 Chthoniobacteraceae bacterium
CAATTCGCTCAATTCGTTGGCCGTTCCGTTCCGGCGCCGGCCGCCCTGGTCGCGCCGTGGCTGTCCCGGTCCGCCTGCAGCACGCGCTCGAGATTCTCGATATGCTGGCGCGCGAGCGAGGTGTACTCGTCGGCCTCCTCGTTGACCGTCGCCATGGCGCGCACGGAGGCTTCGTCGAGCTTGTGGAAGAGCCGCGCGGAGCGGCGGGCGCTCGCGTGCGAAACCCCGAGCGCGCACAGCGCGGCGATGCCGAGCTCGAGCGACGAACCGAGCGTCTCGCGATAGACGTCGTCGATCCCCAGGCGGAGCAATTGGTACGCGTGCTGGCGGCTGCTCGCACGGGCGAAGATGCGCAGATGGGGGAAATGCTTTTTGACGGTCTCGATGATCTCCAGCGACTTCGCGTCGTCGTCCGTCGCGAGGACGAAAAGCTGCGCGCTCCCGGCGCCGGCGGCGTGCAGGAGATCGAGTCGCGACGCGTCGCCGTAGAAGCTCTTCAAGCCAAACCGGCGCAGCGTGGCGACCTGGTCCGGGTCGTGATCGAGCACCGTCGTGCCGAGCCCGTTCGCGCGCAGCAGCCGGCCGACGATGTGGCCGAAGCGGCCGAAGCCGGCGAGGATCACGGGGTTGCCGTGCTCGTCGATGGCATCGGGCTCGCGCGGCGGCAGCCGGGTGACAAAGCGCGGCGAGATGAACTTGTCGTAGGCGGTGAAGAGAAACGGCGACACCGCCATGCTGACCGCGACGACGGCCACGAGCAGCCGGCCGAGCTCGTCGCCGATGACCCCCTGCTGCGCGGCGAAGCGGAACAAGACGAACGCAAACTCGCCGCCCTGCGCCAGCGCGACCGTGAAGAGCAGAGTCTGGTTGGTCTCCAGGCGAAAGACCCGCCCGAGCCCCAGCAGGACGACGCCCTTCAGCACGAGCATCGCCAGCACGCAGCCGCCGACGAGCAGGGGCTTTTGGACGATGAAAGAGAAGTCGATCCCCGCGCCGACCGAGATGAAAAACAGCCCGAGCAGCAAGCCTTTGAACGGCTCGATATCGGCCTCGAGCTGGTGCCGGTATTCGCTTTCGGCCAGGACCACGCCCGCGAGGAAAGTGCCGAGCGCCGCCGAGAGCCCGACTTTCTGCATGAGGAGCGCGATGCCGATGACGAGCAGCAGCGCCGTTGCCGTAAACATCTCGCGCAGGCGCGTGGCGGCGATGTAGCGGAAGATCGGCGGCAGCAGGAAACGCCCGCCCGCCACGACGGTCGCGACCGCCGCCAGCACGAGGAGCGCCTTTTCCCAGCCCGGCAGGCCGTGCAGCGCGCCCTCCTCGCCCGCGGCCGGCGGTCGCGCAATCGCGAGCAGCGGCAGCACCGCGAGGATCGGGATGACCGCCATGTCCTGAAACAGCAAGACCGCAAACGACGCCTCGCCGCCGGGCGTCTTGAGCAGACCCTTTTCGCCGAGCGTTTGCAGTGCGATCGCCGTGGAGGACATGGCGAGCATGAGCCCCACCGCGAGTGCCGTCATCCACGAGAGGCCAAGCGCCATGCCCGCTCCGCCGACCACCACCGCCGTCGCGGCGATCTGCAATCCGCCGAGCCCGAAGATCGGCCCGCGCATACGCCAGAGCAGCGCCGGCTTCAGCTCGAGGCCGACGAGGAAGAGCATCATCACCACGCCGAACTCCGCGAAGTCCATCACGTTCCCGCCATCGTTGCCGACGAGCCTCAGCGCGGACGGCCCGATGACGACGCCGGCCAGCAGATACCCGAGCACCGAACCGAGCCCGAGCCGCTTCGCCAGCGGGACCGCGAGGACCGCCGCGAGCAGATAAACGAAAGCCTGCGCAAATGGGCCGTGCATGTTGGCCGGGGAAGATGCGCGCACGCGTGCCGGACCGCAAGCGAACTGCGCCGGCGCAAGCGCGGCGTCCCAATCCTGCTCCTGCTCATGCTCATGCTCATGCTCATGCTCCTGCTCCTGCTCCCCTCGAATCGATCAAGAGCAGGAGCAGGAGCAGGATTGGGATGGACGTTCTAAGTCCCTGCGCCTTCCGGAGCCGGCGGCTTGTCCCCATCTGGCTTGTCGCCGGAGGCAGCCGGCTTCGTGCGCGGCGTCGCCGCCTTCAGCGTGACGTACGCGCCCGAGCTGATCCCCATCAACAGGAGCAGGTTCGATTCGAAGACCGGCATCGTCTTGTCGGAGAGTACCTTGAAAATGAAGATGAACCCGAGCACCAGCGTCCACGCCAGCATCTGGAACCGGTGAAAATCGTAGCTGCAGTTGACGACGTCTTCGCTCAGCAGATCGTTGAGACCGAGATGGAACCGGTAGCTTAGATTCATCAGCCGGGGCGCCGCGAGCCACTTCCAGCGCTGGCGGAAATCGGCGATCTTCCGCCGCTCCCGGTCGAGCAGTTCCGCCATCTGCGCGAGTTCTTCCGCGGCTTCCGGGGTGCCGCCGGCGGTCTGCAGCGCGGCCTGCTTTTTTTCGATCTCCACTTTCTTCTCGCGGAGCATCCCCTCGAGTTCCACCACCGAGAGCCGCAACATGTCCTGCGTCGTCGTCCCGAACACATCCGTGAGCGTCTCGCACTTCCGGCTGCGATAAGCTTCAATCGCCAGGGAAGCCGCCGCGGTCGTCGTGCCAATGCCGAGCAAGGTCAGGCAGGTCACGTTGATGGTATTGATGCTGCCGGTCACCACCCACAGGAAGGCAAACGCGAGCGCGATGAAGACGAACCAGAACGCCATCTGGAGCCGCGCCAGGCTGACCGGCTCCAGGCCGTCCGGGCAGCGTTGCGTGGAGTCGCGCAGGATGTCCGTCTTGACGGTGAAATAGAGCAGCGACCCGATGATGATCACAAAGACGACGACCATCGCCACGAAGCGGTCGAACTCGATCCCGATCAGCGCGAACTGGCAGCGCGGATCGACGGCATCCTTCGTCACCGCGGTCGGCAATGAGACCGTCTCGCCGTTCGAGACGAGCGTGAGCGAGATCTTGCTCGGCATCTCGAACTTCGGACTGGCGAGGATGCGCTTCCAGGGATTCTCCGGCGCATCGGCCCCGGTCGCGCCGCCGACGGCGCCCGCTTTCTCGGGCTTGTCCGCGAGGAAGTAGCTCAGCCAGTTGTACGTATCCTCCGTCGGATCGCCCGGCGGCCGGCGGCGCTCCGGCACGGGCGCATAGTCGGCATTGTCCGGCACCACCTCGAGCGAGATGTCATTGATTGCGAGCGTCAATTTCCGCATCTCGACTTTCTGCAAATCCAGCAGCAGCGAAAGCGCTTCCCGGCAGTTGTTGAAGAAAGTCTGCGCTTCCATCTCACTCGTCGCCGCCTTGTCCAGCGCGCCGTAAAACATCAGCGCCTCGTACTTCGGGCTCTCGAGGGCCAGTTTTTTCAGGTCGGGAATGAGGGCCACATCGGAGGAGACGCTGTCGTTGTCGCGCCAGTTGCGCAGCCAGCCGGCGGTGCGCACGGCGGCCCAGAATTGCTTGTGATCGATGAACTGGCGAACCCCTTCGCGCGCCTTCGCATACGCCTCGTCGCGGAAGTAGCCGAGGTCGAGCGCGTGGCTCAGCCAGCCGTCGAAGTTCCGCACCTCCACGACCAGGCGGTCGCCTTTGCGCGCTCGCGGGACCTCGAGGTTTTGCGCCGAGGCGCCCGCGGGATCCTGCTCATTCCAGACCCTGACCACGCCGACCACGACGGGATCGGGCGGCAGGCGGGCCAGCGCGGAACCCTCGTACGGTTTGGTGCCGCCCAGATTCAGGAAATGGACCGTGTACGGCTTCGGGTTCGCGGCGTTGACCTCGACAATCTCCGCCTTCTTGAAGTGGCGGTCGCCATCCCGCGCGATCCACTTTTCATCGAGCGGATAGACTTGGTCGCCCACCGTGAATGTGCGCGGCTCGCGCTTGGCCGGCGGCAGCGGCGCGAGCAGCTCGAAGCGGCAGCGCGAATCCTCGGCGCCGGGAATGACGCTGGTCTCCATGATCTGCTCGCCGATGGCGAGGGAGACCTTGCCCGGGATGGAGAAGCGCGTGCCCACGGCCTTGGCCAGCGTCGGCGACTCGAGGAGGAACGACGCCGTGCTGTAGAATTCCTTGTACGTCGCGCGACCGATGTCGCGATCCATGCTCAATTTCCCGACGGCGACATCGGAGATGCGCGCGTCGTTGAAGACGAACGCCACGGCCTGAGTCTTCACCGCCGTGAATTCGCGGCTGAATTTCGCCGCCTCATCGAACCGGGCCAGCAAGTCCTTCGCGTCTTCCGGTTTTTCAGGATTCAGCACCGCGCCGCCGTCGCCTTGCATCGGGAGGGAGAGTTCGTTGAGGCCATCCTTGCCCGCGGCGATGGCGGCGCGCAGTTGCTGCAGCCGCGCGACGGCGGGATCGACGCCAGGGGGCGCCGGCTCGGAGGCAGCCGCTTCGGGTTTTTGGCCGGAAGCCGCCGCAGGGTGCGCGGCCAGCCAGCGGCCCGCGCGCATGCTGGAGGCAAAAAGGTGCTTCTCGATGAGTCCGCGCACCGCCGGCGAGGCCTTCACGACCTGCGGATCGCTCGACCAGGCGCCGAGATCGAGATTGGCCGCCAGCCATTGCTCCACGTCCTTGACCTCGACGATGACGGTCTGCCCGATCCGCACCTCCGGCACGAAGTCGCGCGTCAATCGCGGTCCGCCCGTCGAATTCCAAACCCGCACGACCCCGGAGCGCCCCGCGGGCTCCGGCGGCAGCTTGTAGTTGATCTCGGCCGGCGGGGCGGCGACGGCCGGTCCGCCAAGGCCGATGAACAGGACGAGCGAACGAAGGAGGGCACGCCGCATGCGCTTCACAAGGCGCAAAAGGGAACGCGTCTGTCAAGCGGGCGGTTGGCTTTGGCCGCCGGAGGCGGACTTTGGCCCGGGGAGCACACGCGCCCTCGCGTGTTCTGCCCGGCGCCCTCGCCGGGCAGCGTTCAACACGCTGCGGGTGGAAACTCATCAAACGGCATCCCGCGCACAACGGGATTCGGCGAGGGCGCCGAATCCGGCACGCGGGGCGCGTGCGCTCCCCGGGCCGTTCGCGCTCCGCGCGGCCCACTGCATCGTTTCGGCTTAGCGAGCCGGCGCGGCGAGCGCGGCTTCGATGCTCTCCGCCACTTGCTTCGCCAGCAGCGCGTACCCTTCCGGCTTGTAGTGCACGTCCTTCGGATTCTGCATCGCGGCCAGGTGCGGGGTGATCGCGGCGTTCAGATCGTCGATCGCCACGCCGTTCTCCTTCATCACGCGCTGCGCAAGGGCGTTGTATTCCGGCACCTTGCCAAAGGAGCGCGGCGGCACGAGGTCGCCGTCGGGAATCGGCGTGGTGGTCGCCCAGATGACCCGCGCGCCGGTCGCCTTCAGCTTCGCCACGATCGCGCGCAGGTTCTTCTCGTAGTCCTCCGGTTCCACCTGTCGCTTGCCGTCCGGCATGAACTTCAAGTCGTGGATGCCGAAGTTGAAATGAATGACGTCCCATTTGCCGTCGCCCAGCCACTTGTCGAGATTCGCCGTCCCGTTCTTGGTCGGTCCGCCGTTCGTGGGAATGCGATGGACGTTGGCCTTTTCTTTCAGCAGCTCGTGCACGGGCTGGGTGTAACCCATGGAAATGGAGTCGCCGATGATCAGCACGCGCGGCAGGCCCGGGCGGTCCTCATCGGCCGGCGGCTTTGGCTTCTGGGCCGCGGGTTCCGCCGCCATGGCGGACCCGGCGAGCGCGAGCAAAACGGTCAGCAGCGAGCAGATATGATTTTTCATCGGGAAGACAAATTTTACGGTTTCGGAGGGACGGCGCTGTAGCTGAGGTCGTCGAGATACACCTTCACCATTTGCCCGCCGATGGTGGAAGTGAAAAGTCCGAAGCGGTCGAGGCTCGCGCCCGCCGCTTTCTGGCCGGCCTTGAGACCGAGCGTCGCGGTTTCCTCGCCGAGCGTGACCTTCATTTCACCGAGCCCGCCGTTGGCCGCGGGATCGTACACGAGCGACCAGTCGAAGACCTTGCCCGGCGTGAGGAGCGGGCCCGTTTCCACCTTGCCGACGGAGCCTTTGGCATTCGCGAAGCGCGGGATGAAATAGTGCCCGACGCGGGTCGGGCCGCCGACATGGATGCCGACGAAATTGCGCGTGTCGGCCGCGTCCTTGTCGTGCTCGCTGCTGAACCAGCCGAGGAGGATATCGGAATCCGGCCCCGCCGTCACCATCCGCACCTTGCCCCGCGCCTCGAGGCGCTGCTCGAGGTTCAGCGGACCGACACGGTCGGCATACCAGGCCAGGTCGCCGCTGCGCCAGAGGCCGCCGCCGATCTCACCCGCCGCCGCGCCGCCCGCAAGATTCGTCTGCGGGCTGTAGCCGAAATCGTGCGCCCCCGTTTGCTCGCGATCTTCGTACGTCGCGTGATTGCCTGCCTCCACCCAGCCGGGGTCTTTCGTGAAATCCAGCGTCTGCCCGTTGATTTGCAGATCGTCGAAAAAGATGGTCGCGGTCCCGCCGGCTTTCATCCCGTTCATCAGGCCGAAGCGATCGAACGTCGCGCCCGCTTGGCGAAAGCCCGGCGTGAGATCGACGGTGAACTTGGTCGTGGTGGGAAAGCGCGCCCGCTCTTCCTTTTGCCAGGCCTCGGGCAGGCTCGGGTCGACCACCATCGCGGGGTGCGTGGCGCTTTGCATGGTGAAGGTGAATTGCCCGAGGCCCCCTGCCCCGGCGGGATCGTAATCGAGCGTCCAGTCATAGCGCGTGCCATCCTTCCGCAGCGGAGTCGTGCGATATTTCCCCGGCAGATACGGCGTGATGAACGTGCCGCACGATTGGTTGTTCGCGGTGATCAGCCGCACCGCCAGCCGGCCGCCGGCCCCTTCGAAATCGAAGTCCAGCCCGAGCGAGCCGATGGGCCGCCCGCTGCCGCCGGGCTGTTGTGAATTGAAGAACCCAAAGAACAGCCCCGCGCCCGGATGGCACTCCGTGATCGCAAAGCTGCCGGAGGCGGAGAGCTTGTCGTCGAGCGTCTTCGCCGGCGCCAGCGCGGCGCCGTACATCGCGGGCTTCGTGGAGCGCTGGACCGTGCCGCCGACTTCGCCCACACCCTTCCCCGCGTGATTGGTCGCGCTATAGCCGAAGTCCTGTTTCACCATTTGGACCTTCTTCGGGATGACCCGATTGTTGTGCTCCTCCCAGCCGGGATCGTGGTCGAAGTGCTCGGTCTTCAGCGCGGTCTGCGCCGGCGAGGAGACGGGTGCCAAAAGAAGGAGCGCGGCGCCAAGCAGCGTCGGTGCGTGAGGATGGAGGCGCGGGAGTTTCATGGGGGTATTGATACGATACCCATGGCCGTCCCAAAATTAGAGCCTCCGGGTGCAGAGCGAACACCCCCTCCATTTTTCGTGTCTTTCGTCTCTTTCCCGGACATACTTCCCTCCCTCCTTCACCGCCAACTCCCTCCCGCTATGCGCCGTCTCACCACATTTCTCCTCCTCTCGCTGGCTCTCGTCGTTTCCACGCAGGCGCAGGAAGCGGCTGCTCCGAGCTTCTTCGGCCAGGCCGGCTTGCAGCTCTACAGCCTGCGCGATCTGTTCAAGAAAGACGTGACCCAGGGGTTCGACCAGGTGAAGGCTTTCGGCGTCACCGAGGTCGAGTGCGCGAGTCTCTACAATCTCGAGCCGGCCGACTACCTGAAGGCGCTGAAGGACCATGGGCTCGAGCCGATCAGCGGGCATTACCAGTACGACCGGTTGACCAAGGATCTCCCCGGCGTCATCGCCGAGGCCAAGGCGCTCGGGCTGAAGTACGTCGCGTGCCCGTGGATTCCGCACCAGGAGGCCGAGTTCAGCGAGGCCGATGCCCGCAAAGCCGCGGCAGACTTCAACCGGTGGGGCGAGGCGCTGAACAAGGAGAGCATCGTCTTCGCCTATCACAATCACGGCTACGAGTTCCGCCCCCTGGCCGGCGGGACGGTCTTCGACGTGCTCATGCGCGAGACGAAGCCGGAGTTCGTCTCCTTCGAGATGGACGTCTTCTGGGTCATGCATCCCGGCCAGGATCCAGTAAAGCTGCTGGAGAAATATCCGCATCGCTGGGCGCTCATGCACTTGAAGGACATCCGCAAAGGCGCGCAGGTCGGGGTCTTCACCGGCCATGCGCCGCTGACCGACGACGTGCCGCTCGGCACCGGCATGGTCAACTGGCCCGCCGTCCTCCGCGCCGCGGCGGTGGCCGGAGTCCAGCATTACTTCATCGAAGACGAATCCCCGACGGCGGTGGACGCGATCCCGGCGAGCTTGAAATACCTCGAGACGCTGAAGGCGAAGTAGCCGCGCGGCGCAGCCGCCGGTTGTAGCCACGGCCCTGTGGGCCGTCTCAGCGAGCGCCAGCGAGCAAAGTAGCCATCACGCTCCGCGTGATGAGCTAGACGCTTGGAACCAAAAGAGCGGGTATTCCTGACCTGTGCGCAACGGCGGACAGCCCGTGACTGAGCCGGTCGGACCACCGCCCCTCCCAACTGAACGGCAAAGCCGGGAATTCAAAGCGCACCGAGGCGTTATTGGGTTCATTGGAATTAGTCACCGGGCTTTGCCGTAGAATGGGGTCACAGCTTGATTGGCAGTAATGTCCCAAACCTGTGCGAAATACTCGCCAGTGAAAACAAGTTGTTGAGTCTGTCCCGCGAAGCGGTAAATAACGCGATATCTGTGACCCGCCTGCGCCACAAAATCCAATTTCATTGAGTATGTGGAGCGAACAACTGTTGCATTGGACGACCCATAAGCAACCTGCAAAGTGTGTTTCCCGGGAAGTAATTCCCACGTCGGCACGAGCTCGGTTTTTGTTTCGATGAGCGGTCTTCCGTCGATGTGAGTGATGTCGTCAGCACCGCCGGCGCTAATTGTAGCAACCTCGTTAGCAGGTCTGCGCGGACCCGTGTAACTTGGAATCCGTGGACCGCTAATTAGGGGCGTGCTGCATCCGCTGAGGATCACGGAACAACCCAGAACTAATTTAAGGAAAAGCGTCCGAAAGGATGTTGAAGCGTTCATTGTGTGTTTTAGGTGGATCATACCGAGAAGTGTTAATTGTTTAGCCTGCGACGCCTAACGACCGCAAGCGCAGCGACGGCGGAGGGCGGCGCAGCCTGTGCGGGCGAAGGCGGGTTGGGGGATGGAGGCTGGGCGGAAGGTGTAGTCAAGGGTCGTTGGCGGGGGGTCGCCGCGTTTTGCGGAACGGCGGGACCACCATAGGCAGCGATCCCTGCCAATTCCTCCACGGACCGCGGCGCCAAGTCGCCGAGACTCTCCAAAAGTTGCCGAACGGTGCTCCATTCCTGGGTTCCGTCTTTTCGGACTTTGCAATCCTCACGAATTCTGCCCGCTTTGAATTCTCTGCGAATTTGATCCTGCGTGTAGTCGTACGAGACGCCGTTGGGCCACTGTACTGTGTACTTCATGGGGGAGGGTTCTGATCTCGAGCTACGGCGTGCGTGTTATCACGCCTAATGCGGCGGACAAGCCAAAGTTGTTGGAGGCGGTCTGGGCGCGGTTGCGCGCCGGCTACTACTCGCTGCGACAGAGGAGGCTTACCCAAGGTGGATCCGGCGCTTTGGGGCGTTTCAAGGGCGGCGGCGAGCCGCAGAGCCGGCTAAAGGGAGTGTTCGATGGCGGGCGGCTGGATTACGCGTGACAAAATCGGTCGTGGAACGCGCTCGGGCGATTTTTTTTGTGATCGGCTCCCACCCGCGGCGGGCCGGCGAAGTTACGCCACAGGCGACGGAACCTGTTTGACTGAAGCAGTTAGCGAATCCGGCCAAGGTTCGGTCACGACGGGATCGGCGGATCGGGCACCTGGGGAAGAGGCCGTGGAACAATTTTCAAGTAGGTGTTGTGAGAAAGGGTGCTGGAATGAATGGATGACCCCTTTTCCCTGCGCGCGAGGTGATCGATTGCAGTCCGTACCTCTCCCATGGATTCGCCCAGACGGCCCACAGGGCCGTGGCTGCAACCTGAACTTCAATTCGCGCCGTTTGCCAGGCGGGTATCGCGCCATGCAGGGCGCCTCGGCGGTAACTATGCAAAGCGCGCATCGCACACGATGGGTAGCACAGGCGTCCCGCCTGTTCGGCTCGGCGTCCCGCCGAGTCGTCGACGCGGCGTATGGCATTCACCAGACGGTGAGGACGCGCGTCGCGTGGGCCGCCGGGCGGGACGCCGCGGGACGCCCGCCGGAACAGGCGGGACGCCTGTGCTACCCATCGTGGATCGCCGCGCGTTTTTGCATCATTTCTTCCCGAAACTCCGGCTGCTGCCCGCTCATTCACTCTGACACCGATTCCCATTATTCTCGAAAATGCGCTCCTCCCGGCCGGATGCAAAACTGTGCATCTCTTCCCGAAACCCGGCCGGACCGCACGGCGGAGCGTGCGGACCACCCGACCGAATGCAAAACTGCGCATTTCTTCCCGAAACCCGGCCGAACCGCACGGCGGAGCGCGCGGACCACCCGGCCGAATGCAAAACCGCGCATTCCTTCCCGAAACCCGGCCGACCGCACGGCGGAGCGTGCGGACCACCCGGCCGAATGCAACACCGCGCATTCCTTCCCGAAATTCTTCGACAGGCTCAGGGCCTACGGCTCGGCTCCTGCCCGCTCATGTACTCTGAAACCGATTCCCATAATTCCCGAAAATCCGCTCCTCCCAGCCCGCGATCGAGGGAAGCCGGCGCGGGTTGGCAAACCCGCGCCGCTGTTGCGCGGAGCGCGGGTTCCAAGGCGGCAGAGGACTGCCCGCACTCCACAACCTCGCGGAGGTGCGGGGCGGCACCGTCGAAAATCGCGTTCCACTTGAACGCGAGGTGCCCGGGTGTTCGAACGCTTCGCGCTCCGTTACTTTGTCTGCGGCGAGGTGACGGCGGGCGCGGCGGGCGCGGGCGCGGCGCCGGGCGCCTTGTCGGGCGCGGGGACCTTCGGCGCGACCGGGGGCCGCGGGGCCGGCGGCGGGACGACGATGGCGTCCCAGGCGGTCTTCGCTTTCTCGAGCTCCGCGTCGTTGAGGCCGAGCGCTTTCAGGACGCCGGTCGCCATCAGGCGATTGCCGGCGGGATTCATGTGGACGCCGTCGCCGGTCAGCACTTTCTGGCCGGGCTTGTTCTGTTTCTTGATCTCGTCCTGGAACAGCTGGTTCAAGTCGGCGAGCGGCGCATTCTTCTCCTTCGCAAGGGCGCGAAGGAAGTCGTTGTACGGCGCGAGCTTGGCATTCAGATCGTTGCCGAGGTCTTCCTGAATGACGGTCGCGGTGAGGACGACGGGCTTCACGCCGGCGGCCAGCGCCTTGTCGACGATCTCGGTGATGTTCTTCTTGTAGGTGCCGCGCGCGGCCATGTTCGTCTGCGCAGCATAAAGCTCCGTCTTCGCCATCTCGTCGTCGAGCGGCACGCCGCCCTTCCCGTGCCAGACGTCATTGACGCCGCAGCTCAGGGTCATCCACTGCGGCTTCTTGTCGAGCACGTCCTTTTGCAGGCGCGCCAGCATTTGGTCGGACTTGTGGCCGCTGATGCCGGCGGGGATCGGCTCGGCCTTCACGCCGTTGGCCTCGAGACCGGCGATGACGAGCTTCACGTAGCCAATGGGGCTGCCCCAGCCGCCGGCGGTGATGGAGTCGCCGAGGAAGGCGATCTTGTCGCCCGACTTGACGAGGATCTCCGCGCGGAGCGGCGACCAGGTGGAGAGGAGCGCGATGGAGGCGATCAATAAAGTATGGGGGAGTCGAATCATATGGAGGTGACTCTTCTCGGCAGCGCGGGTGCGGACGACAAGCGAAAACGGTTTGCTTCCTTGCCAGCCCCGGCCGCGGACCTAAACTGGGAGTTCATGTTTGCCACACCACGGGCTCGCACGCTTCTCCGCCTCGCCGCCGGCGCCACCGCCCTCGCCACCCTCGCCCTCATCGGCGGCAACGCTTACATCCTGCGGCACAGCCGCGATCGCGTTTTCGCGGCGACGAAGCGGCTGCCGGAGAACGACCTCGGCCTGGTGCTCGGCACCTCGCCCAAGCTCGGCAAAGAGCCGAACCGCTTCTTCGAGGGGCGGATGGATGCGGCGGCGAAGCTCTACCACGCGGGCAAGGTGCGCAGACTTCTGCTCTCGGGCGACAACGGCACGCGCGGCTACGACGAGCCGACTGCGATGAAAAAAGCGCTGCTCAACCGCGGCGTCCCGGAGAGCGCGCTGCATCTCGATTACGCGGGCTTTCGCACGCTCGACTCGATGGCGCGCGCGCAGGCGGTCTTCGGGGTCAAAGAGGTCACGGTCATCACCGACGATTTCCACATGGCGCGCTCGCTTTTCCTGGCGGACTCGTTCGGGCTCAAGGCCGTCGGTTACTCCCCCGCCCCGGTCCCGCTCGGCTACTCAAAAAAAACGCGCGCCCGCGAAGCCATCGCCCGCGTGGCGTCGCTGGTCGATGTCTACGTGCTGCATCGCCGGCCGAAATTCTACGGCCCGAAGGTCGACCTGCGCCTCGCCGCCGACGAACGATAAATCCAGAATCAGAATTTTGCCTACGAATCACACGAATCACACGAATGAAGCAGGCTGCGCCAACGGAACGCAGCGCGGTTCAGGACTGATTACTGCCGACTGATTACTTTCCGTCATTCGTGCAGATTCGTGTGATTCGTAGGCAAAAAATCCGTCCCCTTCCCTCTCCCATGCTAACCCTCGAAAAATACACCATCGGCGTCGGCGACCGATTTGCCCACCAAGCCAAAGCCCAATTGCGCGCCTGCCAACTCGCGAAAGCCGGCGGCGCGGACGTTTCGCCCGTCTGGAACAAATCGAATCGCGAACACTCCTTCATCGGCTCCGAGCCGGCCTCCGTGCTGGCAGCCGCGCGCGCGGCGGTCGAGGCGCTGGAGTGGAAGGACGGCTGGCACGTCGATGCCGACCACATCCGGCTGGAG
>DASYIS010000221.1:0-11764 GCA_035997375.1 Chthoniobacteraceae bacterium
CGCTCAAGAAATTGGAGGCGGCACCCCTTCGCCTAGGCTCAGGGAGAGCCGCCTCTACACATGCGGATAATGCCGGTTCGCCGGCGTTGCGTGTCCACTTTTTTTGTGCCTCTTCTCCCTCTTTGCGGCTACAAGATCAGGAACCCGCGCAGGCCCGGAGCGCCCGCGTATCACCCCTTCTCGTATGACCAGAGCCCTCTTCCGGCGGCACCGGGTCGCGCAGCCGTCGCGGGCTCTCGTCGCGGCCGCGAACGACCACACCACGGAGGCGCCGCCGGTCTCGCGGCCGCTGCGTTTTGGCAAGCTCCACGGCGTCGAGGTCGGCTCGGTCGACGGGCCGCTCGTCATCCTGCTGCATGGCTTCCCGGACTTCTCATGGGGCTGGCGCAAACAGGTCCCGGCGCTCGTCGCGCTGGGTTATCATGTCATCGTCCCCGACCAGCGCGGCTACGCGCACAGCGACAAGCCGCTCGACCTCGCCGACTACCGCCTGCCCGAGCTCGCGTCCGACGTGCTCGCCATCGCCGACGCCTGCGGGCGCGACCGCTTCCGCCTGATCGGCCACGACTGGGGCGGCCTCGTCGCGTGGTGGACCGCCGCGCGTCATCCGCACCGCGTCGAACAGCTCGTCGTCATCAATGCGCCGCACCCCGAAGCCTGGACGAAGCTGGGCGACGCCCGCCGGCGGCAGGCGTGCAAGAGCTGGTACGCGGCCTTCTTCCAACTGCCGTGGCTGCCCGAGTTCATCCTCCGGCTGCGCAACTTTCGGCTCCTGCGCCGCACGCTGCGCGGCAGCTCGCGCGAGGGCACCTTCACCGCCGGCACGCTGGACCATTACACCGCCGCCTGGTCGCAACCCGGCGCCCTCACCGCCATGCTCAACTACTACCGCGCGCTGCGCCTGCAGCCCCGCGGCCCGCTCCCGCGCCTCACCCGCCCCACGCTCCTCCTCTGGGGCGAGTTGGATGATTTCCTCGACCACGCCATTGCGGAGGCGAGCCTCGGCTTCTGCGACCACGCGCGCGCCGTCTTTTTCCCCGACGCGACCCACTGGGTGCATGTCGAGGAAGCCGAGGCCGTCAACGAGGCGATCACCGCGTTCTTCGCGGAGGCGGCCGAATGCGCGGCGGAATGATCCGGTCACCCCACTTGTCCGCTCCCGAGGGATTGTGCTACCGTGGCCGCATGAGTTCGCTTGCCGAGATCGAGTCCGCCGTCGATGGGCTGCCTTTGCCTGAACAAGAGGAGTTGCTTCAGCGACTTGCGCGCAAGCTGGGCGGCCTTGGTGCGGAAGATTTTCCGGTGCGCGAAGACCATTTGCGTTTGCTGGACGAACGGTTTGCGGCGTATCGGGATGATCCCCAACAGGCGTCCACTTGGGAAGAGGTCAAACGCCGATTTGCGGATCGCCGGCCCTGATGCGCGTCGAGTTGCTGCAAGGGGCGGAGGCCGATTTGCTGGAGGCCTATATTCGGCTGGAGGAGCATGGCACTGGAGGAGGAGAACGATTCTATCGAGCCCTCGACGCAGCGTTGGAGCGGCTGCGAACGTATCCCGCGATGGCTCCGATCTACGGTATCGGCGATTGGTGCTTCGTCCGTTCCATTTGGGCGTCTTCTTCACAATCGAGGTGAAGCGCGTGATGGTAGGAGCCATCCTTGACCTGCGGCAGGATCCCGATTCGATCAATCGCAGGCTTGCTCGGTAGCCGGCGCGCTCTGTTTGACCTCCCGGCCAAGGATCGCCATTTCGCTTTTGACGCGCGGCACCTTTCCCGAACATAACGAACCTCCCCGTCACCGCGCTTCCCTTCTGATTGTCTCATTGTCTCCTCCTTTCTCCGCACCTTCCACTTCCACCACACACCATGAACCTCGTCACCTCCCTCAAGACCATCACCGGCAACGTCCGCTCTCGCGTGGAGGGTGAGCTCGAGCGCACGGGCGGGCTGCTCCGCCTCGCGCCGTGCTGGGTGCCGCGCAGCTTTCTCCAGCCGGGCAAGCGGCTGAAGCTCCACCCCGATGACCTCTACGCCTACGGCCTGAACCGCGGCGGCATCGACGAGCGCTGGTTCGCCTCGACCACGCCGGCGGCCAATGACAATCGCACCGAAGACGAGGGCCTCAGCTACGTCGTCGCGGGAAACGAGCGCTTCACCTTGCAGGGCGCGGTCGCCGAGACGGGCGCGCTGCTCATCGGCGAGAAGATCTGGGGCAAATACAGCAAGTGGCCGGTCTACTCGAAGTTCTTCGATAACATGGGGCCGATCCCGCATCACATGCACCAGAGCGCGGAGCAGGCGAAGCTGGTCGGCCAGGAAGGGAAGCCGGAGAGCTACTACTTCCCGCCGCAGCACAACAACGTCGGCAACAACTTCCCGTACACCTTCATGGGTTTCGAGCCCGGCACCACCAAGGCGCAAGTCCGCCGCTGCCTGGAGAACTGGAACAAGGGCGACAACGGCATCCTCGATCTCTCGCGCGCCTACCGGCTGAAGCCCGGCACCGGCTGGCTCATCCCGCCGGCCGTGCTCCACGCGCCGGGCTCGCTTTGCACCTACGAGCCGCAGTGGGGGAGCGACGTCTTCGGCATGTACCAGAGCCTCGTCGAGGGCCGCGAAGTGCCGTGGGCGCTGCTGGTCAAGGACATGCCGCCGGAGAAGCATCACGACCTCGACTTCATCGTCGACCAGCTCGACTGGGAGGGGAACGTCGACCCGAATTTCAAGGACAACCATTACCTCGAGCCGATCGCGATCGGCGACACCGCGAGCGCCGGCTACGTCGACCGCTGGATCGTCTACGGCAAGGTCAAGGGCGAGCAGCTCTTCACCGCGAAAGAGCTCACCGTCGAGCCGAAGAGCAAGTGCACGATCAAGGACAAGGGCGCTTACGGACTCATCTGCGTGCAGGGCGTCGGCCAGATCAACGGCCACCCGCTCAACAGTCCGAAGCTCATCCGCTTCACCGAGCTGACCGAGGACGAGTACTTCTGCACCGAGAACGGCGCCCGCGCCGGCGTCACCTTCGAGAACCTCAGCGAAACCGAGCCGCTGGTGGTGCTGCGGTATTTCGGGCCCGAGGTGAATCCCGAAGCGCCGGAGATGGGCGCGTACAAGCGCGGGTAGCGGCGCGATCATTGCGCGAGGCCGTTGCATCCTGTAGGCTGACTGTATGAGTTTCGAGCAGATCAAAGCGGAGTCCGAGGGGCTGACAGCCGAGCAGCGCCGCGAATTGATCGGCCATCTGTTGGCTCTCGGCCGCAAGGTTGATCCAGAGTTCCGAAGCAGGATGGCTCGAAAGATCGATGACCACGAACCGGCCCATTGGGTTCCAGAGGAAGACCTGGACCGGGCGCTCGGGCTCGACCAGGCGAATTCTTGAAACCCTATCGGCTGCTCGTCGATTGGGAGGTCATCGAGCAGCTAAACCGCTTCCCGGTGAGGATTCGCCGCTCCTTGCGAAACGAATTCCTGCGCCTCAAAGAGTTCCCTGACGCACTCGGGGAATTCGAGGAGCGTGCCGAGGACGGGCGGCTACTCAACGGTTTTATCCGGCACGGCATCGCGATCCTCTATTGGATCGATTTCGCGGATCGACACGTGAAGGTGCTCGGTCTCACACGCGCCGATTGAAAGGCGGACAAGCTTCAATGCGCTTTCGCTTGCGGCGGCCCGGCGGCAGAGATGGAATGCGTCCTCCGGCTTTCCCTCGGCCGGCAACTTTTCCCAGACCCCATGCTCCCCCTTCACCCCACGCGGCGCGAGGTGTTGAAAACCGCCGGCCTCGCGCTCGCCGGCTCGGCGCTCCCAGCCCCGGCGGCCGGCGCGCGCAAGTCGGTGCTGGTCGCCGGCGGGGGCATCGCCGGGCTTTGCTGCGCGTATGAGCTGATGGAGCGCGGACACGAGGTCACCCTGCTCGAGGCTTCGCGCCGGACGGGCGGCCACGTGAAAACCATCCGCGAGCCGCTGGCCGCGGGACTCTATGCCGATGTCGGCGCCGAGCATTTCACCAAGCCGGGCTACACGCAGTACTGGAAGTACGTCGAAAAATTCAATCTCCCGGCGATGCCGTGGGCCCGCCGGCAGAACATGTACCGGAAGATCGAGGGCGAGTGGTACGCGGAGGAGCAACTCGCCGACCGGGCGGTGCTGGAGCGGTTCGGGTTCAATGCGGTGGAAATCGGCTACATCCGCGCGCACGGCTGGACCGAGCTTTCCTCCCTGTATCTCGATCCGTTCATCGCCAAATTCAAAGACGAGTATCAGCCGTTTGGGATCGGGCTCGATGACCTGGACTCCCAAGTGCTCGGCAATGTGATCGCGGGCGATCTCTCGCCGGCCGCGCGCCGTTTCCTGAACCTGCAGCCACGCGCCGAGAAGGACGAGCCCGGCTCCACGCAGGTCTCCGCGCTGTTCCGCCTGTGGCAGGCGGCGATTGTGAAACTGCGCGGCCTGCCGGTTTTCAAGCGCGAGGTCTTCCACCTCCAGGGCGGCAACCAGCTCTTGCCCGATACCTTCGCCGCCCACCTCGGCGAGCGGGTGCGCCGCCATTGTCCGGTCACGCGGATCGAGCACAGCGACGCCGGCGTAAAGGTCCGCTTTTTGGAAAAGGAGCAACCGCGTGAGCTGTCGGCGGATTACCTGGTCGTCTGTATGAACCCGCACCAAGTGGCGGCGCTGGAGGTCGCGCCGGCGTGGCCGGACGCCAAGGCCTTCGCGCTGAGCCACGTCACCATGGGCATGCAATCGCGCGTGCTCCTGCAAACGAGCTCCCGATTCTGGGAAGGCGACGTGCCCAGCATCAACCTGGAGACGGGCGACCGGCAGATGTCGCTCGTCTATCGCACCGCCGACGACGTGCCCGGCGCGCGCGCCCTCCTCATGGGCAGCGGCCAGCCCGTCCAGACCCCGGAGGAGACAATCGCCGCCTTTCGCAAATTCTATCCTGGGAAAGCGGTGCCGACGATCGAGCAATGCATCGTGCATCAGTGGTGGAAAGAGGAGCCGACGTGCGTGCTGTGCGAGCGCAACGCGTTTCATTTCGGCCAACTCGCGCGCCTCTGGCCGCACCTGATGGAGCCGGTGGGTCGCATTCACTTCGCCGGCGCCGCCTACGACAATCTGCCCTGGGGGATGGATGCCGCCACGCGCACGGCCAATCGAGTGGCGGAAGCCATCCACGCGGCGTAGCCGACGCGCAACTGCGCCGCGGAGATCCCGCGTCCGGCCGTTTTGTCGTTGGCGCTCTCAGCGGTCGAGGACTCTTTCCTTCTGCTGCTCCAAGGAGCGCGGTGAGAAGCTGATCAGCTCGCGCCCCGCCGCTGCATTTCGGCCCAGAGCACCGGCAGCTTGAGCTTGCGGCCGATCTTCAGCCCCGCGATTTCGCAGCGCTGCAGGCAGGACTGGAGCTCTTCCCGCGTTGGTTGCAGCGGTTCCAGGGCGCCGGCGAGCAGCGGCACGATCCGCGCGCGGAGCCAGCGGCGCGGCGCGAGCCCGATTTGCACAAAGGTGTAGACAATCCCCAGCCCGCAGAAAATGGCGGCGCCGAGCAGCGCCTGCTCCTGCGTCGGCGTCGGCACCAACGAGGCGCCATAGAAGAGAAGCGCGGAGAGGATGATGGTGCCGAAGCAGCCGAGCCCCGCGGGCTTGTCGAGTTGCGTCTCCTGCTTGTAGCGCATCTCGACTTCGGGATTCACCAGTTTGAACGACTCGAGGAGCAACGCTTCCCGCATTTCCGGCGTGAGGCTGGCCGGCGAATGACGCAGCCGCGCCTCCGTCGCGAGCCGATCCGCGAGATTCTGCCGGAGCTGCGGATTCGTGAGGAGGATCAGCTGTTCCAGATCCTTCACCGCCTGGCGATCGCCGATGCTCGCATAGTGGCCAGGGTCGACCGGCATTTCGAACCGGCACTCCAGGCAGCGCTGGAGGTGCCCGGCGAGCCGGCCCTGCCCGAACGAAACGTAGTAGAGGTGGCTCGCCAGTCCGATGCGGAGCAGCTCAAACGCGCGCACTTCCCGGCAGAGCGGGCAAAAATCGGCGATATAGCCTTGCTTCCGGATCGTGCGCTTCGTGCCCCAGACAATAAACATAGGCGCCGCACGAGTGCACGTTTCATGCCGCGCGGGGCTGCACCTCTTACCTAGAGCCCATGTTGTAGGCATCCCCGGTCCCGTATGCCCTTTTTTGGTTGCGCGTGATCTGCGGTTGAGAACTCTTTCCTCTCATGCCCATCTTTCGTTGGCCAATGATTTTGCCCATCGCGGTCTTGGCGTGCGCACCCCTCCACGCGGGGGAGATCCACGAGGCCATCCTCGCGGGACAGATCGGGAAGGTGCGAAAACTTTTGCAGGAGAATCCGGCGCTGGCCCGGGAGTACGACAAGACCAGGCAGGGATATCCCCTGCACATGGCGGCGTTCCGCGACGACCCGGACCTGATCGAGTTGCTGCTGGCGAACCAGGCGTCGCTCGAGGCCCGGGATGAGAGAGGTCATACCGCGCTCCTGGAGGCGGGAATCGGCGGCCGGGTAAAGGCGGCGAAGACCCTGCTCGCGCATGGCGCGCTGGTGGATGCGCGGGGTGACCAAGACTATACGCCGCTGCATTACTCCGTCTTGCACGTGGAAACGGGCGGGACGGTGGAGACGCTGCTCGAGGCGGGGGCGGATGTGAATGCGGTGACGCGGCTGGGCACAACCCCGCTGCTGATCGCGGCCGGCGAGAAGAAGAACGGCGCCGCGATCAAGACCCTCCTCGCGCACGGTGCGAATCCGGAGGCGAGAAACCACGGCGGATTGACCGCGCCGATGGTGGCGATCCGGGTGAGCGATCTCTCGGTCTTGAGCGCGCTCCTAGAGGCAAAACAGAATCTGAATATCCAGACCGGAACGGGAGTCACGGCGCTGTTCATGGCGGTGGAGGAAAATCGTCCGGATGCGGTCAAGCTGCTGCTCGCGCAAGGAGCGGACCCCGGCGTGGAGCAGGTGGACGGGCTGACCGCCTTGGGATGGTGCGCGCGCAATGCGCAGCGGCCACACGCGGCGGCCATGGCCGCGTTGCTGCGCGACGCGGGCGCCACCAAGGAGGGCTCGCTGGTCAAGCGCACCACCATCTACGCGGCGGCCGGCCAGGGGGACAACGAGCGGCTCAAGCTCCTGCTCGACCAGGATCCGCCGCTCATCAATACCCAGGGTGAGAGCGCGCGGACCACGCCCCTGGCGCTAGCGGTGCGCGGAGGACACCTGGAGACGGTGCAGCTCTTGCTCAAGCGCGGAGCGAAGGTCGACCTCGGCAACGGCGAATGGTTCTCCCCGTTGCACGAAGCAGCGCGCGCCGGCAACCAAGAGATCGCGCAGTGCCTGCTGGACGCCGGCGCCAAAGTGGACGGGGTAACCAGCGATAAGCGAACGCCGCTGCTGACGGCTTTGCGTGCCAAGCAGAAGGGGGTGGCCGATCTGCTGGTGCGCGCCGGCGCGAACGTGAATCTCAAGGACTTTTACGGCGTGAGCCCGGCCGGCTTGGAACCGGACCTGGCGAGGTGAGCCCCGACGCGCTGGAACTGCGGGCTCGCCTCGTGCCCGCCATTTGGCGGACCCTCGCGGCACCCTCATGGACATAGACCCCGCAGCCTTCATCCGCTGGGCGCTCGACGACGCGCGCACGCTCGAGGAGCGCTACACCACCGAGCTGCTCGTCGAGCAGGCCGACGATCATTGGCACAGCCGCCACCGGACCGGACGCATCACGCCGTTCGAGAAAGTCCTGGCCCGCACTCGCGAGCGCTACCTCAATCCCGCGTACCAGCCGGCGTATTCTGAAACCAGCGTGCACCACGCGGCCGAGATCGTGCCGCACCTGACCGCGTGGCGGCTGTCCTCTTGTTCGGCCTACGAGCGTCCGATCCGCGACATCGCGGTGCTCCGCTTCATGCCGGCGCTGACTGAGCTGACGATCAACGCCGATATCCCGGACATCTCGCTCGTCGCGGAGTTGCCGAATTTGTGCAGCCTGGGCTTGGGCAGCCCGCTTTGCGAGGACTTCCGTCCGATCGCGCGCTGCCGGAATCTGCGCTTCCTCTCCCTCAGCCTGCGCGCCCCCTGGCCCGAAGTCTCGGGGCTGGAGACCTTGCAGCAGCTCGAATCTCTCCACCTGACCGGCAACTTGCTCGTCTTCCCGCCGGGCCTCGTTTTTCCCAACGTCCGCGAGGGCGCGCTCGAGTGCGCGCCGCTCCAGGCCCGCAACGTCCGCGACCTCCCGCAGTTGCCCGCGTGCGAATTCCTCCGGCTCGCCGGCGTCGAGCGGCTCGACGGCATCGAAGCCTTCCCGCGCCTGCGCAATCTCACCCTGACCGGGCCCGTCCGCGATTTCTCACCGCTGATCGAGCTCCCCGCGCTGACCTGGCTCAACTACGTCGGGGCGCTCCCGCTCGATGTCTCGCCGCTGGCCCGCGCGCCCGCGCTGCTGCGCGCCGGCTTTCAATCGAGTCACGTCTTCGGCGTCGACAAGGCGCCCGCGCGCGACTACGCGCCGCTCGCCGCCTCCGCCACCTTGCGCGAGCTCACCGTCACCGGCTGTCCGCCTGTGGACCTGGAGGTCGCCGCGCTCAATGCCGCGCTGCCGCCGTGGGACGACCTGTTCCTCCGGCCGGAGCCGCGCCCCGTCCCGCCGCTCCGCGTCATCATCGCGCCCCGATTACGGCATCCCCGGTCGCCCGAGACCCACCTGCGGCCCGACGAGCAGGCGCCTCCCGACGTCGGCCTTCGGCAGTGCGAAGAGCATTGGCTTGCCCGCTGCGGCACCGCCTTCGTCAGCGAACGCATCGGCCACGCGGACTGGGGACACGTCACAACCACGGGGATCCATCGCCACCTCCACGCTTATGCCGAATGCTACGAGGACCTCCCGCGCTTCCCCGAAATCGTCGAGGCTTTGCGCGCCCTCCTCGCGCGCCTGCGCGCTGACTGCATCGGCACGCTCTACCTCCAGCTCCGCGTCCGCCAGCAGCCGACCCCCGCCCAGCAGGAGCTGCTGCGCCAATTCCGCGAAAAGCGGGACGACGCCGACTTTGAGCAGTCGGCGCGGGACGAGCAGGAGCGGCAGGAGCGCCTGCGCCAGTTCCAGATCAAGCAGCAACAGGGTGAGACCATCGATCCCCAGGACTTTTCACCCGCCCCGCGCGACCCGCTCCCGCTTCCCCCATGGGAAGCCGAGAGCGACGACGACGAGGACGCCGACGACGAAGGCTCCGGCAACTTCGCCGTCAAAACCAAGCCCGACCCGCCGCCCGATCCGTACGACGACGGCCACCCTCTGGCCGACAACTACCGCCTCATGCTCTCCTTCACGCTCGGCGAAGTCTGGCTCGACCCCTACTACGCCGGGCTGGGGCTGCATTTGCTCCACCGCGAGGAGGCGGATGAGGAGATTCCAGAAGAGCCACCCCCTGCTCCCTAAGCATTCCGGCACCCATGTCGCAGCCACCCGATCCAGATCCCTCGTCCGCCGCGGATGCGGCCATCGCCGCCATGCTTCAGGAGTGGAAGGAAACCTGGGCGCTGGTGAGGAAGTGGACCGACGAAAGCGAGGAGGAAGAACGCGCCACCGAAGCGACCGCGTGGGCCATCCTGCTGCGGGAGTTTCTGGAACGCCATCGGGTCACCCTCGCCTCGCCCGTGTATGCCCGATGGGACTTTCCGTTCAAAGCGGCCGAGAAGCTTCAGCTATTGGCCGACACGGCCCGCGCGTTGCAGCAAGCCGAGGGGACACAGTTGCAGAAGGTCGCCAACCGGGCGGAGGCGCATCAGGCCAAGCACCTGGAAATGTTAGGCCGGCTCGTCTGGCTGGAGGCCTTTCGGACGAGGAATGGGAAGCCCAGGAGAATCGAGCGGCGATGTACCAGGAGCTGGAAGCCCTGCGTGCGCAGCGGGAAGGATGCTCGAGACGCTACCGATCGACCAACGCCGGGAGTGGGAGGCGCGCTTGCGGCGGGAGTGAGGCTCGAGGTTTGGGGCAGCCAGAGGCTAGGCGTTCGCGCGTTTCAGCGCCTCGCATAGTTTATCCACTTCAGCTTCGAAAGCGCTGTCATCTTCAGTTTGGGAAAAGTCAGGAATGAAGTATTGCCTAATCTCGGCAGCCATATCATTCCCTGTGTCGGCATTGAAACATTTCCATTCGCGGATCACTTCGAAGTCTACCAAACGCACCGGGAACAACTTCCGAGCACCGGACCGGCGCTCCTCATCCAATGCCAGGCGGATCTCTGATTCAACCCAAGTGCTGCTCATACTTTGGCGTGACAGAATCAGAATGAGTTTGTCGTAGTTGCGAACGCCGTGCTCGATCTGCTCGTGGAGCTTCTGGCCGGCTCTGATGTCTTTTGGCGCAAACCAAATCCGTATTCCATGGATCGAAAGTTCCTGATATAGAAGCCGCGCGAAAGCGTCGTCCTTGTGAGAATAACTGATGAAACAAGAGGAGTATCCGCTCCCAAGGTCCGCCACACCGCGATTGCGGGCATTGTCGATTGCATGCGCGACGAGCGGTAGAACGTGCGAAGACCAGTCGACATTTTTTTCTACAACGGCAGATCGAATGAATCCATCAGACGACATCGCCTCACGTTGGAGCATTAATGCAAACCCTGAATGGGCGATGAAACTACTAATGTGAATAACCGGCAATTCCGGTTGCCGTCGGCGGACGGATCGGAAGATATCCCAGCTTTCTTTCGGGGATTCGCCACGTGATTGAGGCACCATGAAGTCGAGAATCGCAACAGTAAATGGACGAGGATCTGAGGTTATGACCGCCTCGCATTCTTCGGCGGATTCTGCGGAGACAATTTCGATGTTTGGAATGGACTGTGTCAGGTCCCAGGTCAGTATGCGAAGGTGCGAAGCGTCGTCCTCGACAATCAGAATTCGACTGGGCTGCGGCTTCATTTAGAGGAGAAAGGTGTGATCTGATTCGCCAAGCGTCTTGTTGAGCCGCTCGGGATGGACGTTTTGGTAGGCATAGCGGCGGCGGGAGTTGGATGTAAACAAGCAAGCCTTCCTCCTGTGCGCAGGCAAGAGAAACCTACTCGCTTGGTGGACTGCGGTTCGGTCGAATATGACCGGTTTGTCGCCCTCTCGTTGTTATGCCGAAAGACCGTCCTCCTCCAGCGATCAGTCTGGCGGTGGCAGGATCACCGGGGGGGCGCTGCACAGCAGAGCGCGCCCGGTCGAAGGCGCGAAGTTCTTCTACATGCTCATATGCCCCACCGGGTTGCTCCAGTCGCTGTAGCCGGTGCTGCCGCCGATGGCGCGGACCTGGAAGACGTAGTAGCCCCGGGGGTGAGACCGTTTTGCGGCATGTTGCGGGAGTTGGTGAAGAGGCCGCCGTTGTGCCCCTCGTGACCAAAGTCCTGTTTCGTCACGCACGTGAGAGCGTGAGGAAGACCACGCCCTCGCAAGTGGTCTACACCACCGGCCAGAGCGGCGGGCGGCCTTTCAGGAACTCCATCGACGCCGTGTCCTCGGAGGTCACGCCGGCGCAGGTGACCCGCAGGTAGGGCGGCCTCAGTTTCTCGAGCATGAGGAGGAAATCGTTGTAGAGATCGCCCTTTTCCTCGCGCAGCCAGGCCATCAGCCGGAGGTCGCCTTCGTCCACTTTCCCCTGCGCGTTCTCGGGATGAAAGGCGTAGATCGCCACGGCCAGCGGACGCTGCACGCAGAAGACGCGAATCGCCTGCCGCAGCTTCGACGGCACTTCTTCATCCGGCACG
>DASYIS010000222.1:0-10310 GCA_035997375.1 Chthoniobacteraceae bacterium
GGGGGGCGGATGCCCGCCGGCCCCACGGGCGGGACGCCCATGCCACGCTGGCGCCCGCGCGCCCACTGAATAGTTTCGGCTTAGGAAAAAATGGGGATGATGCCGAATGAGAGGTCCGCCGGGCCTGTTGGTCTCGAAGCAATTTACGCCACCACTCGCCGGCGGAGTCGGCAATGTCTTAAGTTTCAATCGATCCAATCTCCTGCCGCGCCTGTCCATCACTGGAACCTGCCGCTCCGCGCCCGGCTGCGCGAAGCCTGCCATCGGGTCGGCTTGATGCTCCGGGATCTCGCGCACAAACATGCGGCCGGGCGGATCAGTGAAAAACGTTTCGTGGAGCTGCTGTTGCAGCTCGAGGAAGTGGAAGTGGCGCCGTCCGGCTTGGTGCTGACGGCTTCCAACACGATCGACGATTGGACGACGTTCAAGGTGCGGGTGAAGACGGCCAGCGACCCGTGCGCCGCGTTCGAGTTTTGCCCCGCCACGGGAGAATTCCGGACGGCGCAGGATCCCGCCTGAGCGCGACGCGCCGGGGATTTTCCCGAGGCACGCCGCCACCGGTGGACGCAGGCGCGATACCTCCTATGTGAAAGCTCTTGCCACCGCCTTCCTCGCGCTGATCCTCAGCTCCCTTTCCTCGAGCGCGGCGGAGACCGCCTTGTCGGCGCTCCGCGCTTTGTGGGCCGCCGATGCGCACAACCTCGTCCGCGTGGAAGCGCGGGACGGATTGCTCTCGCCGGAACACTGGATGTTTACGGTCTACGACAAAGAATCGCGGTCGTCGTTGCGCGTGCTCGTCGTGGCGAAGGGCGAGGTCGTCACCTCGCACGACGTGCCGCCGGCGGAAGCGGCCGCGCAGTCGAAGGAGCTGCTCGACAGCGCCGCGGTCAAAGTGGACTCGGACGAGGCGGCGGAACGGGCGCTCACCTACGCGGCGGCGAACCACGTCAAGGTGAGTGCGATGAATTTCGAGCTGGCCCGCCAGGGTGCCAAGGCGGTGCCGGTGTGGATCGTGAGCTGCCTCGACCAAAATGGCGCCCCGCTCGGGTCGGTCGTCGTCACCGCGAGCCGGGGGAATGTCGTGGCGAGCGAGGGCTTTCCAACGGCGCCGGGAGCGGCGTCACTGGTGCAAGCGATGGCCACCAGCCGCTCCAAACCGCTCATCCAGACCGCCGCGGTCGATCCCCAAATCATGGCGAGCGACCGGGAGTTTCTGAAGGGACAGGTGAAGGAATCCACCGCGGAGTCCATCCCTGGTCTGCCATCGGCCGCGGAACCGCCTGCACCTCTGAGCGATGTTGCGAACGCGGCCCCTCCGGTTGCGATCGAAAGCGCGCCAGCCATCGCGGAATCCAGGGAAAACAAGGTCAGCCGTGTTCAGCCCAAAGCCAAGTCCACCCCGACGCCGGCGCCGAAGGTCGCGGGGCGCAAGCGCGAGACGCCGGACCCGACGATCGTGATCGGCGGGCCGGATGAATTGGACCGCGAGATTCCGCCGGACGACGCATTCGATCGCTCGCGCGGTCGCACGGACCGGGAGCGTTTGTCGTCAGAAGAAGAAGCGCCGCGCAAGGTGCATATCGGACGATTTATTCGCCGGATCCTGCCGTTCTAATCGCCGCCCCGTAGCCGCGGGGGTCCACCTCCACCGCCGCGTAGCCGCGCTGGGTCAGGCCTTCGCGCAAATCCGCCTCCAAGGTCGGCAGCCCAGCCATTTCGCTCGGCGCGATTTGCACGAGCGCGCGCGGTGAGGTTTCGCCGCCGACGAGATGCCGCACGCGAAAGACGCGAAAGCCCAGGCTGCGCACGAACTCCTCGCCACGCTCGACCATCGCCAGCGCATCGGTGGTCACGGGCGTACCGTGCGGAATGCGCGAGGAAAGGCACGGTTGCGCGGGCGCATCGGCGGTCGGCAAGCCGAGCGCACGCGAGAGCTCCCGAACTTCGGCCTTGCTCAGGCCGGCATCGCGCAGCGGGGCGATGACCGCGAACTCCGCCGCCGCCTGGCGGCCCGGACGCACCTGGCGCATGTCGTCAGCGTTTTCGCCGTACGCGATCGCGCGATAGCCGCGCTCGGCGGCGAGGGCGTCCATTTTCGTGAACAGCTCGGCCTTGCAGAAATAGCAGCGATTCACCGGGTTGCTCGCGTACTCCGGATTCTCGAGCTCGCTCGTTTTCACCACCTCCACCGGCGCGCCGAGGTCGCGGGCGAGCGAGAGCGCGGCGGCGAGCGCCTGGCGCGGGAGGCTGGGGCTGTCGGCGATGACGCCGAGCATCTGCTCCGCGCCGACCACGCGCCGCGCCTCGGCGAGCAGGCACGCACTGTCGACGCCGCCGCTGTAGGCGATGACGACCGGGGTCGCCGCGCGCAGCAGGGTGGCGAGGTGCGCGCGTTTTTCAGTCAGCTCGGGAGCCATGGGGCAACTTAGCACACGGCGGCGCGCGCGCCGTTAGAACGAGAAGATTCCTTCACAGGAAATCTCCGCGATCTTCTTGCGGCCGTTCGGCACTTCGCCCTCGCGGTAGTCCTCGGGCAGATCCTCGACCTTGCCGTGATGGCCGACCGCGAACATCGCCGCGACCTCATAGTCATCCGGCACTTTCAGGTCGGCGGCGGCCTTTTCGTAGTCGAAGCCGGCCATGCCGTGGACGACGAGGTTCATCGCGGTCCCTTGCAACGCGAGGTTTTCAAAGGCCGCGCCGGTATCGAAGAGATACACCGGATTCGGCTGGCCGTTGCGGGTGAAAACCTTGTGCGCGACGACGACGCACAGCAGCGCGGCCCTGGCGCACCAGATCTGGTTGGCTTCCATGAGGAGGTTGAAAAGGAGCGGCCACTCCGGGGTGTCGCGGCGCGCGTAGAGGAAGCGCCACTCCTGCTCATTGTAAGTGGACGGCGCCCAGCGCGCGGCCTCGAGAAGGGTGTTCACCTCCTCCCGGGTGATCGGTTCCCCCGAAAGCGCACGCGGCGAGTAGCGGCGCAGGAAGAGGGTCTCGATCGGATGATCGGCTTGACGGTGCGTAGTCGGATCGATGGTTTCACTCATGGCGCCGGCGAGCATGGCGATCTTCCGCGCCACCGTGAAGGGAAATGCGACGCGCTCAACGTGGCTGGCGAAGGGGCTACTCCTCGAAGAGCTCCGCCAGCCGCTCCTTGAGCCGCACCGCCTCCCACTGGCCGGGGACCTGGGGCCGGTCGAGGTAGCCGTAGTTCAAACACGATCCAAGACGCGCGCAGAGCAGCCGCGAGACTTTGCCGAGCGGGCCCATGCCCATGACGCTCACCGATGCGCCTTGCGCGAAGCCGAAGATCGCGATCAGCCGCGCCAGGTCCGCCGGGGTTTCGACCCGCGCCGCCACCTTCACGATGTCCGCCTGCATCGTCCCGCCGCAGAATGAACGCGCGCGGGCCCAGCGCTCCTGCAGCACCTTCAGCGAAGGCGTGGCGCGGAAATGATGGTCGGAAACGATCGCCTGCGCGCCGGCATGCTGCGCGCCGGCGAGGACCACGTCGAACGAGCGGAGCGACTGCAACTCCACGTCGACGTACTTCGCCAGATGGAGAAACTCCCAATACAATTCCCGGCGCCTCTCCGCGCCGAGCTCCCCTGCCCCGCCCTCGCGCGGATGGCGTACGGTCACGATCAGCGGCGCCGGCAGATCCCGCGCGGCGCGCAACAGCTCATCGGACGCGTCGGCGAAATGATCCACGCGCAGCTCCAGCACGTCGACCGCGCCGGCGCGCAGCCGGAGGGCGCGCCGGAGCGAGCCGGGCGAATAAATCGTCCCGACGACCAGCGGCGGCGCGATGGGAGTTGCGTTTATGTTGTGTGCAGGCATGTCGTAGCGCACGGTGACCTGCACCGCGCCTCTCCCCTCACCCATGCTCGGTCGCCGCCAAGAACTCAACCTCCAGTTTCTCCAGATCCTCGACGGATTGTTGATGGCGCTCGCCTTTTACCTGGCGCACCGGTTCCGCTTCATCGGCGCAAGCTGGTTCGTCTTCGACCGGCCAATCGGCGCGTTTTCCGAGTTCTCGTGGCTGCTCTACATCGTCGTCCCGTTCGTCCCGATCTCCCTGGAATTGCAGGGTTTTTACCTCCACGGGATGCATAAAAAGATGAGCCGCAGCCTGGAGCAGATCGCCCGCTCGGCGTTCTGGGTCGGCCTCGTCATCGCCGGCTGCGCCTATTTCCTAAAACTCTCGGTGCCGAGCCGCGCCGTCATGCCGCTCTTCGCGCTCTTCGCCGGCGTCACGCTCCTCGCGCGCGAGCGCCTCACCGTGGCCCGGCTGCACGCACGGGCCAGGCGCGAAGACTTGCGCGAGCCCGTCCTCCTCGCCGGCACCAGGGCCGACATGCACCAGTTCCGCCACACCTTCACCGCGGAGCAGCTCATGCAAATCCACGTCGTCGCGGAGATCGATCTCGTTGAGCAGACCGTGCCCGAACTCATCGAGCTCCTGCATAAACACAGCGTCAGCCGCGTCATTTTCGCCGGCGGACATTCCATGCTGGGAACGCTGCAGGAGGCGATCCGCGCCTGCGAAATCGAAGGGGTGGAGGCGTGGCTGGTCGCCGATTTCATCCAGCTCTCCATCGCCCGGCCGACCTTCGATGTCTTCGGCAATCGCCCCATGCTCGTCTTCCGTACCACGCCGGAAATCTCCTGGGCGCTCCTCTTGAAGACGGTGCTCGATCGCGCCGGCGCGGTGGTCGGGCTCCTCCTGTTCACATTGCCGATGTGCCTCATCGCCCTCGCGATCCGCTTCACCTCGCCGGGGCCCGCGATCTTCCGCCAGGAGCGCGGCGGGAAGAACGGGAAGCCGTTCACCATGTTCAAGTTTCGCACGATGTACCTCGATGCCCCCGATCGACACGCGGAGCTGGCCGGGCACAACGAGATGTCCGGCCCCGTGTTCAAGATCGACAAGGACCCGCGCATTACGCCGCTCGGCCGCTTCCTCCGCCGTACGAGCCTCGACGAGTTCCCGCAATTCCTGAACGTGCTCAAAGGCGAGATGAGCCTCGTCGGCCCGCGCCCGCTGCCCGTCTACGAGGTGGAAAAATTCGAGAACACCGCCCAGCGCCGCCGGCTCAGCATGAAGCCCGGCCTCACCTGCCTCTGGCAAATCAGCGGCCGCAACAAGATCAGCTCGTTCGAGGAATGGGTGCGCCTCGACCTGGAGTACATCGACAACTGGTCGCTGCTGCTCGATTTCAAGATCATCCTGCTCACCATCCCGGTGCTCCTGCTGGGAAGGGGCGCGAAGTGAGCGGCGCCCTGGGAACGCCAATCTGCTGATTGGCGAGGTGCCCGGGGGCGCGCGTCTGCTCCGCGGTTACACCGCGTTGCATCCTCGCCAATCGGGAGATTGGCGTTCCCAGGGGCGCTGGCGCACCTTGTCTTCGCGCCCGTCGCACGCGAGGGTGCCGGCCATGCGCGCCCGATTCCCTTTCGACCACAGCTACGCCCGCCTGCCAGACCGCTTCTTCGCGCGCGTGCAACCGACGCCCGTTCGCGCGCCGCGGCTCATCAAGGTGAACCGCGAACTGGCCGCGCAACTCGGCCTCGATCCGGACTGGCTCGCCGGCGCGGAAGGCGTCGAAGTCCTCGCGGGCAACCGCGTTCCGGAGTCCGCGGAGCCGATTGCCACCGCGTACGCCGGCCACCAGTTCGGCGGCTTCGTGCCGCAGCTCGGCGACGGGCGCGCGATCCTGCTCGGCGAGGTGATCGACCGGGGCGGAGTGCGGCGCGACATTCAACTCAAGGGCGCGGGGCCGACGCCGTTCTCGCGGCGGGGCGACGGCCGGGCGGCGCTCGGCCCGGTGCTGCGCGAATACCTCGTGAGCGAAGCGATGGCGGCGCTCGGCATTCCCACGACCCGCGCGCTCGCGGCGGTGACGACGGGCGAACCCGTGCTGCGCGAGACGATGCTGCCCGGCGCGATCCTCACGCGTGTCGCCGCGAGCCATCTCCGGGTCGGCACGTTCCAGTTCTTCGCCGCGCGGGGCGATGTGGAGGGCCTGCGTCTGCTCGCGGATCACGTCATCGCCCGGCACTATCCCGACGCCGCGCAGGCGACTCACCCGTACCGCGCGCTGCTCGCCGGCGTGATCAAGGCGCAGGCCGAGCTCATTCCCCAATGGCTGCTCGTCGGCTTCATCCATGGCGTCATGAACACGGACAACATGTCGGTCGCCGGCGAGACGATCGACTTCGGCCCGTGCGCTTTCGTTGATGAATACGACCCGGAGACCGTCTTCAGCGCCATCGATCGCAACGGCCGCTACGCCTACGGCAACCAGGCTTCGATTGCGCACTGGAACGTGACGCGGCTCGCCGAGACTCTGCTCCCCTTGCTGGCCGAGGAATCCGAAGCAGCGGTCGCGGTCGCCGAGGAGGCGCTCGAGGCGTTTGCGCCGGCTTTCAACAACGCCTACCAGGCCGGGCTCCGGCGCAAGATCGGCCTGCTCGTCGCACAGGATGGAGACGATACGCTCGCGGCGGATCTCCTCCAAGCGATGGCCGCGGTCCGCGCCGATTTCACCCTCGTCTTTCGCGGCTTGAGCGAAGCGGCGGCGGCTCCGGCCGTCAATGAGCTCGTGCGGAAGTGGTTCGCCGATCCGGTCGCCTACGACGCCTGGGCCGTCCGCTGGCGGCAACGCCTCGCGCAAGAGCCGGCGAGCGCCGAGGCGCGCCGCGCAGCGATGCGCGGCGTCAACCCGGCGTACATCCCGCGCAATCACCGGGTCGAGGCGGTCATCCGGGCGGCGGAAGATCGCGAAGACTTCGGACCGTTCGAAGAGTTGCTGACCGTCCTCGCGAAACCGTACGAAGACCAGCCGGCCTTCGCGCACTACGCCGAGCCGCCGCAGGAGCACGAACGCGTGCTGCAGACGTTTTGCGGGACGTGAGGCGATTCCATCAGCGACGTTTCAAGATCTGGTCATAAACCGAATGATGACCGATCCAAACCCAAACGAGCCCCTCGGACCTTTCACGCGCCAGCGCCCGGTAGGAGAGCCCGATCCGCGCCGACCACAGCGCGCCCGTCTTCTTGAGCCGCAGTGACGAATGGCGGGGATCGGCCTTGAGCAGCTCGAAATTCTTGTCGGCCAACTCGCGCACCTCCGGCGGAAGCCGCCGGTAGTGGAACCAGAAGGCCGGTATGGCAAAGTATTTCAAAGCGGTGTGCAGCGACCCGCCTCGAACTCTCGATCAGCCTCGGTCACAAGGTGATCGAGCCGGCCCGCCTTGATATCCTCCTCGATTTGCCGATCCCATTCATCGGCGATGAACTCCTCGAACCAACGGTGAAAGGCGGATAGGTCCTCGCGCGGAAGCGAAGAGACGGCGGCCTCGAGATCTTGAACGCTCATACGATCAGGATAACGCATTTCGGCGGCTTGCCGCAAGCACGGCTCATGGTGCCGCCCGAGAGACGAAGGTTGTCGCCGGCTCTGCGCACCGGCATGGTGGCGGGTCCTGTGAAAGCCGACCTGCACCTCCACTCCCGCTTCAGCGAGCGCGCGCCCGAATGGCTCTTTCGGCGCGCCGGGCTGCCGGACAGCTATTCCAAACCCGCCGAGCTGTACGACCACCTGCGCGCGGCGGGGCACGATTTCGTCACGCTCACCGATCACAATTCGATCGACGGCTGCCTGACGATCGCGGATCGGCCGGGCGTTTTCATCTCGGAGCAAATCGCAACGCAATTTCCCGAGGATCGCTGCGCGGTGGAGCTCCTGGTCTGGGGGCTTGATGAGCGCCAGCATCGCGAGACAATCGGCCTGCGCGACAACATCTACGAGTTGCAGTCCTACCTTGCGCAGCAGGGCCTGGCGCACGCGGTGGCGCATCCGCTGCACGCGCTCGACGGCCGCCAGACGCTCGCGCATTTCGAAAAGCTCATCCTGCTCTTCTCGCACTTTGAGGGGATCAACGGCTTGCGCGATCGGCTCCTGAACGAGGTCGTGCGCTTCGTGCTCGGCGCCCTCACGCCGGCGAAGCTCGACGAGCTGGCGAACCGTCACGGGCTCGCGCCGACGCACGCGGAGCCGTGGCGCAAGATCCTCACCGGAGGCTCCGATGACCACGGCGGCATGTTCCCCGGCTCGGCGTTCACGAGCACGCCGGCGGCAGCCAATCCGGTCGAGTTCCTTGCCCACGTGCGCGCGGGCCACTGCGAGCCGGGCGGCGCGGGCGGGACGCCGCTCATCTTCTCGCACGGGATGTACAACAACTTGCGGCAATTCATCGCCTCGCGCTTCAGCGAGGCGGAGAGCTCGACGCTGGTCGGCAAGGCGTTCTCGCGCTTCATGGAGGGGCGCGACCCGACGGAATTCACCTGGGGCGAGAAGATCGGTTTCGTCGCGCAGGGCATCGCCACCGGGTCGATCTTCGAGTTGGCCAAGCCCGCGAACGCGTCGCTCTGGAAACAGCTCAGCGCCACCTTTTCCGCCGATGAATTGAAGGCGACCATCACCCGGCAGGTCGCGGACATCACGGAGCCGGAACGGCGCGCGTTCACGATGGCGAACCTTTTCGCCAACCAGCTCGCGTACCGCTTTTTCAAGAGCTTCCTGCACCAGATTTCGTCCGGGAACATCATCGAGGCGATCCGCGAGATCAGCGTTCTCATCCCGATCCTCGCAACCCTTACGCCCTATCTCTACGCCTTCAAAACCCAGGCGCCGGACCGCGCGCAGCTCCGCCACTTCTCGCGCGAGCTCTCCGGGGGACTGCCGCCCCCGCTCCAGAATCGCAAACGCGCCTGGTTCACCGACACACTCGAGGACGTCAACGGCGTCACGACGACAATCCGCCGGCTCACCGCCGCGTGCGTGGCGGAGGGGTACGATCTCACGGTCGTCACCTCGGTCTCGCGCGTCCACATCACCGATGTGCCGATCAAGAACTTCGAGCCGATCGGCGACTTCGAGCTGCCGGAGTACGAGCTGCAGAAGCTCGCGTTTCCGCCCGTGCTACAGATGCTCGATTACATTCAGCGCGAAGGTTTCACCGAGCTCATCATCTCCACGCCGGGCCCGGTCGGCCTCACCGCGCTGCTCGCGGGCAAGGTGCTCGGGCTGCGGACGAGCGGCATCTATCACACCGATTTTCCGCAGTACGTCCGCATCCTCTCCGAGGACGCCTCGATGGAGACGCTGACCTGGAATTTCATGAGCTGGTTCTACGGCGCGCTCGATCTCGTGTACGTGAATTCCGTGGGTTACCAGCGCGCGTGGGTCGAGCGCGGCATCCCGGAGGAGCGGCTGCGCATCCTGCCGCGCGGGCTCGACACCGCGCTCTTTCATCCGTCGCGCCGCGAGCCGGCGTTCTGGACCGGCCGCGGCATTCCAGCGGGCAAGAAGGTACTGCTCTACGTCGGCCGCGTCTCGAAGGAAAAGGACCTCGACATCATCACCGCCGCCTGGCCGCGCCTCGCCGGGAACGGGACCGCGCTCGCGTTCGTCGGCGACGGGCCGTATTTGAAAGAGCTGCGCCACGCGCTGCCGGACGCGGTCTTCACCGGCTATCTCAGCGGCCTCGAGCTCGCGCGCGCCTTCGCCTCCTCGGACCTGTTCGTCTTCCCGAGCACCACCGACACCTTCGGCAACGTCGTCATCGAGGCGCTCGCCTGCGGGTTGCCGTGCATTGTCTCGGACCAGGGCGGACCCAAGGATCTCATCGAATCCGGCGTCACCGGCTATATCACGCCGGCGCTCGACGCGGAGGCGTTCGCCACGCAAATCACGGGGGCGCTGGCCGACCCGGTGCGCCACGCTGCCATGCGCACGGCGGCGCGGCAGGCAGTGGAGAGCCGCAACTGGCGCGAGGCCGCGCGGAAGTTTTGGGCGGTGACGGAGGGCGGCGAGTAATCAGTAATCAGTCGGACAGTGATCAGTCTGGAACGGCGCGTGCCACGAGGGCACTGATTACTTTCCCCAACTGATTACTGATTACTTGATCCCACCCGCTCGCTATTCCTCTTGCGAGAGCGGGTGCCGAGCCGCTGACCGAATGGTCAACGACCCGGCTGTTCCCCCCAGAACGCTTGTAGAATGCTCCAGCCTGCGGAGGAGTGCAAGAGAAAGTTTGTGAAAACTTTCACAACTCCTTAAGGAGGTGAAGGATCACGCTTTCGAGAGACGAATTGCATGAAAGGCGTGCGCAGCACGCGGCCCGGGGAGCGTACGCGCCCCGCGTGCTCGATTCGGCGCCCTCGCCGAATCGCCGCGCGCACGGGGGAGTTGCAAGCCACGAGCGGGCGTATGCGGAGCGCCGGCCGGTCGGCGAGGGCGCCG
>DASYIS010000223.1:0-4128 GCA_035997375.1 Chthoniobacteraceae bacterium
CCGCGTTCCCAAAGCGCTTCGCTAACTTTGGGAACGAAAGGACGAAAGATGCGCCCAATTCCTCGCGAAACTGGCACGCGCGCCGCGCCGCTCACTCACATCTTTTCTCCGCACGGGTTCGTCATCCGTCATCCGTCATCCGTCATCCGTCATCCGTCATCCGTCATTCGTCATTCGTCATTCTCTCTGAGACCCCTGTGCATTATTTGCAAAACTCCCCATCGTCCGACGCCAATCCGCGCAATCCTTCCCGAAACTCGCTCATCACTTCCGGTCCTTCCCTTCGCCGGGTCTTCCCGTAATTCCCGAAAAGGCCCGAGGTCACTTGCGCGAAAACCCCGCATTCCTTCCCGAAACTCCGCTCCGCTACGGCCCTTCTCTCTGAGACCCCTGTGCATAATTTGCAAAACTCCACCACGGCCGGACGGCAAAACTGCGCAATCCTTCCCGAAATCTCCTCTCGCTTCCGCTCCCTCCCCTTCGCGGCGGCCCGGCGATGCCATCGTGCAAATCTCCGCGAGTGGTCCGCACAGTCCCCTGTGCGGGTCAGCGCCGCTGCCCGACGCGGGCTCAAAGTCTCCCCGCCCCTGAGCCGCACAGAGGACTGTGCGGACCACGGAGATCCTGCCCCATCCCGACAAAGCTTACGCGATTGAGAAAAATACCAACGACGCCCCACATGGCTCTGAATTGCGCAAATTTCGCCAACTCTGCCTGAAAAACCCTGCTTATTTGTTTCATAAGTTGCATAACTCCCCCTCCCCCGAGCCATGAGCCGCTTTCTCTTCCTGTTTTGCCTCTTTGGAATCGCCGCCCTGCCGCTCCGCGCCGCCGATGATTACCTCGTGCGCGACGGCAAACCCGAGGCCGAGATCGTCATCGCGGAACAACCGCAGCGCACCGTGCGGCTGGCGGTTGAGGACTTGCGGACCTACGTCGAAAAAATCTCCGGCGCGCGCCTGCCGCTCGTCACGCGGCCGACCAAGGGTGTGCCGGTGCAGATCTATGTCGGGCGCAGTCCCTTCACCGACCAACTGAACATCACCGCCAAGGGACTGGAGGCCGGCGCGTACCGCATCGTCTCGGGCGACCATTGGCTGGTGCTCATCGGCGACGACACGGAGTTCGTCCCGACCGAACCGTGGCCGAAGAACAACACGGAGATTCCCAAGGCGCAGGCCGAGTGGGACCGGATCACCGGCGCGCACTGGGGCCTGCCCGGGGTCACCGGTTACAAGTGCCAGCTCACCGTGCCGGGCGACGTCGGCCGGCCGGACGCCGCGACCGGGAAGAGCGAGCCGTGGCCCTTCTGGAGCGGCGACGAGCGCGGCTCGTTCAATGCCGTCGCCGGTTACCTGCAACGCCTCGGCGTGCGCTGGTACATGCCGGGCGAGTTGGGGGAAGTCGTGCCCTCGCTGAAATCGATCCCGTTGCCGAAGCTCGACGAAACGGTGCGTCCCGATTTCGCCTTGCGCAGTTTCAATTTCCGCTTTGCGATCAACCGGCTCGAAATCGCGCAATGGGCGATGCGGCTCGGCACGCGCTGTCCGCTCAATATCCAGGTGGCGCATGGGATGGCCGGCATGACGCACCGGGACGATGTGTTCGCGGCGCATCCCGACTGGTTCGCGCTCTACGGCGGCCGGCGGCAGACTCAGCGCGACGGCCGGAACAATCAGCTCTGCTATTCGAACGAGGAACTCTTCCAGGAGACCGTCCGCAACGTCCGCGCGCAGTTCGATCTGCTCCACTACCAAGTCGTCTCCATCATGCCGCCGGACGGCTACACGGCCATTTGCCAATGCCCGCTTTGCGAGGGCAAGGACACGCCGGCGCGCGGCGAGATGGGGCAGCTCTCCGACTACGTGTGGGACTTCGTGAATCGCGTGGCGAAGGAGGTGCGCAAGACCCACCCGGACAGGAAGGTGATCAACTGCTCGTACGGCCCGTATGCGCTCCCGCCGACGCAGATCGCGAAGCTCGAGCCGAACGTCCTGGTCGGCCTGGTCGGCGGACGGTCGCCGCGCTTCAACAAGCCGGAGCAGCAGGCGGAATTCCGCGCGCGCCGCGAGGCGTGGGTCGCCAAGACCGACAACCCGATCCTCGTCTTCGAGAACTATCCCTTCACCGATCGCGGCTGGTACCTGCCGGCCTTCACCGCGCACACCATGGGCGAGAGCATCAACGCGACGAAGGGCTACTCGCAGGGCGAGGACATCAGCCTCACCATTCGGCCGGATTTCGCGACTGTCGGCATCGGCCTCAATCACTTCCTCGTCTACTTCACCGCGCGCATGTATTGGGGCGGCAAGGCGCAGGACGCCGACGCAATGTTGCGCGAATACTGCCGCCTCTTCTACGGCCCCGCGGAGCAGGAGATGCTGACCTTTTTCAACTACTGCGAGGCGAACTGGCAGGAGATGGAAAAGGACAAGACGAAGGTCGACGCGGCGCTCGCTGACTTCGCCGCGGCGCAGGCGAAGGCCGACGCCGGCTCGGTCTATGGGCGCCGCCTCGCGCTGATGGACGACTTCCTCAAGGATCTGCGCAACAAGAGCCTGCAACTCGGAAAAGTGCGCGGCCCGCTGCCGCAGTTCCGCCTCGCGCGCGATGCCGAGGGAATCGTGATCGACGGGAAACTCGACGACGAGTTCTGGCAGAAATATCCCGACGCTTTTGTCGGGAGTCTGCGCGAATTGCAGACCGGCGGCCGGCCGACTTTTGGCACCACGTTCAAGGCCGCATGGGGCAAGGACGGCGCGCTCTATTTGGCGATCCGCTGCGACGAACGTCCGGGCGAGAAGCCGAACATCGGCACGACGAAACACGACGACGCGGCGCTCTGGTACGGCGACGCCGTCGAGGTGCTGCTCGAGACGGAAGCGCACTCTTACTACCAGATCGCGATCAGCCCCTCGGGCGCGGTCGCCGACCTGGACCGCTCCGCCTCCGCCGCCACGCGAATGGGCTGGGATTCGCAGGCGCAAGTCGCCACGCAGATCGCGGACGATCACTGGACCGCCGAAATCCGCATCCCGGTCACGCAGGATGAGAACGATCCACTGCACCAGGTCATCGGCCGCCGGCCTTCCACCAGCCTGCCCTGGCATTTCAATGTCTGCCGCCAGCGCATCCGAGGCCCGGCGCAGGAGGCCTCGGCCTTCTCGCCCACGGGGAAGGCGAATTTCCACGAGGTGATGAAGTTCGCGACGCTCTACGAAGGCCGCTCGCACCAGTTCGAAGCCGGCCCGCCGGAGGAGGATTTCCTGGAGGCCACGCGCGTGGCCGCCGAATTCGCGCGGCAGGGCAAACGCGTCGAAGCGCTCTCCCGCTATATCGTCGCGGCCGACGGGAAGATCACCGACTTCCAAAAATCCGCCGCCCTCGAGCAAGCCGTCGCGATGGCCCGCGCGGTGCGTCAACCGGAGGTCGCCGAACAACTGGCCGCGCGCATCCCGATCGACGCGGTGAAGAAGGCGGCGCTCATGCAAAACCTGCTCGACCAGTCCAAAGCGCCCCAGCTCGTTGAGCAATTCGGCAGCGAAGACCTCGGCGCGTGGCCCTTCTGGAAAGCCGGCGACGGTTGGTTCAGCCGAGGCCGCGCCTACGCGATCACTAAAGCCGGGAAAGAAGCGGACGCCGATCTCACGCGCGCGCTGGAGTTCACCAGTGAGCCGCGCACGCGCGACAGCGTCCACCAGTTCATCGCCAACAACCGTGAGATCAACCTCCACGACGACTCCCGCGCGCTCGCCGCCTATCGCGCGATCATCGAGCCGGCCAAGCAGATCGGCAGCTCGGAACAATACACCGCCGTTCAGGGCGTCGCGCGCATCCTGACCCGGCAAGGCCAGTTCGACGAAGCCCTAGCCACGCTCCGCAAAGTGGAGATCGAAAAGACCGGCGGCAACATTCGGGGCGACCTCTTGCTCGCCACAGGCGACACCCTCCAGGCCGCCGGACGAAAGGACGAAGCGCGCACGACGTATCAGAAGACGGTCGACGACAAATCACTCGACTCGCGTTACCACAAGGCTGCGAGCGAGAAGTTGGAGAAGCTGAAGTAAGCGCGGCGCAGCAGTTTTCTCGGCGACTTCGCGCGCTTGTCACCTTGTCACCTTGTCACCT
>DASYIS010000224.1:0-8108 GCA_035997375.1 Chthoniobacteraceae bacterium
GGAACAAGATCGAGCATCGGCTGTTCTGCCACATCACCCAAAATTGGCGGGGCAAGGCCTTGGTCAGCCATGAAGTCATCGTCGAACTCATCGCGGCCACGACGACCCAAGCCGGCTTGAAAGTGCGCGCCGAGTCTGACCAGTCTCACTCCGAAACAAAAATCAAACCGACGCCGGAGCAGATGGCCTCCATCCGAATGACGCGCGCAGACTTCCACGGCGAATGGAACTACACGCTCCATCCATGAGCCACATTTCGTATCACGTTATTTCTGGACGCATCCTTAACGAGCGTTCCCTCTTCGTGAAAATTCCCTCCCTCCTTTTCCTCTGCCTCCTCGCCTGCGCCGGCTGCGTCCGCGAGCCTGACTATCTTCATGCCCATCCGGGCCTCGGCGTGGCGCAACACGGCGACGCTCCGGTGTTGTATGGCAAGACCCAGGGCGGCGCGCGCATCGGCCTGACCAATCCCCAGCCGACGTACCCACTGCATCAACCCATCCGCATTGCGCTGTATTACGAATCGCCCGCGGGGTCCTCGGCGAGCCGGAACGCGCCGCCGGCGGGCTATGTCGGCACCGATGTCGTCCTGTTGACGCACCCCGACGGGACGGTCACGGATTTTCCGGGCGACACGACGATCGATGGGCCGATCGGGTGGGCTTGGCCCGGCCCGCTCGACATCGGTTACCAGTTGGAGAAGTTTGTTCATGCGCCCGGGACTTACAAATTGCAGTGGTCGTTCGGCCCCCTGGCCTCCCCGGTGATTTCCTTCCGCGTCGTTCGCTAGTCTCGCCGCGGTGAGATGTGGCGACGCACTGCTCGTATGTTCAATCGCATGTTTCCCCTCCGCCATTTCCTCAAGCCGTTCCCCTCGCTCATCGCCGCGGCCTGCTGCGCGACGTCGCTGCCCGCCCGCGCGGCGGACATCGCGGTCAGCACCGACTCCGAGCTCCACGCGGCACTCAAGGCGGCAAAGCCGGGCGATCATCTCCGGCTCGGCGCCGGCCCGTTCAAGGGCGGGTTCTTTTCCGTGGGACTCCACGGGACCGCGGAGAAACCGATCCGCATCTCGGGCCCTTCCGCGGAGAATCCCGCGGTCTTTCAGGCCGGGCAGGCGTCCGGCATGCAGCTCGTGCAGGCCGCGTACATCGAGGTGGAGAATCTGCACATCGCGCGCGCGGCGGGCAGCGGGCTGATGTTCGATGACGGCGGGAAGGAGCCGTTCTCCTGCCATCACATCACCATCCGCCATTGCCGGATCGACGATGTCGGTCCGGGCGGCGGCGCCTGCTCCATCAAGCTGGCCGGCGTCGCGGACTTCTCCATCCGCAATTGCACGTTCCAGGACTGGGGTGTTGGCGGCGATGCGGTCGACGGCGTCGGCTGCCGAAACGGCGCGGTGGAGAATTGCGCCTTCCTCGCCGGCCGGGGCGCGGCGGCGGTGCAGTTCAAGGGTGGCTCGGAAGAAGTGACGATCCGCCGCTGCGTTTTCCACGAAGCGCAAGGTGGCGGCATCAATGTCGGCGGCTCGACCGGGATGCCCTACTTCCGTCCGAAGCCGCTCGGTTTCGAGGCGCGCAAAATCACGGTCGAGGGGAACACCTTCATCGGTGGCGCCGCCGCGGTGATCTTCGCGAATGCCGACGGCGCGGTCGTTCGGTTCAACACGATTTATCTGCCCAAACAGTGGGCCTTTCGGATCCTCCAACAAACCCCGCGCGAGGATTTCACCCCGTGCCGCAACGGCCGGATCGAGGACAACCTCATCGTCTTCAAATCGAACTGGTACGAGGGCGGCATCAACGTCGGGCCGAAGACCGCCCCCGAGACGTTTACCTTTGCGCGCAATCTCTGGTACTGCGTCGACGCGCCGGCGAAATCGACGCCGGTCTTGCCGACGAAAGAGCGGGACGGCGTCATCGGCTGGGACCCCGGCTTCGCGAATCCCGCCCAGGGCGATTTCACCGTGCCCGCCGGCTCGCCCGCGCACGGCAAAGGCGCCGGCGCGCTCCCCCGGTAGGGACGGGGCGCGCCCGGCGTCGCGTGCGCTATTCCGCCGAGGTGGCTTCAAATTCGCAGCGCCAGACGGGGCTCAGGCGGAGGACGACGGCCACGACCTGCTCCTGGACTTCGGGGCACTTGGGGTCGACGGGGTGGCCGACGCGCTCGCCGTGAAGCCACGTCTCGTCGCGCTCGATTTTCCGAATGCGCTCGATCTGGACGAAGTTGATCTGATGCGGGGACAACATGGGGGCTCCTTCTTTCCGATTGTAGGCGTCGGCCCGATGTCGCGTGACGCGCGCCCGTGGGTTTTCGGGCTCGACCGAATATGTTGTCAGAAGGTGGCAGTCATGACCCGAGAGCGGGTGACGAAGCCGGCGGAAACAAATTTGTCCCGCGCGCGTCACACCCTGCCCGCGGGCGGCCTAACCAACGGGAGACGAGCACGCCCGCCGGGAGTGAAAAACGACCGGCGGGCGCAGGTCGCCACTTGCCATCCAAATTCCGACCGGTTCCGCGCCATGCCATCCGCCCTTCTCTCTTCCACATTCCGCCCCGGCCGCCTGGCCGCCGTCCTCACCCTTTGCGCATTGGGGCTCGCGGCGGCCGCCGCCGCTCCGCCGGCGCCGAGCCGCGTGACCGTGGCCGGGCGCCAGTTCATGCTCGAGCGGCGCAACGCGGACGGGACGCTGGGCGCGCCGGCGGCTTTCATCATCCGCGGCGTCAACTGGTCGCCCGCCGGCCCGGACACCGCCACCAGCCCGGCGGACCCGAACAACGCCGCCGTGCGGCGCCAGGAGTTCGCCAAGTGGTATCAGCAGGACCTGCCGCTCATCCAGGCGATGAACGCGAATACCGTCCGCGTGCCGCTGGATTTCGGGTTCGACGCGACGTCGGGGCCGGTCGGCCGGGCGATCCTCGATGACTGCTACCAGCGCGGCCTCTTCGTGCTGATGATGGTGGACGACGCGATCAACGACACCGCGCGCATCCGCCAGGCGGTCACCTTCTACCGCGACCACCCGGCGATCCTCGGTTTTTGCCTGGGCAACGAAATCAACATCAACCTCTACTACGGCGCCGCCTCCTCGGTGGCCGACGCCGTGCAACGCACGGAAGCGGCGGCGCAGTTGATCAAGAGCCTCGACGCCAATCACCCCGTCATCGCGAGCTGGGGCGACATCGACATCAACGACAACGGCCGCCGGCTTTCCGACACCGCGCGCTATGTCAACACCGGCGCGCCGTCGGTCGATTGCTGGGGCGCGAACATTTTTCGCGGCCGCACTTTCGGCACGCTCTTCACGCAGTGGGCCTCCATCACCGCCAAGCCGCTGGTCCTGCTCGAGTTCGGCATCGACTCGTGGAAGACGACGGCCCACACGAACCCGGACGCCGGCGGCGCGCCCAACGAGGCGGAGCAGCGCGACTGGGACACGGCCCTTTGGGATGACCTTTTCCCGAACCTCTCCGCGCGGGATCCGCAGAAGGTCGCGGTCGGGGGATGCGCCTTCGAGTTCAACGACGAGCACTGGAAAATCGCCCCGTCGACTTCGCAGCAAAGCGGCGGCTACGATTCGGGCGGCTTTCCGGACGGGATGGCAAACGAAGAATTCTTCGGCGTCGTCAACATCGCGCGCCAACCGAAGGCCGCTTATTACGGCCTGCAGGCGGTCTTCGCTCCCGCCTATGTGCCGACCGGCCACCGGACGCTCACGGTCATCTCACTCGCCGACGCCGGCCCCGGCTCGCTGCGCCAGGCGCTCCTCGACGCCGCGGCCGGCGACCGGATCGAATTCGCCGTCACCGGCACGATCACGCTCCCCGGCGCCGAACTGGTGATCGACAAGGCGGTCACCATCGCGGGGCCCGGCGCCGGGCTGCTCTCCATCGAGCGGAGCTCCGCCGCGGACACGCCTGAGTTTCGCATTTTCAATGTGACCGCGGGGCCCGTCTCCATCTCCGGGATTCGCATCGCCAATGGCCGCACCCCCTACAGCCAGGAATCCGCGGACATGTGGGGCGCGGGCATCCGGAACGCCGACAATCACGAGCTGACCCTGACCGGTTGCGTCCTGGCGGGCAACGAGACGTACGCTTACGGGGGCGCGCAAGGCGGAGGCGTGTTCAACCGAGGCGCCTTGATCGTGAAAGACACGGCTTTCCTCGACAACAAATCCGGGGGAAACGGCGGCGCGATCTGGAATGCCGGCACCGCCGAATTGACGGTGAACGGCTGCACGTTTTCCGGGAACTTCGGCGGCTACTTCGGAGGTGCGATCTATGTCGGGAAGGGGTCGGCCACGATCGCGCGCTCGAGCTTCACGAACAACCGCGTGACCAGGTCCGCCGGCGGCGCCGTCTGGGGAGAATACGACCCGATGACGATCACGGCCTGCACGTTTGACCGGAACGCCGCGCCGACCGGCGGCGCCGTGGCGCTGAAGGGCAACGTCTCGACGATTTCGCGTTGCACTTTCGATGCCAACAGCGCGACCTCCGCGGGCGGCGCGATCGCCAACGGCGCCGTTTACGGTGAGGCGAGCGACATGACGGTGGAGCATTGCACGATCACGCGCGGCAGCGCGGCGAGCGGCGGCGGCATCGCCAACACCGGCACGGGCCCGCTCCGGCTGCTCAACACCATCGTCGCCGGAAATGCGGCCACCGGCGCCGGCCCCGATCTCGCCGGAGAGGCGATGTCGCAGGACTTCAACCTGGTCGGCGACACCGCCGGCGCGACGTTTACGGCCCAAGCGCACGATCTCACCGGAGTCGATCCGAAGCTCGCGCCTCTCGCCGACAACGGCGGCCCGACCTTCACCTGCGCGCTCCTCGACGGCAGTCCGGCCATCGACGCCGGGAGCAGCGCCGGCAGCACGACCGACCAGCGCGACGTCCAGCGCCCCGTGGATGTCGCCGGGGTCGCCAACGCCGCCGACGGAGCGGATATCGGCGCCTTCGAGCTCGTCCCTGCCGGCTTTCCGACCGTCACCATCGAAGCCGGCGATCCCACGGCGACCGAGCTGGGCCGAACCACGGGGACGATCACCGTCCGGCGCACGGGCGCGACCGACACGGCGCTCACGGTGCGGCTCAGCCTGGGCGGCTCGGCGAAAAACGGCGTCGACTACGACGCGCTGCCGGCGAGCGTGACCATCCAGGCCGGCGCATCGAGCGCGGACCTGATCGTGCGGCCCATCGCGGATGTCGCCGACGAGGGCGATGAAACCGTCGTCGCAATCCTCCTGCCCGACCCGGCGTATCTCGTCGGCGCACCCGCGCGCGCGACGGTGACGATCGCGGATGCGGGGCCCGACCTCACGGTGCGCGGCGCCATTCCGGTGCCGGTGGCCGGGCACAACTTCACGTGGACCTTGACCGTCGCCAACCCCGGCGCCACGCCCGCCGACGGCGTGCGGCTCGAGCTCGCGTTTCCCGTGAACGCCGCGTTTGTCTCCTCCTCGCCGGCCGGCACGGCGGGGCCCGGGACGCTCTCGCTGAGTCTCGGCACGCTCGCCGCGCATGGCACGCGCACCGTGCGGGTGGTCCTCCGCGCGCCGGCCGCCCTTGGCGCGATCGCCTTCACGGCGGCGGTGGCGGGGCACGCCGGCGATCCGGATCTTTCCAATAACACCTTGAACCTTGCGACGATCGTTCGCCCGGCCTCGAGCGCGGTCTATCGAGGCTTCGTCAATCCGGCCGGCCCCTTCGCCGAGAGCGGCTTTTTCCGGCTGGCGCTCACCTCCGGCTCCGCGTGGTCCGCGCAGGTCATCTATGGCGGAAAGAGTGCCGGCTTCGTCGGCGTGCTGGCGCCCGACGGGACGTTCACGAAAACGGTCACGGTCCCGGGCCTGGGCGCCGTGACGCTCCGGCTCCTCGGTTTCGATGAAAACTCGGCGTCCGGCACCCTCACCGTCGCCGGCCAGGCGCGAGCCTTCGCGGGTCGGCGGCAGGCGGTCTTCCTGAAAGCCACCGGCTATGCTCCGCAGGCCGGACGCTACACGGCTCTCCTCGAGCCGATGAATCCGCCGGCCGGCGCCCCGCGCGGCAGCGGCTTTGCGACGGTGGTCGTCGGGACCACGGGCGGTGTGGCGGTGGCCGGGCAGCTCGCCGACGGCACGCCCTTCACCTGCGCCTCGGCGCTCGGCACCGACGGCACGTTTCCGTTCTTCGCGCTCCTCTACCAGGGGAAGGGCCGGGTCGCCGGTGCGCTCACGCCGGGAGAGATGCCCGCGAGTGTTCTCGGATGGTCTAGACCCGCCGACGGCAAGGGGCTCTTCGGCGCGGGCTTTGGCGCGGATGTCGCCTTCACCGCCGCGCGCTACACCGCTCCGGGCGCGAATGGCTACGTGCTGCCGGGCCTCCCCGCGACCGGCGGCAAGGCGAGCCTGCAGTTCACCGGCGAAAATCCCGCCGGCGACCTGGCCTTGAACCTGCAAATCGCCGCGACGGGAAAGATCACCGTCGTCTCCGCGGGCGCGCCGCCGTTCGCGATGGCGCTGGTCCGCACCACCGGTTTGTTCGCCGGCTCGGTCGTGCTGCCGGGCGGCGGCACGACGACCTTCAAAGGCGCCGTGCTTCAGCCGGACGCCCGGGGCGGCGGGTTCTTCCTCAACCCGACCGCGGCCGGTACGGTGAGCCTCGCCCCGCGTCCGTAGCGACTGACAGCGCGCGCCGCTCCTGCTACAGGCTCCGCGCAAGTTCGATTCAGCCTGAAGGCCAACGAATGACGCGAATCGAAACGAAAGGGAAGCACTTGCGCTCTTGCTGGTCTTCACCCATCGGGTGTGAGGAGGACATGGATGTTAATTGCTCCATTCGTTCCGATTCGCTCAATTCGTTGGCCTTCCAATCCCGAATCAGGTTCCGCAACGCCCATGGAATTCAAAACCGTCTCGATCGCCGCTCATTCCACCTGGAACTACTGCGGGGACCATGGCTTTGCCATCGACGCGGGCGAAGGGATGGCGCTGGCGCTCGGCATCGGTCCGCTCGCGGCGCTCAAGAACCTGCTGATCACCCACGATCACTGGGATCACATTGCCGGGATTCCCATGGTCATCCGTTCGCGGCAGCGTGTGCCGAACCTGCCGGCGCTCAACATCTATGTGCCGTCCTGGTCTGGCCGCTATGAACACATGGCGGCGATGGTTCCCGGCGCCAACTGGCAGCTCGTCGTGCCCGGTGACCGGATCGCCCTTGGGATCAATAATCGCACCGAGCTCTGGGCCACGCCTTTCCCGGTCCGCCATGGGCGGAGCGGGGCCGTGGGCTACAAGCTCTTCCATTCCCGGATGCGCCGGCGCGCGGAGTTCGCGCATCTTTCCGCCTCGGAAATGCAAGAGCTGGCGTTGCGGTTTCGCGATGAAGGCCGCCGGCCTGAGTTCTCGGAACCATTCGACTGCCACGTCCTGACCTATACCGGCGACACCCGGCCTTTGCCGCCGGAGGCGCTCGGCAGCCCGAAGACGCTGATGCACGAAGCCACCTACCCGAATCCCGCGATGCAGGAGGATCATGATCATTCCGTGCTGGCTGACGCGGTCGGCGCGGCGGCCGCGATCGGCGCGGAATTGATCGTCAATCATCTCTCCCTGCGCTATCGAGAGGTGCAGTCAGACGACACGCCGGTCATTCCGGCGGGGGTGCAGTGGGTGCCGCCGGCGAATCGGATGCACACGGTGCGCATCGCCTGGTGATCGCCGTCTCTCAACAAGGCGGTTGGCGTTGAGCCGAAATTCGGGAATGGAAACGGAAGATTGACCACGGATTACACGAGGCGGCGCTGCCGCAACCGTTTGGGTGATGAGTCGCCGCCTGCAACTTCCTTTGCGTTCTCTGTGCTCTCTGCGGTTCCTCCCCGCAGTCTATCAACCACAAAGAACGCAAAGAACGCAAAGAACGCAAAGAACGCAAAGAACGCAGAGCGGGCGACTCGCCGTCCGAAAACTTCTTGTTCAAAGTCAAAGAAACAAGTGCCGCTGTATCCGTGCCCATCCGTGAGATCCGTGGTCCCCATTCCGGTTTTCAGGATTACTGATATGACAAAGATGTGGCATACCCTCCTCATGAAATCGTTCGCTTCTCCGTGGCCCTGGCTG
>DASYIS010000225.1:0-2651 GCA_035997375.1 Chthoniobacteraceae bacterium
GGCCTTTCGGGGTTCGTAGTTCCGCCTTCAGGCGGCCAGGCGTGGCGTTCCCAAAGCGCGTCGGACCTTTCAGCGCGCCTCGTGCCGGCGCGCCGCCCGCCGCCTAAAGGCGGAACTACGAACCCGGAAGCGGCGCTACACGCGTTCTGTCAGTCGCCGGTCTCGCGTTGCAATCGCGGAGGCGGGTGCTATCTACACCCTCCCCGTTTTTTCCGACCGTCCATGCTCACTGTTTCGCAACTCACCAAATCCTTCGGCGGACGCACGCTGTTTGAGGACGCCTCCATTCAGGTCAACCGGGGCGAACGCATCGGGCTCGTGGGGCCGAACGGCGCGGGCAAGTCGACCCTCTTCTCGCTCATCCTCGGCGACGCCTCGCCGGATGCCGGCCGCGTGGCGCTCGACCGCGGGGCCTCCATTGGCTACCTCCCGCAGGAGACCGCCGATGTCGGTGAGGAGACCGTCCTCACGCTCGCCACCGCGGTCAGCCCGGCGCTGGCGAAAGCGCGCGCAGTGCTCGTGAAACACGACGCCGGCGGCACGGAGGCGGAGGCGATCGGCGATGACGAATACCACGAGGCGATGCGGGTCTTTGCCGAGGAGAACGGCTACCAGCTCGAGGCGCAGGCCAAGCGCATCCTGCACGGGTTGGCGTTTCGCGAGGTCGATTTCGAGCGGCCGGCGCGCACGCTTTCCGGCGGCTGGATCATGCGCGCGCACCTCGCGCGGCTGCTCGTGCAGGAGCCCGATCTCCTGCTGCTCGACGAGCCGACGAACCATCTCGACCTCGAGTCGCTCGTCTGGTTCCAGGAGCATCTGCGGTACTACCCCGGCGCCATTCTCATGATCTCGCACGACCGCGAGTTCCTGAATCAGCTCGTCGATTCCGTCGTGGAAATCTCGCGCCAGCAGCTCATCCGCTACCGCGGAAACTGGGACGCCTATCAGATCGAGAAAGCCGCGCGCGAAGAGCAGCACGCGTCCGCGTACAAGAACCAGCAGCGCGAGATCGCCTCGCTCCAGGAGTTCGCCGACCGCTTCCGCGCCAAGGCCAGCAAAGCCTCGCAGGCGCAGAGCAAGCTCAAGCAGATCGCGCGCATGGACAAGCTCGAGGCCCCGGTCTCGGCCGAGCGCTCGGTGAACAAGTTCCGCTTTCCGCAGCCGGGCCGCTCGGGGCAGAAGGTGATCACGCTCGAGAACATCGACTTCGCGTATGGCTCGTTGCGGGTGTACGAGAAGATGAATTTCCAGGCGGAGCGCGGCCAGCGCACCGTGCTCGTCGGTCCGAACGGTGCGGGCAAATCGACGCTGCTCAAGCTCCTCGCCGGCCTCAACGAGCCGCAGGCCGGCACGCGCGAAGTGGGGCACAACGTGAAGGTCGGCTACTTTGCCCAGCATCGCGTGGAGATGCTGAACGGCCGCCAGACCGTGCTCGAGGCCGTGCAGGATTCGCCCAATCCCGTCGGCGAGCAGATCGCGCGCACCGTGCTTGGCTCGTTCCTCTTTCGCGGCGACGATGTCTTCAAGCCGGTCGCCGTCCTGAGCGGCGGTGAGAAATCGCGCCTCGCGCTGGTCAAGCTGCTGCTCGATCCGCCGAACCTCCTCCTGATGGACGAGCCGACGACGCACCTCGACATCGGCAGCATCGATGCGCTCATCGGGGCGCTCTCCGAGTACGAGGGGACGCTCATCTTCATTTCGCACGACGTCCATTTCATCCGGAAAATCGCCTCGACGGTCCTCCACATTTCCGCCGGCAAGCTCGTCCCGTACGCCGGCGACTACGACTACTACCTGACGAAATCGCAAGCCGAGTCCGCGCGCTCCGCCCTCACCGCCGGCGACAAGCTGACCGACTCCCGCCCCGCCGAAGAGACGGCCGTGAAAGCCGAGCGCGGGCCCGGCATGAAGGAGCAAAAGGAAGCCAAGCGCGCCGCGCAGGAGGCGCGCAAAGCCGAGCAGAAACTGCGGCGCGAAGCGGCGCAGAAGATCAGCAACCTGGAGATGCAAATCCTGAATCTCGAAGGACGGCAAAAGGATCTTACCACCGCGCTCGAGCAGCCCGAGGCGTACGAAGCCGGGGGCAACGCCATCAATCTCAACCGCGACCTCGCCGGCGTCACCCGGGAGCTGCAGCGGGTGACCGCCGAGTGGGAAAAGCTCGCAGCCGTGGCGACGGTGGCGGGGGAAGACGCCGATTAGCGGTCGGTGCAAGAACCGACGGACGGACTGCTGCTCCTCAACGGTTGCGGTCATCTTTTTTGGAGCTTTTTCTCGCTCGGTATTTCGGCTGACCTATAACGACCCCCTAAATGAAAGCCTGCCCCCATTGCGGAACCGCCAATCCCAATACGGCCGAATTCTGCATGAATTGTCGCGGCGGACTCGCCCGCTCGTTGTCGCAGCGCGGTGAGACCGACCTGTCCACTGGCGATTGGGTCCTCTGCGTGCTCTGTTCCGGCATCGCGTGCATCCTCGGGATCGTTCGCCTCATTCAAGGGAAACCCAATGCCGGCAAGATGATCGGGGTCTCGATTCTTTTCGTGATTCTGTGGACCGGCGTTCGCATCTTGCTCACGGTTGCGATGAATGGAAGATAGCCAGCCAAAAGCGACGGTGTGAAAGAGTCCGCTCAGACCGCCGCGCGCGCG
>DASYIS010000226.1:0-2720 GCA_035997375.1 Chthoniobacteraceae bacterium
CGTGAATCTTGAAAATGTCCGCGCCTTCCCGCGACGGCGACCACTGGTTCGCCTTCTGCAGGTTGTAGAGGTGCGAAAAGTAGATCCATTGCCCGTCGAACGACACGACCGGATCGGTGATCGACCCCTCGCCCCCCGCCACGAGGAGCTCCTCCGTCCCATCGGGGTGCAGCAGCATGAGGTCCGCCCCCGGCTCCATCGTCACCGGCTGCGAGAAATCGGTATAGAAGCGTTTGTGCGTCTCGTCACCGGCGCGCCGCGCGCGGACATACGCGATGTCGTAGTCGTACCGGATGGACGGGTCCGTCACGATGGCCGGGACCGTGACATTGATCGGATCGGGAAAGCGCAGCTCGTCGAGTGGTTCCGCGCAGGCCGACGCCGACAGGCAGCAGAGCAACAACCGGAGCGCTGGGGGAAAGCGAGCAGGCATAGGGGGGCGAATAGAATGATCGATACCGAAACCGGAACTTAGGCGCGCCACGGCGAAACTGAAGCGCGGCCAGAACAAAGGGAACGGGCGCTCCGACAGCAACGAGGCGAGCTACATCAATTGAGGCACCGGGCCTCGCGCATCGCCCGCGCCGCGGCGCGCAATTCGCGGTCCGCGTCGCTGCGGGCGATGGCATCCACCAGCCGGGCGGCCCGCGGGTCGTCGAAGCTGCCGAGCAAATCGAGCGCCACCTCGCGGAGCAACCGGTTTTGCGTGGGCGCGACGGCGGCCTGCAGCACCGCCAGCTTGGGTTCGTGCTGCCGATCACCGTCGAGATCTCCGATGACTTCGAGCACCTTCATTCTCGTTTCCAAGCGCCGCTCCGCGCGGTAGACGCGCCCGAGCGCTTCCCCCGCCTCGAGCGCGCCGAGATCGGCGATGATCTCCATCCGCTCCTCGGGGGTGGTCCCGGAGGCAAAGTAGCGGCGCTCCAGGTCGGGTGCGCTTTCCGGCGCCCGCACGGGAGCCGACACAGGGGGCGGAGGAGCCACCGGAACCGGTGGCGGAGTGGCAGCCTCGGGCGGCGCCAACGCCGGCGGAGCAGGCGTCGCGAGAGGCGCCGGCGGGACGGTTGCTTCCCCAGGTGCGGAGGCTTTCGGACCGCACGAGGCCAGAAAACAGAAGGCGAGCACGGCCGGCCCTCGCCCCGGCCACAAATTGAAAATTGACGGCACCCAGCGTTTCATTCAGAAAAATCCTAACAAACTGTGCGCGGATTCCCCGCACGGTTCAACCCTCGCGATTCAAGTTCTCCATGAAAACGCCAGCCTCCCTCCGTCAGCTCGTGCTCACCGCGGCCATCAGCGCCGCCACGGCCCTCTCCGTCCCCCTCCCGGCGCACGCCGCCGATCACCGCGACTCTCCCACCTTCGGCTACGATGCCGCGGCGGACATTGCCGACGTCTTCTTCTTCAAGGACACGGGCGATCCTACGAGGGCGGTGCTCATCGGCACCACTCACGGCTTCATCGTGCCGGGCGAGGCGACGAATGAGGCGATCTTCGACCCGGTGATCCGCTACCGCTTCGAGATCTACAACAAGCACGTCAACGTCCCGCGGCCGGTACCGGTCGACCCCGCCAAGCCGACGGCTAAGGAAAAAGCGGCGCTGGCCAAATACATTGCCAGCATCAAGCCGGACAAGTTCATCGACGTGACCTTCACGCCGCGCATCGCGAATCCGGGCCCTGTGGGCGAGGAAGCCTTGCAGGTGCAGAAGCCGCAGACGGCGAAAATCCAGTTCACCGGTTTCGAAGGGATCAGTACGAGGGCCGTCTTTGAGGCGCCGGTGTTAAACCCGTCCCTCACCCAAGTCCCTCCCGGGGCTCCGCCAGACCAGTCCACAGCCGTCACGGATCTCGGCAACGCGGTCGTGAATCCGGCGACCCCGCCCAACCCAGGCGCGGCGGGGATCAAGGTCTTCTTCGGCGAATCCGACGATCCCTTCTTCTTCGATATCCCGGCCTTCGGCGCTTTTATCAAGAGCATCCGCGAGCACGGGCCGGCCAACGCCGATGTCTCGGTCTTCGATCGCGCCCGCGACACCTTCGCGGGATACAACGTGATGACGATCGCGCTCAGCCTGCCGATCGCCCAGCTCACGAAGGTCAAGACCGGCGCCACCTTCACCAGCGCCGGGCCGATCATCGGGGTCGATTTCCTGACGCAGCGCCACACGGTGCAGCTTCCCGGCGCGGCGGGCGACGTGCGTGGCTTGGGCGCGTTCAAGACCGTGGACCGCATGGCCAATCCCGCCGTCAACGTCGTGCTGATCCCGTTCAACCGCAAGAACTCCTACAACACGGGCACGCCGAAGGATGACGCGAGCCTCAAGTTCGCGCTCCCGACCAAAGGAACCGCGAAAGTGCCGAGCGAGCCCGGCATCCTGGATGTGCTGACGGCGCTGGGGACCGATGCCGCTCACCAGGGCGCGCTGGCGGGCATTGCCGTGTTGCAGGGCGACGTGCTCAAGCTCGATACGGGCATGGCCGCCGTGCCCGGCTTTCCCAACGGCCGGCAGCTCACCGATGACACCGTAGACATCCTGCTCAAAGTCGTCACAAATGACACCTACACGGCCGGCGACAAGGTCGGCGCTAATGACGTCCCGCTGAGCCCGACCTTCCCGTATGTCGCGCCGAGCAATCAGCCGCTGCAGCACGCGGCCGACGTCGACAACACGAAGAACTAGCACACGCTGAAAATCCTGGCCGCGCCCGTGGCTTCT
>DASYIS010000227.1:0-5184 GCA_035997375.1 Chthoniobacteraceae bacterium
CGATGGCGGGCGCGGCGGCGTGCTCGAAATCCAGGAGCACGACGTCAAAGTCACGATCAACAACGGCATCGCCGTCACGCAGGTCACGCAGATCTTCCGCAACACCGAGCAACGCCAGGTCGAGGCGCTCTACACCTTCCCGGTGCCGAAGAGCGCCTCGGTCGCCAACTTCTCCATGTGGATTGCGGGGAAGGAAATGGTCGGCGAAGTGCTGGAAAAGAAACGCGCCCGCGAAATCTACGAGAGCTACAAGCAGCAGAAACGCGACCCGGGGCTGCTCGAGCAGACGGACTTCCGCACCTTCGAGATGCGCATCTTCCCCATCGCCGCCGGGGCCGAGCAGAAGGTGCAGATCACCTATTATCAGGAGCTCGATTTCGACCATGACTGGGCGACCTACGTTTACCCGCTCGCCACGAGCACGCGCGGCCGGCCGGATACGCGGACGACGGGGCGCTTCGCGATCAATGTCGACGTGCAGTCGGCCATCCCGATCGCGGCGCTGGAAAGCCCGAGCCATCCCGGCGCCTTCGTCATCGCCAAACACAGCGAGGGCTATGCGCAGGCGAGCCTCGAAACCAAAGGCGGCAGCCTCGCGCAGGACGTGGTGCTGGCCTGCCATCTCGAGCGGCCGCGGACCGGCATCGATGTCCTCACCTCCGCGCGCGCCGGCCAGGACGGCTTCTTCTGCGCCACGCTCTCCGCGGGCGCCGACGCTCCGGGGAAGGAGACCGGCGCCGATTACGTCTTCGTGCTCGATTTCTCCGGCAGCATGCGCGACGACGGCAAGCTGCTCCTCTCGAAGGATTGCCTCGGTGAATTCATCCGGCAACTCGGCGCGGACGACCGGTTCGAGCTGATGACGTTCAACATCCAGCCGCACCTCGCTTTCAACGGCAAGCGCGCGGCCGATGCCAAGGCAAAGCAGGACGCACTCGCCTTCCTCACCGCGGCCCAGGCCGGCGGCGGCACGGTGCTCAACCCGGCGATCACGACCGCCTACAAATACGCGGACGCCGATCGCCCGCTGAACGTCGTCATCCTGAGCGACGGACTCACGGATCAAAGCGAACGGCGATCGTTGCTGGAGCTCATCGGCGCGCGGCCGCGCAACGCGAAGGTCTTCTGCATCGGCGTCGGCAACGACGTCAATCGGCCGCTGCTGGAACAGCTCGCCGGTGACTCCGGCGGGCTTGCTTCCTTCCTCTCGCCCGGCGATGACTTCGCGCGGCAGGCGAAGGCCTTTCGCCGCAAGCTCATGAACCCGGTCGCCACGGATCTGCAAATGACGATCGGCGGCAGCGGGATCGAAATCCTCGACGTCGAGCCGAAGCAAATGCCGAATCTCTTCCACGGCTCGCCGGTGCGGGTCTACGGCCGGTACCGCGGCAGCGGCCCGGCGAAACTGGCGCTGCGCGGGAACCTGAACGGCGTCGAGTGGAAGGAATCCGCCGACCTCGAGCTGCCGAAGGAAGACGCGACCAATCCGGAGATCGAGCGCATGTGGGCCTCGCGCCGCATCGATGCGCTGCTGAAGGCCGACGAGCGCGCCGGCACGCGCAACCAGTCCAATCCCGAAGTCGTGCGGCTCGGCGAGGAGTTCTCGATCGTGACGGAATACACCTCGTTCCTCGTGCTGGAAAACGACGCCGAGCTGCAGCGTTGGAAGATCGAGCGGCGCAATGCGGCGCGCCTGGAGCGCGACCGCGCGGCGCAAGGGACGCGCGACCTCACGCTCAACGCGCTCCAGCGGAAGGCGATCGCGGATCTCGGTCCGCAACCGGAGACCGCCGAGAGCCGGACTCCCGCGCCCTCCAGCCCCGCGCCGCTCGTGAGCCGCAACGCGCCCGTGAGCTTCGCCCCGCCGCCTCCCGGGTGGCAGTCGCGCAGCCAGGGCAGCGACATCCCGCCGCCCCGTCGCAGTGAGAGCAGCGGAAGCGGTTGGAGCCTGGGCGGAGGCTCGGGACCGGTCGGCCCGCTGTTTGTCGTCGCCGCCGCGTGGCTCGCGCGCCTCAAGCGCCGCGCGCGGCCGCAGGGCTGATTCGGCACCAAGCCCGGCCCATGCAAACGATGACTCTCCACGCCGCGCGCGGTCCCAGCCCGCGCGCAGAACGCCGTGAAATCCGGGCCGAGCTGCTCGGCCTCACCGTCGTCCTCGTGCTGCTCAATCTCCCCCTCTTCCTTGGCGGCAGCACCTCGGCTCTCGCCTTCCGGGCAGACGCCGTCGCCGCGGGCGAATGGTGGCGCGTTTTCACCCACCCGTTCGTCCACGTCTCGTGGTATCACCTCCTCCTCGATGGCGCCGCCTTCCTGGCGCTCTACGCCAATCTGCTCGCGCCCACCCGCGGTCGGCGCCTTGCCGCCACCGCCGTCTGCGCGGCCGGCAGCCTCCTCGTGGCGCTTTGCGTCTCGCCGCTGATCGGCCGCCTCGGCCTGTGCGGACTCTCCGGCGCCGGCCACGGCCTGTTGGCCTTCTCCGCGCTCGAAGTGCTGGCCATGCCGGGCGCCGATCGTGCCACCCGCCGCTTCGCGCTCGCGAGCCTCGCCGGCGTCGGCATCAAGGCGATTTACGAACTGGTGACCGGCCAGTCGTTCTTCCCCGGATTACAGTTCGGCCTCCTCGGCACGCCGATCGTCGCGTGTCACGCGGGCGGCGTGTTGGGGGGCTTGGTCGCATGGGCGTACTTCAACCTTGGCGTCGCTGTAGCAGTGCCTGCCCCGCGGAAAAGCCAAAGGCGGTGCGTTAAAGGAAGAGCGCGGTGAAGCCGGCTTGCTGAAAATGGTGATCGCCGGTCAATGCCTCAGTCAGCCGGTCGTCATTCATCACTACGAAAGAAATGCAGTCTGTGAGCGACCACGCTTTGTCCGCGCGTGCGCCATACAGCGCAAGGCCACGGGCGTAGAGTCGATCGCTGTCGTCCACGATCCGCACCGCGGGCGCGCTTTCGAGTGAATGCAGGAAGGCGGCGGTGGTTCCGCGCAAGGCAGGCGCGGCGAGGCTATTCGCCGCTTCCGTTAAAACAGACCGAGTCGTGACAATCCTACCCCTAAACTCGCGCAGCCAAGCCACCGCCCGGGTGTGACCCTGATCATCCGCATCCAGCACCGCGATGTAAAACCACGCATCCGCAAATACGGGTTTCACGGCTTCTGCTTGGGCGCCCCGTAAAGGTAGTGGTCGTGATTGTCCGCGAGGTCACCCACCCCTGAGTGAACAGCTCCAATGAAAGGCGCCAGCCGCTCTGCCAGAGTTTGACTCGGCGCAACGTCAGGCACGGTGATCTCCACCTCCGCCCCGTCAGCGATGACAAACTCCGGAGGCAATTCGATGCGATGATTGTAGACTTTAGCCCGGATCGTCATGTGCCAAGCATGCGCGACCGGCAAGCCCGACGCAAGGCGCGAGTGCTTGGCGCGAAAGAACCAAAGGTGGTGTGCGAATCCTGTTTCGTAGTTGCGTGAGCCCGCGTGAGGACGCAAGAGAATCCCGCTTGACATGTTTCGCCCCCCGCCGCAGGCTCCTCCCGTGAACGATTCCATGTTCGCCTTCGAGCCGGCCCGGATGGCTGGCTTTGCTTCCACCCTTTTCATGCCTGCGGTGCCCGCCGCATTTCACGCGCCGGTCGCGCGCTGACTGAAAACCCTCTGGGGCTCACCGGCCCCCGGACGCGCTGCCGTGATGCCAACGGTGCCGCGGCTCTCTCTCACAAACCGTGAGCCTGAGCTCCACCCTGCCGGTCAACCAAACAAACAGTTAGCTAATCGAAAACCAACTATGTCCACCTCGCAAATCTTGTGGGCAATCTTCATCCTGGCCCTCGCCGCCCTGGCCCTCTTTTTGCCACGGGTCCTCGGCGTCGTCTATATTCCACACAGCCGGGTCGGCGTCATCGAGAAGCTCTGGAGCTCTCGAGGCTCGCTGGCCGAGGGCCGCATTATCGCCACCCAAGGCGAGGCCGGCTTCCAGGCGCGGCTCTTGCGCGGCGGCCTGCATTTCGGCCTGTTCCCGTGGCAATATAGGATCCATCGCACCGCGCTGATCACGGTCGCGGAAGGCCGGATCGGCTATGTCTACGCCCGCGGCGGCGCACCGCTCGAGCCGACGCAAACCCTCGGCCGCACCGTGGAGTGCAATTACTTCCAGGAGGCGGAAAAATTCCTCGCCAACGGCGGCCAGCGGGGACGCCAGCGCGCCATTCTGCGCGAAGGTGTTTATGCCATTAACACGTCGCTCTTCGTCATCTTAACCGAGACGCAGATCTATAGCATGGAGGAGAACTCCACCTACCAGAAATGGCAATCGGAGCTCGCGGCCGTCAACGGCTATCGGCCGGTCGTCATCACCACGGGCCCGGACAAGGACGGCGTCATGGTCGACCGAATCGGCGTCGTCTCGGTGCATGACGGGCCGACCATCCCGGCCGGCGAAATCATCGCGCCGGAGATCGCGATGGATCACAACTACTTCCAGAATCCGGAGACCTTCCTCGCCCACGGCGGTTGCCGCGGCCGGCAGCTCCAGGTGCTGACGGACGGTACGTTCTTCATCAACCGCTGGTTTGCCACCGTCGAGTTCGGCACCAAGACGCTGATCCCGATCGGTTAAGTCGGCGTGGTCGTCTCTTACTACGGCTCGCTCGGCGCCGACACGACTGGTGAAGGCTTCCGCTACGGCGAGCAGGTGAGCACGGGTGAAAAAGGCGTGTGGAAACGGGCGCTGACGCCCGGCAAATATGCGCTCAATCCTTACGCGGTGAAGATCGAGCTCGTGCCGACGGTGAACTTCGTCCTGCGCTGGATCACCGGCCAGAGCGAGAGTCACCAATACGACGACGCGCTGGCCACGATCGAGATCATCACGGCGGACGGTTATGAGCCGCTGCTCCCGCTCTCGCTGGTGCTGCACATCGACTACCAAAAAGCGCCGTCGGTCGTGCAACGCTTCGGCGATGTGAAACGGCTGATCACGCAAACGCTCGATCCCATACTGACCGCGTATTTCCGCGACGTGGCGCAGAGCTCGCGCATGCTCGATTTACTCACCAAGCGCGAAGAGATCCAGCGTCTGGCGACGGTCGAGCTCGGGCGCCGGTTCCAGGAGTTCGATATAAATTGCGTCGCCGTGTTAATCGGCCGCCCCGAATCGACGGTCAAAGATCCGGCCAATGACCCGATCGAGAAACT
>DASYIS010000228.1:0-8076 GCA_035997375.1 Chthoniobacteraceae bacterium
AGAGCATGCAGACTCTTAATCTTACTCCTGCTCCTGCTCCTGATCGAATTCGGATGCGCACGGATGGAGCAAGAGCAAGAGCAGGAGCAAGATTAAGAGGGCCATATCCGCGATGAACCCGCCCCTCGATCTCCGCGGCCGACCGCTGCGCGACTTGCGCATCTCGGTCACCGACCGCTGCAATTTCCGCTGCCGCTACTGCATGCCGCGCGAAGTCTTTGGACCGGACTTCGCCTTCCTGTCGCGCGCGGAGATTCTGTCGTTTGAAGAGATCGAGCGGCTCGCGCGGATTTTCGTCGGGCTCGGCGTGGAAAAGCTGCGGCTAACCGGCGGCGAGCCCTTGCTGCGGCGCGATTTGCATCACCTCGTCGCCATGCTGGCGCGCATCGAGGGCGCGCCCGATCTCGCGCTGACGACGAACGGCTCGCTCCTCTCGAAGCAAGCGCGCGCACTTCGCCAGGCGGGCTTGCGCCGGCTCACGGTCAGCCTCGACTCGCTCGACGCGGAAACCTTCGCAGCGTTCAACGACACCGGCGTGCCGCTGCAAACCGTGCTCGACGGCATCGACGCCGCACTCCAGGCGGGCTTCGCACCGCTCAAGCTCAACATGGTCGTGAAACGCGGGATCAACGAACACGAAATCCCGGCGATGCTCGAGCGCTTCGGCGGGCCGGAGTTCATCGTGCGCTTCATCGAATACATGGACGTGGGCACGACGAATGGCTGGCAGCTCGACGAAGTCGTGTCCGCCGACGAGATCCTCGCGCGCGCCGCCGAGACCGGTCCGCTCACTCCCCTGCCCGCGCATTACGGCGGCGAAGTGGCGCGGCGTTGGCGCACCGCGCGCGGCGGAGAGATCGGCGTGATCAGCTCCGTCAGCCGGCCGTTTTGCTCCGCCTGCACGCGAGCGCGGCTCTCGGCGGATGGACATCTTTACCATTGCCTCTTCGCGACGAGCGGCCTCGACCTCCGCGCGCCGCTCCGTTCCGGCCTCGACGACGCGGCGCTGTCGGCGATCATCGCCGGCTCCTGGCGCCGGCGCGGCGACCGGTATTCCGAGCTGCGGTCCCAATTCACCGACCCGCAACCGAAGGTGGAAATGTCCACGCTCGGCGGCTAGAGTCGGCGCACATTCCGCAATCCGCATTCCGCAATCCGAATTTCCCCATCCTCATGCGCTCCTCCATCACCACCCTGTTCGCGCTCGCGCTCACCCTCACGCCGCTCTGTGCGGACAACAACTGGCCGCAATTCCGAGGGCCCGCCGGCGACGGCCACGCGGATACCGCCACGCTCCCGGTGAAGTTTGGCGAGGACGATCACGTGAAGTGGAAGACCGCCATTCACGGCAAGGCGTGGTCGTGCCCGGTCATCTGGGGCGATCAACTCTGGGTCACCACCGCAAACGAACAAGGGACCGAGCTCGGCGTCCTCACGCTCGACAAGAACAGCGGCAAGATCGTGCGCGACGTGACGCTCTTCAACATCGCCAATCCGCAGTTTTGCCATCGCTTCAACTCCTACGCCTCGCCGACGCCGGTGATCGAGGAAGGGCGCATTTACGTCACCTTCGGCTCGCCGGGGACGGCGTGCCTCGACACGAAGACGGGCAAGGTGCTCTGGCAGCGGACCGACCTCGTCTGCAACCACTACCGCGGCGCCGGCTCGTCGCCGATTCGCTGGGGCAACCTGCTCATCATGAACTTCGACGGGAGCGATTTCCAGTACGTCATCGCGCTCGACAAGGACACGGGCAAGACCGTCTGGAAGACCGATCGCTCGACCGATTACCACGACCTCGACGAGAAGGGGCAGGTCAAGAACGAAGGCGATTACCGCAAGGGATTCGCCACCCCGCACGTGGCCGACGTCGCCGGCAAACCCGTCCTCTTCAGCAGCGGCGCCAAGGCCCACTACGCGTACGAGCCGCAGACCGGCAAGGAACTCTGGCGCTTCGACGAGCCGGCCCAACACAGCCCGGCGACGCGGCCGCTCATCAACGACGGCCTGATCTACATCCTTACCGGCTTCGGGAAAGGACAGCTCCTCGCGATCAAGCTCCCGCAGAAAAACGACCCCGCCAAGCCGCAGGTGCTCGACGAATCGCAGCTCGCGTGGCGGATGAAAAAAGGGGTGCCGAACAAGCCGTCGCTCATCCTTGCCAACGGCCTCCTCTTCATGATCGACGACGGCGGCATCGCGGCCTGTGTCGATGCGAAGACGGGCGAGGAATACTGGCGCCAGCGCATTCAGGGGAACTACTCGGCCGCGCCGATCTACGCGAACGGCCGCATCTACGTGTGCAGCGAGGAAGGCAAAGTCGCGGTCTTCGCGGCGGAAAAGGAGTTCAAGCTGCTCGCCGAAAACACGCTCGCGAACGGCATCATGGCCGCGCCGGTCGTCTCCGGCAACGAGCTCTACGTGCGCACGAAGACCGATTTGTACCGGATCGAAAACTGATTTGCGACCGCGAGTTGCGTGCCGCCCGAAACTCTTTCTTCTTCCGGTCCGATCCCCATTGCTTTTGATCGGCGGGGACGTACGTTCCGCCCATGACTTTGGTGCGCTGGAAGCGCTTTACTTGGGAACTTCAAAACGTGCCGCAACGCGGCTCCGGCAGCCTGCCCAGCTTTCAGATCAAGGCTGCGGCGAAGGAAGACGAGCGCATCGCGAGTGAGGTCATCATGAACGCCCTCACGCTCGACTACGGCTGGGGCGACAACTTCCGCAGCTTCCGCCAGATGCTGGAAGCTCAGCTCGAAGCCGCCTTTGAGCGACCCACCGTCCCGGTGATGACCGTTCGGCACGGCCAGCGCATCATCGCTGCGTCGGTCTTGAACATGGAAGCCGACGCCGAGACGCATCTGCTCTCCGGCCCCTGCGTTTTGGCCGAGTACCGCAATCGAGGCATCGGCAGCGCGCTGCTCCAGGAGTCGCTCCAGATGCTGGCGGCCGCCGGCCTGACGCGCGCCCACGGCATCTGCCTCGACCGGTCTTCGGCGGAGAAATTTCTCTACCGGAAGTTCGGCTCGGTGAGCGAGCCGTACGAGTTCGAGCCGGCGGCGCTGGTGCACCGCTAGCCGCCACGCCTTACCGCGGCCGCCCGGCCCGGCTCTCGCTCGCGCGGACGATCCGGAAGCCGTAGTTGTCCGTGCTGCTGTCGGGATTGGCGCTGACGCGGCAACTGCTGAGCAGGCTGAGCTTGAGGGCGCCGTTGTACCAGGAGGCGCCGCGCAGGACTTTCGCCTTCGACTCGTTGGTCGAGTTGTCCATGCACCATTGCCAGACATTGCCGCCGACATCGTACAGGCCATACTTGTTGGCCGGGAAGGTGCCGACGGGCGAGGTCCAGGCGAAGCCGTCGTCGTAGCCTTTGATCGCGACATCCGAGCCGGTCTCTTCGCCGGTGTAGTTGCCGACATTCGGCGGCGGCGGCCACTGGGTGCCCCAGGGGAAGACATCCGGCACGTTCATGTCGCGCGCCTCGGGGGTCTTGCCGGTCTCCTCGGGCAGGCCGACGGCCTTGCTCCACTCGAGATCGGTCGGCAGGCGATAGAGCTGGTCCTTCGTCAGGAAGCCCTTCTTGCGGTCGCGCTCGGTCAGCCATTTGCAGAAGGCGATCGCGTCATTCCAGCTCACGTTGACCACCGGATGATCGGGGCCCTGCTTGAAGCCCGGGCTTTTCCACGAGTTGTTGCGGAAACCGACCTCCTTCGCGAAAACCTCGAAGTCCTGCACCCGCGTCGGCCAGAGGCAAAAGGCCACGTCGCCCACCGGGGCGAATTTGAGGCCGAGCGAGCTCTCGCCCGCCGAGGCTTCGGGTGCCGTGGCTTTGACCTCCGTGGGCGCCGGCACCGGCGTCGCCGGAATTAGCGGCGGCGCCTCGATCGTCGGGGTCGCCTTGGGGATCGTCGTGATGTTCTTGATCGGCGGCGTCGATCCCATGGCCACCAAGGTCGGCGTGGCCGGGAGGATCGGGACCGCCGGCGTCGCGCTGAACTCACTCTGAATGTTCGACTGGATCCGCGGCGTCGGCGAAGGCGGCGGAGACGGAATCGGGCGCGGCGTCGAGGAGACCGGCCCCGGCGTGGCGATCGGAGTCACGCGCGTCGGGGTCTCCCCCTGGGTCTTGGGCGCTCGGGCCGCGAGCGCCGCCGGCAACGGCTCGCCGCCGGGGTGCTCGCGTTTCCATTTGAGCACCTCGAGCTGCCACTTCACGTTCTCGATCTCGTCGTCGATCTTGCGCGTTTCCTCGGCCTTGATTTGTTCCGCGCGGCGCTTCTCGGCCGCCGCGTTCTCATCCGCGATCCGCTTCTCCTCCGCCGCCTTCTCGGCCAGCAGCCGCGCCGCTTCGTCTTTCTTCTTCTGGAGCAGGGCGACCTTGTCCTGGCGCGCCTTGTCCGCGGCGGCCACGGCCTTCGCGGCGGCTTCCGCCTGCTGCTGCTTCTCCGCGAGCGCATCTTGCAGCGCCTTGAAGTCGCTGCTCGCCTTGTCGTACGCGGCCAGTTTCGGCCCGTTGGCGGCTTCCCAATCCGCCTGCGCCTTCCGCGCGTCCTCGACGGCCTTCGCCTTGGCGTCGGCGGCCTGGCGCGCCGCGTCGGCAGCTTCCACCGCAGCCTTCACTTCATCAGAGCGCTTCACGCGTAGCGCGGCCAACTGCTCGCCGTCCTTCACGACCTTCGTGATCTCTTTCCCTTTCGTCTCGACGGCTTTGACCGCAGTCGAGACCGCGGCCTTGGCCTCCTGCTCCTGCTTGACCGCGTTCAGGTACTGCGTCTCGGGATCGTCGCTCGTCGCCACCGCCATGGAGGGCGGCGCGACGGGCGTGGGCTTGGCCAGATTCGGCGTCGCGGGCACGGGGGGCGTCGGCGTCGTCAACACCGACTCGCCGCTGAGACCGACTTCCTTCTTCGGCGTCGCAGGCTCGAGGCGCGGAGTCGCTTCCGCCACTTGCTTCGGCGTCGGCGTGACCTGCGCGTTCACCGGCGCTCCAGTGAGCGGCTTCGGCTCTTCCTTGGGCGAGCGGAGCAGAAAATACGCAAGTCCGCCGATCAGGACCAGCAGGGCCGCAAAGACGAGCTTGCTCGATTTCGCGGGGGTCGGGCGGTCCTCGTCTTTGTCGGCGTCGGCGTAGTCCTTGGAGTCCACCTCCCGCTCGTCATCGTCGAGCGAGAGCGGCTTTTGCGCCGGCTGGTCGGCGGGCTTTTCCGCCGGCTTTTCCTCCGACTTCTCGACCGCTTTCCGCCCTGACTCGGCCGCGGCCGCACCGGCGAAACGGGAAGGCGGCAGCTTGATGCCCGACCCGCGAGGCGGGAGCTCGACCTTCGGCTCGGCCGGGGCGGCGGGTTCCGGTTCACGATCATTGGAATGACTCGCAGCCGCCGGCGGCGTCGCCGCGGCACTCGCCGCCGGCGTTTCGACCGGCGCGGCGGGCGTCTCCTTCGGACTTTCGGGCGCCTTTTCGCTCACCGGCTCGGCAGCGGTCGACACCGGCTCAGGAGCCTTGGCGCTCGCCGGCTCGGGTACGGTCGTCTCCGGCACCTTGGCGCTCTCCGGCTCAGGCGCGGTCGCCTCAGGCGCCTTGGCACTCGCCGGCTCGGGCGCGGCCGCCTCCGGCGCCTTGGCGCTCACCGGTTCAGGCGCGGTCGCCACGGCCGCGGTTGCCGCTACCACAGCCGCCACGGGTGCCACAGCAGCCGGGGCCGGCGCGGCGGGTTCGGGCGCGAGCTTGCCCGAGAGGCCGAGCTTCGCCGCCAGCTCGCCGGCGGAGGCCGGGCGCTCGGTGGTCGGCTTCGCCAACGCGGCGGCCACCCACTTCTCCCACGCCGGAGGGATCGTCCCGCCGCCTTTGCCCAGCTTCGCCCGGCGCTCCGCCATCGGCTGCGGCGGGTTCTTGCGAATCTGCGCCAGCAGCTCCGGCCCGCCGAACGGAAGTTCGCCCGTGAGCAGTTCGTAAATGGTCGCGCCGATGGAATAGACATCGTCCGCCTTGCTCGGGTTCTCGCCATCGAGGCTCTGCGGGCTGACCGACGCCAGCCGCGGATCGGGCCCGGCGCCCTTGTTCGCCCGCGCCACCGCGTCCTCCACCACCCGGCTGATCCCGAACTTCGCCAGCAGCACCTTCCCGCGCGCGTCGACGAAGATATTGTGCGGCGCCACGTCGCGGTGGACGATCTGGATCTTGTGGATGTCATCCAGCGTATGGCAGATCTGCTGCAGCCACGGCTTGACCTCCGCCGGCTCGAAAAAGCCGGCCGGTTTGTTTTTCAACGCGGTCGCCAGCGATTCCCCCTCGAACCAATCCATCGAGATCGCGGACCACTCCGGCTCCTCCACCAGATCGTACACCCTCAGAATCCCGGGGTGGATGAGCTGCCGGTTGCGCTTGATCTCCTGGCGAATCTCCCCCATCGCCCGCGTGTCGCCGCGGAGCACATTCGGGATGAAGTGGAGCGAAATGTCCTTGCCGAGAACCTCGTCGTGCGCGAGCCAGATTTCCCCCTCCGCGCGGTCACTGATCCGGTCGCGGAGGATGTAAATGCCGGCGAGTTTCTGGCCGACCGCGAAGGCGGAGCTCGAAGAAGTGGGAGGAGTGGAGATCTCGTCGGTAGGCACGGTGGGCAGGGCTATGGGTGTCGGTCTTGGCGGCGAAAAGCTGGATGAGAGGAGCAATTCACGGGCCCGCCGCGGCTCTTTACCTTTGGCAGACTCCGCGAATCGCCACTGAATAACGGCTGAACGATTGTTTGCCAATCGAAAAGAAGCCGGGGCAAACCCGCATCGCCGGCCGCCGGGCGGACGCCTTTTGGCGACTGGCGGCATGAGGCAGGTTTCCGGGTTCGTAGTTCCGCCTTTAGGCGGTCAGGCTGGCGCTGGGGGAAGCCACCAACCGATTTTTGCCTACGAATCACTCGAATCAGCACGAATACGGAAGGGCTTGCAGAGATTCGTGACGATTCGGGTGATTCGTAGGCCAAAGCCGCGGGAGCAAGCGGCGCGCCCTCCGGAGCGTCCAGGTCGCGCCGACCGGCAGAGTTTCGGGACTTTTCGAACGGATTTGCATGGTTTTTGGAAGAGAGTTGGCGAAATTTGCACAGCTTTGGAAACCTTTGGCGCCGGCGCGCCCTCCCTCCGGCGAAGTGAGCTTTTCGGGAGTTTTGCAAATTATGCAACGGGTTCCCAGAGTAGATGCACGGGCTCGCGCGACGGACGACGACCCGGAGCGCCGGCCGGCGGAGACTTTCGGGAAAGAATGCACGAATTGCGGGAGCCGCAGCGTGGTGAAACTCGCCGAACCGTTTCGGGACAAAACGCGGCGTTTTCGCGCGGCCCTGGCGCGCATCGCTCCGTCGATGTGCGGGCCGCCCCGGCGGGAATTTTGCAAATTATGCAAAGGGTTCACAGAGAAGATGCGCGCCGGTTCGGGAGCCACGCTCCCGAGTGAAGAACCAGGCGGGTGGAGTTTCGGGAAGAAATGCACGATTCGCGGGAGCCGCAGGTGGTGAGCTCGCCGAACCGTTTCGGGACAAAACGCGGCGTTTTCGTCCGCCGCCGGCTGGCGCCGATGCCGAAGCGCCATGCACCAAAGCGCTTATCAATCTCCTCGTGACGAAACTCAGAGACTGTATGAAAACGGGAATTTTCGCGGGTCAAATGGAGGAACCACGGATTGCACGGATGACACGGATGGGGAAACATCCGTGAAATCTGCGAAATCCGTGGTTCAAAACCCTTCGGCCCGCGGGAAGTTGATTTTTCACACAGTCTCTCTGTTTCGTCACGAGGCGAGCAGTTCCGGCACCGGCGCCCGACCCCGGCGGGCAAGGTGTCAACCGCGCCGTCGCCAGGCTCCGAGCCGCTGCAAATCCCGGCGAATCGTCGGCGAAGCCGGCCGGGCGATCCCGGCGTCTCCCGGAAGCCGCCCGAGCCAGCGCTCCAAACCGGCGGAAAGGTCAGGAATGGGTTCATCCCGGCATCATAGCACACGGTTTTCACAAACTTGTTTCTTCACACGCAAGTGGCTCGTCCGACGAATGTTGTGACTTATTCATCCCTTCTTTTTCTGCATTCTGCCGC
>DASYIS010000229.1:0-26921 GCA_035997375.1 Chthoniobacteraceae bacterium
CACGCGACATACCGCTGGAGCAAATCCAGGCCTGGATCGCGGAGGATGAAGCGGGGTACCGCCGGTTCAAAATGGACGCGTGAGGCTCTTTCTGGATACGAGCGTGCTGCTCGCTGCGGCAGGCTCCGCAACGGGCGCCTCGCGAGCGATTTTCGAGTACGCTCGCGCCCAAGGTTGGCGGCTTATCGCAAGCTCTTATGTTACGGGTGAGGTCGTTCGCAATCTCCGCAAATTGCCTGCGTCCGCGACGGCGGAGTGGGTGAAGCTGCGACGGGCATTGACGGTGGTGGATGATGTCGTGACCCTTGATCGGATCGTTATCTTTCCGGCCGGCAAGGATCGCCCGGTTCTTCTCACGGCATTTGCCTCCTCGCAGGTATTGCTCACTCTCGATCGCGCCGACTTTGCCGGCTTTCTTGGGCATCATTTCTACGGGATGCCCATTCTTACGCCGCTCGAGTTTCTTGAGGCGGAACGCAGGGCCAATCGGCTCTGACCTCCATGGCCTTCCTCAATCCGCTCCTCCTGTTCGGAACGGCCGCCATCGCGGCGCCGATCATCATCCATTTGTTCTTCAACCGCCGGGTGAAGAAGATGGCGTGGGCGGCCATGCGGTTCCTCCAAAACAGTGTGGTTAAAAATCGCAAGCGGTTGCAGGTCGAGGATCTGCTCTTGCTCGCACTGCGTTGTCTGCTGCTCGTCCTGCTGGCGTTCGCGCTGGCGCGGCCGATCTTCGGCGGCGGCGGTAATGCGGTCGCGGGGAGGGGGTCGGAGATCGCGGTCATCGCGCTCGATAACTCCTACAGCATGGGGCAGAACGACGGCGGCCCCTCGCGGCTCGACCAGGCAAAGCAGGCGGCGGAGCAGATCGTCGATGCGCTGCCGAGCGGCTCGAGCGCCGCGGTGCTGCTCTTCTCCGATCTCGTCAACGCCGCCGTCCCCGAGCCGACCTATGACTTGAATCTCGCGCGCAAAGTCATCCGCGGCGCGAAGCTCTCCAGCCGGCCGACGAACGTCCAGCCGGTGCTCACGCAGGCCGTCGAAACGCTTACGCGCCGCGGCGGCGCCGGCGCGTCGATTTACCTCATCACCGATGGCCAGGCGAGCGGCTGGGCGGCGCTCGGCGAGATTCGCAAAACGCTCGCGAAACCGGAGCTCACCTCGCGCGTCATCCTCGTCGGGAGCCCGGAGGAGCATAATCTCGCGGTGAGCGATCTGCGCCTCGCGAGCGCCATCGCGGCGGTCGGTTCCGCCGCGCAGTTCGAGGTCGAGGTGACCAATTTCGGCGTCAGCGAAGCGCGCGCGGTCTCGGTCAAACTGAGCATCGATGGCGAAGCGCCGTCCGACGAAGGCGCGATCGAAACCATCCCCGCGGCGGCGGCGAAACGCCTCTCGCTGTACGCGAAATTCCGCACGCCCGGGTACCACACCGTGACCGCGCGGATCGCCGCCGATCACCTCCCCGCGGACGACCAGCGTACCGTCGCCTTGCGCGCGGTGGATGACGTGCGCGTGTTGCTCGTCGACGGCGATCCCGGTAGCGAGCCGCGCGCGGCGGAGACGTTCTACTTGCGCAATGCGCTCACCCCGGTGCCGCCCGAGCTGCGCGACAAGTACTTCGTGAAGACGAAGACGATCTCCCCTGCGGATCTCACTTCCACCAAGCTCACCGATTACGAGGCGGTGGTCCTCGCCAATGTCGCGAACCTCACGCCGACCGCGGTCGACGGCATCACGCAGTATCTGCATCACGGCGGCGGGCTGATCATCTTCCCTGGCGACAAGACCGATGCCGCCTTTTACAACGAGACCTTTGGCAAGCGGCTTCTCCTCCCCGCGGCGCTCGGCGCGGTGCGCGGCGAGGCGGACAAGCGCGAGAACCCTTTTGCTCTGCAATCGAAGGACTACACGAATCGCATCGTCTCGATCTGGAACGATGCCGGCGCGGGGTCGCTCGGGACCGTGCAGTTTTTCCGCGCCTTCGATCTCGCGCCGCTCCCGGGTCACAATGCCGACGCCGGCGAGCCGGACGTGGTGCTGAAGTACGCCGATGGCAAGCCCGCCGTCGTCGAGCGCTCGTGGGGACGCGGACGCGTCATCCTCTTCAGCAGCACCGCGGACACGGCGTGGAACGACTTTGGTTTGCGTCCCTCGTTCGTCCCGCTGATGGCGCGGTCGCTCGGCGCGATTCTCGACCGCCAGGACGCGCGGCTCAATCTCCCCGTCGGCGGCCTATTCGAGTTCGTCGGCGATCCGGATTGGGTCGATCGCGACGCGATCATCGTCGCGCCCGGCGAGTCGAAGGAGAGCGGCTCGTTGCGGCGCATCGGCATGGTGGAAGGCTTCCCGCTGCTCCGCTTCGAGGACACCGCGCAAGCCGGCGCGTACGAGGTCAGCGTAAAGACGGAACCGGTCTCGGTGGTCAGGTTCGCGACGCAGTTCGATGCCTCTGAATCGAACCTCGCGGACCTGCGCCCAGAGCAACTCGACACGCTTGCGCCCGCCACCCAGGTGCTGCGCTGGAGCGGCTCCGGTCCGCTCGACTTGAAGGGCGCGAAGGGTGGGGGAGGGGGCTCCGAATGGTGGCGCACCCTGGCTGCGCTCGCGCTCGTCGTCGCCTGTGTGGAGAGCCTGCTCGCCGCTGTTTTCAGTTCCTCGAAATGATCGGCTTTCTCCTCAAGTTTCTCGGGGTGAAAGTGGGCGACGCGCAGGAGGTGACCAGCGTCAGCCTGCAATTGCGCCAGGGCTCGTGGCTCGGCTGGGCCGTCTCGCTCGCGCTCCTGCTCGCGGTTTTGACGTGGTGGGTCTATCGCTACCTCGGCGCGCATCGCGACCTGGCGCGCAAGCCCCGCGTGCTGCTCAGCGCACTGCGGCTCGCCCTCTATCTGCTCATCCTTTTCATGCTGCTGCGCCCGGTGTTTTCCTTCACGGTCGAAAACCGCATCCGCCGCACGCTCATCGCGCTCATCGATCAAAGCTCGAGCATGGACATCCAGGACGCGCGCCTCGCCGACCCCGACGTGAAGCGCGCCGCGATCGCCAAGGGGATGATCCAGCGGATCGACCAATCGCTGAGCCGGGAGCACGCGGCCGAGGTCGAGCATCTCTCGCGGCAGCAGCTCCTCGCTTCGGCGCTCAACAACCAAGAGCTCGATCTGCTCGAAACGCTGCGCCGGCGCTACGACCTCACGTTCGCCACGTTCGATCGTACGCTCACGGAAACCACGGAGCACGACGCGCTTGCGCCCGCGGCGGCCGACGACGCGCGCCAATCGACGGCGCTCGGTGACGCGTTGCGCGAGATCGTGAATCGCAAGCGCGGCCAGCCGGTCGCGGGCATTTTCGTCATCACCGATGGCGCGAACAATCTCGGCAGCGAGCCGCTCGATGCCGCGCGCTTTGCGGGCCAGGAAAAGATGCCGCTCTACCTCTACGGCGTCGGCATCACCTCGCCGCGCGACATCGTCGTGAGTAGCGTCTTCGCGCAGGATGTCGCCTTCATCAAGGACGAACTACCGGTCACCGTGCGGCTCCGCGCGCAGGGCCTGGTCGGGCAACAGGCGAAACTCGTGCTGAAACTCGACGGCCAGGAGGTCGCCGCGAAAGACCTCACGTTCACCGACGAAACGGAGGAGATCGTCCCGCTCGCCTTCACACCCGACAAGGTCGGCGAATACGAACTGACCGCCTCCATTGCCCCGCGCGACGACGAGACGGTGAAGGACAACAACGCCGCCGCGCAACGCGTGCGCGTGATCGACAGCAAGATCAAGGTGCTGCTCGTCGAGCGGGTGCCACGGTGGGAATACCGCTACCTGTTCGGCGTGCTGCTGCGCGACCGCCGCATCGACGCGAAATTCCTGCTCGCGGACGGCGACCCCGAACTGAGCCGTTCGCCGAATTCGCCGTACATTGCGAAGTTCCCCGCGACGAAGGAAGAGCTCTTCACGTACGACCTCGTCATCATCGGCGACTACGATCCGAAGAAACTCGGCGACGAGCAGATGGGCGACCTGGCGGAGTTCGTCTCCAAGTTCGGCGGCGCGTGCGCCTTCATCGCGGGCCCGCAATTCAATCCCACCTCGTACCGCGGCACGCCGCTGGAAAAGATGCTGCCGGTGGAATGGGAGTCGGCGCTCGCTCCGGTGCAGCAGCGGCCGACGACGCTCACGCTCACGCCGGCGGGCCGCGCCAATCCGATGCTGCGGCTCACGCCGGAGGACGCGGAGAACGCCGCGGTCTGGAAGCACTTTCCGCCCGTGCAATGGATCCGACAGGTCTCGCGCGCGAAGCCGGGCGCGCAGGTTTTGCTCGAGGACTCCGACCCGGCGAAGATGACGCGATTCGGCAAAATGCCGGCGCTCGTGTTGCAGCAATACGGCGTCGGCCAGGTGCTCTTTCTCGGCACCGACGACACTTGGCGCTGGCGGCAGGAGGAGGGCGTCGCGCTGCATCCGTTGCTCTGGAGCCAAATCGTGCAGCGCATGGCGTTGGAGCATTTGCTCGGCGGCTCGAAGCGCACGCAGCTCAGCTCGGACAAGCAGCGCTACGTCTCCGGCGAGCGCGTGACGGTTTTCGCGCGCCTTTACGATCAGAACTTCGCCCCGCTGCGCGACGCCTCGGCCGCCGGTTCCTTCGCGGCCCAGCCCGCCGCCGGCGCAACGCCGGCTCCGCCCCAGGCGGTGCAGATGCGCGCGGTGCCGGATCAGCCGGGCATGTACCGTGGGGACTTTGTCGTCAGCGCGGCCGGCGGGTATCTCTTCTCCATGGCGAACGATCCCAAAACGGTGCTTCCTTTCTCCGTGTCGAAACCGCAGTTCGAGCTCGGCGCCACCGCGATGAATGAGCCGCTGTTAAAAGAGATGGCGCGGCTTACCGGCGGCGCGTTTTTCCGCGAGGAGACGCTCTCCACGCTCCCCGAAACCATCTCGCAAAAGGACGAGCGCATCAGCCGCGTCATTGACGCCGATCTCTGGTCGTCGCCGTTCTATTTCCTGCTCATGTGCGGACTCGTGACGACCGAGTGGATTGTCCGCAAAAAGTGCCAACTCAAATGATGTTAGCGCGCTGCATCACGCTGGGTAGCACAGGCGTCCCGCCTGTTCGGCTCGGCGTCCCGCCGAGTCGTCCTCGCAGCGCGTCGCAATTACTCGATGGCGAGTTCATGCGCCACGTGGACCGCCGGGCAGGACGCCCGCCGTAACTGGCGGGACGCCTGTGCTACCCACGCCGCGGCGCAGCCGCCTCCGGTTGTAGCCACGGCCCTGTGGGCCGTCTGCGCGCGATCGACGCGATGCGGCCCGAACTACGCCCTGTCGGCCATGTGATTGACACGTGCAAACGGCCCGCAGGGCCGTGGCTACAACCGGAATTTCGCATTCGCGCCCCATGAGCGTCGACACCGCCATCGATCCGCGGAATCTGCAGAACCTCCGGCAGCGCATCCGCTCCGTGCGGCGCAAGCGCACGACCGTCACCGTTTTGACCGGCCTCTCCCTCGCACTGCTCGTCGTGGTCGCGACCGTTACCGCGGAGTCCGCGCTCGACTGGCTGACCGAACTGCCGTGGCCCATGCGCGCGCTCATCCTCCTCTGCACGCTCGCGGCCGCCGGCTTTTTTCTGCGACGCGACGTCGTGAAACCGATGCGCAGCAAGCTCAACGATGCCGCCGTGGCGCTGCTCATCGAGCGCGCGTTGCCGGTCTTTCAGACGCGCTACATCGCTTCCATCCAGCTCGCCGGGGAGAAGTCGCACTCCTCCTCGTTCATCCGCGCGCTCGTCGCGGAAACCGACGCGATGGCGGCAACGCTGAGCTTCGGGCAGGTGGTGAAGACGGCGGGCTTCCATCGCGCGCTGGTTGGAGCTCTCTTCGCGGTGGCGGTCGCCGGTGGGCTCGCCTGGTGGGCGGGCGCGGCGACACCGATTCTGCTCATGCGCGCGGCGTTGCTCAATCCGCCGCTCCCGCGCAAAACGCAGATCACGAATCTCACGGGCGATCGTAAGATCGGCATCGGCGAGGACTTGAAGATCGAAGCGGCCGCCGGCGGCGTCATCCCCTCGCGCGGCGTCATCATCGCGAGCCTGCCGCACGGGCAGAAACGCGAGTACGCGCTCGAACCCGAGCCGGACCAGCACGGGCATTTCAGCGCGCTCATCCGCAGTCCGCAGGAGTCGTTCAGCTACGTCATCAAGCTCAACGACGCGACCTCGCCGAGCGCGGAAGTGACGACGCTGCTGCGGCCCGTCGTGGTTCAACTCACCTGCCAGCAGAATTTTCCTCCCTATCTCAAGCTGCCGCCGGCCGCGCGCTCGCCGGGCGATCTGCGGTTGCTCGCGGGCAGCCGGTTGAGCGTGAGCGTGCGCGCCAGCTCGAACCTCAGCAATGCCTCGTTGCGGCTGACCGGCGTGAAGCGCGAAGTGCCGCTCCAAATTGATTCAAAGACCATGCGGGCGCAGGGCGACTTGGAGATTCCCGTCAAGGATCTCACCGGCTTCTCCGTCCACCTCGTCGACACTGCGGGGATTGAATCCGGCGAATCCGCGACCTATCGCATCGACGTCGTCCCCGATCAGGAGCCGACGGTGCGCATGACCTATCCGACGCGCCGCGAGGAGATGGCCACGCAGGCGGCGACGGTGCGAATCGCCTTCGAGGCGAAGGACGACTACGGCCTCAGCAAGGCGACACTGCATTACGTGCTCGGGACGCGCCTGGAAAAGACGATCCCATTCGAGCTGGCCGGCCCGGTGGCGAAAACGATCACGCGCCGCTTCGACTGGAAACTCACGTCGCTCAAGCCGGTGCCACAGATCGGCGACGTGTTGGAGTTCTGGGTTTCGGTGGCCGACACGAACACCGTGACCGGTCCGGGGCTCGGAGCGTCGGAGCACTTCCAAATCCGCGTCGTGACGGAAGATGAAAAGCGGCTCGATTTATCGAACCGATTGAGTGATACAATGGGTGGCCTCGGCGAAGTCGCCGGCAGTCAGGAGCAACTCAACAAGACTCTTGGCGAGGCGATTTTTGCGAAACCCACCGAATAGCCCCATGAAACGACGACTTTCCCAGTACGCGCTCGCCTGCAGTTTCGCCGTCGCGCTCGCGTCCAATGGGCAGGCGCAAAACGCGGTCGACCGAGCGCGGGAGGGCGAGGTCCGGCAGGGGCAAATCCAGGCCGAGTCGCAGAATCTCGTCGGCCAGCTCGATGCGATGATGGACGAGTACCAGCGCAACGCGCTCTCGGGCGAGGAGATCAAGACCTTCCAGACGCTGCGCGCGCTGCTCAGCCGGCTGACGGACCAGGAGATGGCGAAGATCCGCACGGTGCTCCAGGACGGCGCCGCGAAGAACGATCCGCAGGCCGCGATCAAGGCAATCGCCGATGCCTACGCGGCGCAGAAGGGCGTACTTGGGGAATTCAAACGCGTCCTCGCGGAGCACGAGCACAACCAGGAGGCGCTGCGGCTTTCGCGCGAGGTGAACGCGCTCGCGGATCGGCAGGCGGCGGTCTTGCAGACGGGGATCGAGGCGGCGCAGTTTTCGCTGATCAATCGCAATGCGAAGGCCGCGGTCGAGGCGTCGCTCACCGCTCAGGCGGCGGAGCAAAAGGCGATCGGCGAAGAGCTGAAGCTGATGCGCGAGAAGATCGAGGCCTTTTCCAAGAACGAGCAGAACAAGGAGATCGCACCGCGCCTGGCCAAGGGTTTGGAGCAGGCGGCGAAGGTCGCGCCGAAGCTCGAGGCGGCCGCGCAGGCGCTGGAGAACAAGCAGGTTTTCAATGCGGTGACGGCGCAGAAAGCCGCGCGCGACGAGATGCGCGAAATGGCGCGGACGATCGCCCCGCCGAAAGATGAAGCCGAGACCTTGCGCCACGCCGCCGAGCAAGTGGACAAGCTGGTCGCGCAACAGAAGGAAGCGATCGCCATGGCGCAGGGCGGCAAGCCGCAAACCATGCCGGAGTGGGTTGCCGAGCAGTTGCAGGATCCGAAAAGCGGGGTGTCCAAACTCGCGGCGGCGAAGAAGGAATTCGATCCGGCGAAGCTCGCAAAGGACAAATCGCTGGAGTGGAAATACAAGGACCGGATGCGCGAGAAGGAGAGCAACCTCGCCGGCCTGGAGAACCGCCAGGGCGATCTCGCGAACCAGACCGAGGCGCTGAGCCAGGAGGTGGCCGGCGTCGCGAAGCCGGTGGCCGAGGCGTTGCAGGCGGCGATCCCGAAAATGCAGGAAGCGCGCGCCGCCGCGAATGCGAAGGAGCCCGAGCCCGCGGCCAAGGCGATGGTGCAGGCGCTGGCGGCGATGGAAAAAGCGAAGGCCGATCTCGGCCAGCGCCTCGCCGCCGCGGAGCAGGCAAAAGGCGCGCCGGTCGCGCCCGGCGACGCCGTGGCGAATTTGCAGAACCTGCAAAAGCAAGCGCAGGACCTGATGAAGCAGGAGCAGGCGCTCGCGCAAAAGCCCGCCGGTCCGGCCGCCGCGGCCAACGCCGCGCAACAGGCCGCGCTCCAGCAGCAGGCGCAGCAGCTTCAGAAACAGGCCGCCGCCGCCGCGCCCGCCGCCGCCCCGGCGCTCGCGAAAGCCGCTGCGAATATGCAGCAGGCCGCCGCCGCGATGAACAATCCCGCGCAAGCCGCCGCCGCCGCGCCGGCACAGCAGCAGGCGATCCAAAATCTCGCGCAAGCCAACCAGCAGGTCGCGCAGCAACTCGCGCAGGCGCAGGGCGCGCAGGCTGCGGCAGCGGCGCAGCAGCAGGCCTTGACGGCGCTCGCGAAAGTCATCATCGACCAACAGTCGCTCGAGTTGGAAACCGTGACGGCGCCTGCCAAGCCGGCGACCGCGCGCGCGGTGCTGCTTGCGCTGGCTCCGCGGCAGGAGAGCGTGCGCGTCGCGGCGGAGGAGCTGAAAAATCCCGCGGTGCCCGGCGCCGCGCCGGCGTCTCCGGTGGACCCGAAAATTCTGAAGAGCGCGACCGGCCACATGACGGTCGCCAAGAGCGCCTTGGATAAAGCCGACGGAAAAACCGCGGACCCCGAGGAACTGCTCGCGTTGAAAGATCTCTACGCGCTGCAAGACACCGCGCTGGCGCAACTCGCCGCCGCGATGGCCAATCAGCCCGCGCCTCAGGCGCCGGCCGCTGCTGCGGCGGCGGCCAACCAAGCCGCCGCTTTGGCGCAAGCCCAGGCGCAAGTCGCGCAAGCCGCCGCCGCGCTGGCGGCGGCGAATCCTCCGCCGGCTGCCGGAGCGCCACCGGCTGGCGCGCCTCCCGCGGCTGGAGCCCCGCCTGCTGCGGGCGCACCACCTGCGCCCGGTGCACCACCTGCCGCTGGAGCGCCACCCGCCGCTGCGATGGCTGGTGCGCCTGCACCGGGAGCACCAGCGCCTGGTGCGCCCGCACCCGCCGCTGGCAAACCTGCTCCCGGCGCACCTGCGGCTGGAGCGCCGCCACCCGGTGCGATGGCCGGAGCGCCCGCACCCGGGAAGCCCGGAGCACCCGCTCCGGGTGCACCCGCCGCCGGTCAGCCCGGCGCCCCGGCTCCGGGCGCCCCCGGCGCCCCCGCGCCCGGTGGGGCGCCCGCTCCGGCGATGGCGAAGGCCGCCGGACAACTCGGGGGCGCGGCCACCGCCGTCGGCGCCGCCGCCGCACAACCCGGCGCGGCTCCGCAGGCAGCGAAAGACGCCATGCGGCAGGCGGCCGCCGCTCTCACCAACGCCGCCGGGCAAGCCGCCGCCAACAACGGTCCCGCCGCCCAGGCCGCCACGGCCGACGCGCAGCAAGCGCTCGCCCAGGCCCAGGCCGCGCTCGCGCAGGCACAGGCGGGCCTTTCTCCCGCCGGCGCGCCCGCGCCCGGTGCTCCCGGCGGCCCGTCGGGACAGCCCGGTGCGCCGACGCCCGGTGGTCCGCCCGGCCCGCCTTCGCCCGGCAGCGGAGATGGCCAGGGCAACTTTGCCGCCGGCGGCGCGCTCACTGCGCAAGCCGGCGGAGTGGTTGGCGGCAAAGGTCAGTTCGTCGGCCTGCCCGAGCGCGACCGCGCCACCATCCGCCAGGCGCAATCGGAAAAGTATCCCCAGCAGTACGCCACCGAAGTCGAGCAGTACCTGCGGAACCTTTCCGATGAGAGCACTCCTCGCTAAGTTTGCGGGCGCGGGTCGGGGCGCAGCTCCGGTTGATGTCGGCCCGGAGGGCCGAAGGAAATTAGCCGGGGGTGCAGCGAGGGACGAGCGGACCCCCCGGATTTCTCCACAAACCGGATACGCCCCGGAGGAGGCGCCCGAACGGCTGTCCGCACCACGGTTCCGCCGCCCTTTCAGGGCGGATGCCGTTTGGTGGGAGTTCCGGGGGTTTCGCTCGTGCCTCGCTTCACCCCCGGCTAATCTCCTTCGGCCCTCCGGGCCGACTGCATTAGGCCGGTCGTGCTCCGCCGGGCTCACTTGGCCAGTTGTCTGGTCATGGGCACCGCTATCGCGTCGACCTCTTACCACCGCGCGCTTCGCTCATTCCCTCCTTCTTTCCTGGTCGAAAACGCCTTCGTTTTTCGTCGCGACGATTCTCTTCCTCGTCCTCGCGCACTCCGCCCCCGCCGCGCCACCCACCTCGGCCGACGCGATGGTCAAGGTGGACGCGCAGACGAGCGAAGTCATCAAGGGCGGCCTGAAGTATCTCGCGCGGCAGCAGCAGCTCAACGGCTCGTGGTCCGCGGGCGAAGGGAAAATGGGCCACCCGGTCGCCATCACGAGCTACGTCCTGCTCGCCTTCATGGGCACCGGCAACCTCCCCGGTGAGGGCGATTACTCGAAAAACGTCAGCGCCGGCCTGCAGTTCCTGCTCGACCGCATCCAGCCAGACGGCCTCTTCCAGGACGTCTCGCCGGGACAGTACATGTACAACCACGGCATGGCCACCATCGCCATCGCGGAGATGTACGGGCAGAGCCAGTCGCCCGCGATTCGCCCGAAGCTCGAGCGGCTCATTCAGGTCATCCTCAAGGCGCAGGCTCCGCAGGGCGGCTGGCGCTACACGCCGCAGCCGCGCGATTCCGATGTCTCGGTGACCGTCATGCAAGTCGTCGCCTTGCGCGCCGCGCAGGAGAGCGGGATGTCGGTGCCGCAGGACGCGATCAATCGCGCCACCGAGTACGTCATTTCGTGCAACGAAGCGAAGACCGGCGGCTTCTCGTATATGCCGAATCAAGGCGCCGGCTTCGCGCGCACGGCCGCCGCGATTTACTCGCTGCAGGTGCTGGGAAAATACGACGATCCTCGCGTGAAAGCAGGCTCCGAGTACCTCTTTGCCAACGTGAAAAAGCGGGCCAACTACTTTGCCTACGGCAGCTACTACGCGGCGCCGGCGCAGTACATGATCGGCGGGGAAACCTGGCGCAACTGGTACGGCGAGATGAAGACCCTGCTCCTCGCCGAAGTGCAGCGCACCGGCGACGTGGCGCACTGGGAGGCGAAAAGCAGAGAGGACGTCAGCTCCGTTTTTTGCACCGCCGTCTTCGTCCACATCCTCGCCATTCCGTATCACTATTTGCCGCTCTACCAGCGCTGATTCGAGATGAAGAAATGGCTGCTCACCGTTCTCTGTTTTCTCGTGTGCGAGCCGCTCCACGCGGCCACGGTGCGCCTGCTGAACGGTGAGGTGCTGGAGGGCAAAGTCGACCTCGGTCCGCGCTTCGTCACCGTCACTCGACTGGTCGGCCCACCCGTCCCGGTGGACCTCGCCGCGATCCTCGAGGTTTCCATGGGCAGGGTGCCGCCCGGCCCCGGGAACGCCATGCCGGCCGGCGTGCTCCTGACGAGCGGGACCATCATCGTGGAGCGAAATCTGCCCAGCCTGGAGGAGCCGACCGTCACTCTCGGACAGGAGAGAATGCAGGTCCCCACCTCCGCGATCGCCTGGCTGCTCTTCGGCCCGGTCGCGCCGTCGAAGCTCGACGCCGCGCCGGCCGGCCAGCCCGGCGGATTGCTCGAAGGCGGCGACTTCTTTCCCGGCACGTTCGTCGGTTTCAAGGGCGGGCGCGTCTCGCTCAATTCCGTCCTCTTCGGGCCGCAGTCCTTCACCCCCGGCACGCAAATCCTCGGCGTTTGCCTGCGCGAATGGAAACCGCCGCTCCCGCGCTTCGTCGTCACCACCACCCACGGTTCGCGTTTCGCCACTGATGACCTTCGCTTCGAGCCCGGCGCCCTTACGGTGAAGGATTCGCTCCTCGGCGTGTTGCGCTTGAACCTCGACGTCGTCGAGTCGCTCCGCGCCGGCCCCGGCCGCTACCAGGCGCTCGCCGAGCAGAAGCCCTTCAAAGTCGAGACGCGCCCCGGCGCCGATGCCGCCGCGACTTTGCAGATACAAAAAGCCGGCTTCGGTGCGCCGGACACCGCCACCATCGCTCCCAATCTCGCGGTCACTTACAGCGTCCCGCCCGGCTTCACGACGTTCCTGTCCAATGTCTCCGTGCCGAAAGCCGCCGATCCCAACTACCGCGTCGCCTTCGCGGTGTACGGAGACGGTCGTCCGCTGTTTCGCACCCCGCTCCTCTCCGTCGCCGACAAACCGCTGCCGCTCCGGATCGACCTCAAGGGCGCCCGGGTGGTCACTTTGCGCGTTGAGCCCTTCGGCACCGCCGCCGGCGGTGGCGAGTGGGTTGCACCCTTGCTGTTGCGATAGCTGCCGAGTCAACGGCAGGATGGTGCCAACTTCCAGCCGAAGTTCCGACAGACCCGAAGAAAGAGGATCGCGATCAGCGCAAGCCAGACCGCAGGATGGACGGCCGCCATGTAAAGTAAGCAAGGAAAGGGGGACAGTTCGAACCACGTCGGATGGACGAAAGTGGGATCCAATCCATTGCCCCAGCGGGGCAACTGATAATACAGCGGCGCATGAGCCAGCAGGGCAACCAGCGCCAGGAGAAAGCTCTCCAGCAACTTCGCTGGTCGCGGTTCGTCGGGCGCACTCATGGGGTTCGTCGGCTCCTCACGAACGCTCGCTTTCCAACACCCGCAAATACTCCTCGACCTTCCCGATCACAGCGGGCGGTAGAGGTGGGGTGAGGGGCTTGCGGTAGTCGATGAGCCGGTCGTAGCGGCCGTCGCGGTAGGCGGCGTCGAGGAGCGGCTGGAGGTCGATGACGGCGTCGGCATCGGTGGGGCGGAGCGGGATGCCGATGGCCGGCAAGCGCTGTAGAAGCCCGATGTGCCAGACCTTGATGTGAGTGGGGCTTTGACCGCGAGTGACGCAGACGAGGTAAGGCGTCCGCTTGGGAACAGGGATTTCCTCCGGGGGCACGGAGACCACATGCTTCCCACTGCCCAGGAGGTCGATTTCCACCAGGTTCACGCCGGCTTCGTGCAGCAAGTTGCATTTCTCGATGTACGCCTTGCTGCCGTTGGTCTTGTTCGTGCGGCTCAGGATTTCGATTACCGTCACCACGTCGCCGCCGCCCCGCACATCGATGATCTCGACCCGCCGCTCGACTTCCCGCTCCACGATGTAGTAGTCGTCGTGCTCCGTCACCGCCAGTCCGCCGCTCGCTTGCGCCCGCGGATTTTCCCTCCAGCCATGGGCGACGAGGACATCGGCGCGGATCGTGTTGAACCGCCCATCGCTCGCTTCGGCGTCGATGGTGAGACTCTCCTCCACGCGGGCAAAGAGTCCGTTGGGCAACAGCGGCTGCAGGGCGTTGCGCAGGTAGACCATCAGGCTCGAATGGACATCCGGCCAGAAGTCCTCGAGGAACGGGTTCATGCCGGGGAATGGGTCGTCGACGAAGGACATGGCTCTCTGTCCAGGACATTACCTTGCCCGGACGGCTGGCGCCAGTCTTGTCCCGGTCCGGGTTGGCGGCCTCAGGGTATTTCCTGAGCAGCCCTTTCCGCGCGTGGTACGGAAAATGGTTTGTCACAGGGCGGGAAGCCCACCTTTACACGCGAATGCCGAAACAACAAATCGATGCCCTGATCTCCACCATGGTCCAATCGGCCGATGGGGTTTCGGACTTGCTCTTCATCGTGGGCAAGCCGCCGCAGATCGAGATTTACGGCAAGCTGAAGGCCATCCAGCGCGACGTGCCGAACCCGATTCTCTCCGCGGAGGAAACGGAGCAAATTGCGGTCACGCTCATGCAGGGCAACGAGCGGCTGTACCAGGACTACATGCAGGCCGGCTCGTGCGACACGTCGTATGGCATCCCCGGACTGGCGCGTTTTCGCGTGAATATCTTTCGGCAGAATGGCGCGCACGGAATCGTGATGCGGAAGCTCAACACGCAGATTCCTTCGATCGAGCAACTCAGGCTGCCGCCGGTGTTGAAGACCGTGTCCAAAGAAAAGAACGGCCTCGTCTTCGTCACCGGCGCCACGGGCAACGGCAAGACGACGACGCTCGCCGCCATGCTCCATGAGCTGAACAAGACCGAGGACGTGCACGTGGTGACGCTCGAGGATCCGATCGAGTATCTGCACACCCACCTCCGCTGCACGTTTTCGCAGCGCGAGCTCGGCAAGGATTTCTCGGATTTCGCGACCGGCCTGCGCGCGGCGTTGCGGCAGGCGCCCAAGGTCATCCTCGTCGGCGAAGTGCGCGACCGTGAGACGATGGACATCGCGCTCACCGCGTCGGAGACCGGCCACCTCGTGGTCGCCACGTTGCACACCATTTCGGCCTCGGCCACGATCAAGCGCATCCTCGGCTTCTTCTCGCAGGAGGAGGAGGAGCAGATCCGCCAGCGTCTCTCGGAGACGCTCCGTTACGTCATCAGCCAGCGGCTCGTGCCGAAGAAGGGCGGGGGACGCCACCTGGTCACCGAGATCATGGAGAGCAACCTGCGCACGCGCGAAGCGGTCCTGCTCGGCGAGACGGAGGTGCGCGATTTCCACGACATCATCGCCGCCGCGCAGCCCGCCGGCTGGCACACCTTCGAGCATTCGCTTATCGACGCCTTCAAGCTCGAGAAGATCTCCGAGGACACCGCGATGGCCTACTGCGTGAACAAGAGTCAGATGCGCAAGGATCTCGATGTCGCGAAGAAAGAGATGTACCCGCAGAGCGAGGAGCTGAGCGGATTGAAGCTGAATTTCGAGGATCTGTACGTGGACCCGAAGGCGACCTTCCGTCCGCTGGTGTAGGCGTCCCGCATTGACAGGCCTGGTGAGTCGGAGCCTCATCGGGCTCGATGCCAGACCCGCGATCAAACAGTCCGCCGACCAGTGTCACACGCTGGCCGCGGCGACTTCGGCTTGTCTTCGTGGTCGCAGCCGCCACGCTCTTCCTCGCCACCGCCGGCCTCGTGCTGGACGGTCTCCACGATCGCCTTGGCCAGGCGGACATCGGCCTCGTGCTCGGCAGCAAGGTCGAGCTCGATGGCACTCCCTCCCCGCGGCTGCGAGCGCGGCTGGAGCGGACGGTCGAACTGTACCAGGCCGGCGCGTTTCCCGTGGTGATCGCGAGCGGCGGAGTTGGCAGGGAGGGCTTTGACGAGGCCGCTGTGATGCGCGATTACCTCGTCGCGCACGGCGTTCCAGAGGACCGGGTCCTCGTCGACAGCAGCGGCGTGACCACGTACGCGAGTGCCCAGGCGACGGAGCGGATTGTGCGGGAGCGGAAGCTAAAAAGCGTCTTCGTCGTGTCGCAGTACTTCCATCTGCCGCGCGCGCGGCTGGCGCTGCGCCGGTTCGGTCTGGAGCCCGTCTATTCCGCCGCGCCGCGTTACTTCGAGTGGAGAGATTTGTATTCGGCGCCCCGCGAGTTGGTCGGTTACGTGAGTTACTCGTTGCGGAATTTCCCGGCCGGCTCTTCCGTTGACCAATAGCTATGCGCTCCCTGCCTGCTCTCTTCTTGTTCTACGGCCTCGCCGCCGCGTTCGGCGAGGCTCCCGAAAAGCCGGCGGTCGCCGAGAAGCCGCTCCCGGCCCGCTACATGCACTTTCCGGAGACCGTCTCGCCGGATGGCGAGTACATCCTCGCCTGGGGCAACAGCCTCTCCCCAGGCGTGCCGCTGCACACGCTGGCGGAGGCGCCGTATGCGACGTGGATCGATCCGGGGCGCTTCGAGATTCAGGATTACCTGGTGGAGACGAAGCGCACCCATGCGCCGCTGGTGCTGCCGGGTTTCGAGTACTTCTCCGGCTCCAAGGGGCATGAGGACCTGCATGGCATCACCATCGCCTGGTCGCCGGACAGCAAGGGGGTGCTCGCGATTTACGATAGCGACGCCGGGTACATCTCGGCCGTGTGGGCCGAGCCCGAGGAGCGCCGGGTGAGCGACCTCGGCAAGACGTTCGAGGCGAAGTTGCGCGGGTTGGTCATCGCGCGTTTTGGCGAGGCGGAAGCGGCGGCGAGCCGGCATGTTTTCTTCAGCCGCGTCGCGGTCCTCGAGCCGAACTTGCTGACGATTGACGGGACGCTCAGCCGGTCCAACCTGATGCCCGAAAAGCCGTTCAAGTACTGGTTTCGCATGCGCTTCACGCTCCAGGCGGAGAAGGAGAGCACGCACGCGGAGTTGCTGACCAGCCGGGAGGTCCATCCGGACGAGGTCGCCGCCGAGCAAAAGGAAACCGCCGATCCGCTCGAGCAGCGACTGGCGAAAGCGTTCGACATCTACCGTGCGCAACTTCCCTTCGCCGGTCGCGACGCGGTGAAGAAAGAGCAGGCGCTCTGGTTGAAACAGCGCGAGGCGCTGGCCAACGAATGGAACCGGACCGGCTTCACCCGCCACCGCATCGACCAGCTGAAAATCCGCGCGGCCGAGTACGAGCCGGCTAAACCGTGAACGGAAACTCCAAGCATCAAAACCCAAGTGTCAAACCGTGAGCGTGCCGGGCGCTGTTTGGCTTTTGTGCTTTGGCGCTTATTTGGCCCTTGGGCCTTGTAAATTGGAGCTTCTTCGATCTACGCCGCGACCTGGTAGCGCTGGATCTCGGGCGTGCTGAGCGGGATGGTCTCGCTGAGGGTGAAGCCCGCGGACTTCGCGTCGCGGTCGAACATCTGCACCGTCTCGACGGAGAGCTGCTCGAGGTTGTAGCCGTTGAGGTCGATCGCCTTGCGCAGGATGTCGTGCGGCGCGGTGACGATGTGCGTGCCGCAGCCGTCGGCCTGGAAGATGTTGAGCACCTCGCGCACGCTGGCCCAGAGCAGCTCGGCCTTCGGCAGGCGCTGCAAGAGATCGGCCGCCCAGCGCATGACCGGCACCGGGTCGCGGCCGGTGTCGGCGATGCGGCCGGCGAACACGGAAACGACGGACGGGGTCCACGGATTGAGCGCGCCTGCCACGCCGGCGATCTGGCGCTCGGTGAGAATGGCGGTGACGTTGAGCTTCACCCCGTCGCTCGCGAGGCCGCGGATGAGGTCGAGCGCGGACTCGCCGCGCGTGTTGCTGACGGGGATCTTCACGTAGACGTTTTCCTGCCAGTCGCGCATGCGCAACGCCTGCCGGCGCATCTCGGGGAATTCGTCGGCGAAGACCTCGAACGAGATCGGCTTGTCGGTCACCGTCTCGAGCACTTCGCGGGCGAATTGTTCGTAGTCGGTGATGCCCGCCTTTTTCATCAAGGTCGGGTTGGTGGTCATCCCCTGGATGAGGGGATTGCGATAGAGGTCGAGCATGCCGGCCTTGTCGGCGCCATCGGCATAGAGTTTCACGCGGAGAGATTCGAGCGAAGTCATTGTGGGATCTCTGATAGCTTCGAGCGTGCCAAGCGGCGGGTTTCCCGCTTTGGAATTTTGCCTACGAATCACACGAATCACACGAATCGAATACCGAGCGACCATCTTTCATTTGTTCCGATTCGTGTGATCCGTGTGATTCGTAGGCAAAATCACGGTCCGGCAGGCGCGTCGAAGCCAGTCAAGTGGCAGCCGCTCGCTCTCGCGCGAGAATCCAATCCGCCGCCTCGCGCAGATTTGCACAACGGAAATCCGGCGGCGTGCGCAGCTCCTCCACGTACCCGCAGTCGATGAAGACCGTCGTGCAGCCGGCCGCCGCGCCGCAGTCGATATCGCGCCACCGGTCGCCGACCATGTACGAGGCGCGGAAGTCGATCGCCAACTCCGCCGCCGCGCGGAGCAGCATGCCCGGCGCGGGCTTGCGATCCAGGGAAGGGACGCCGCCGCCGGGATCGTAGCAGACCTCGATGCGGTCGAGCGGCAACTCGCGCTGGAGGTGATCGTGCATCGCCTCAACGGTGGCGCGGGTTTGAGTGCCACGACCGACGTCGGGCTGGTTGGTCGCGACGATGAGCAGGAAGCCAGCGGCCTTGAGATCCGCGCAGGCCTCGCGGACGCCCTCGAGCAGGATGAACTCGCCGACATGCGCGGGTGGGTACGGCTTCCCGTCGCGCACGACCGCGGCGTTCAGCACGCCGTCGCGGTCGAGGAAGACGGCGCGGTGAAGAGTCATCGGCGAGGGACGATGGACTGCATTGACGATATGGACTGCATGGACAGCCGGAGTCGCGCGCCGTGTGCGTCCATGCGGTCCATCGAGTCCATTATCGTCCATTCAGTCCATCATCCGGGCGCACCCCGCGTTCACTTCGTCGACTCCCACTTCGTCGCGTTCACCTTCAGCGCCGGATGCGACACGAGCAGGTGCCACAGCACCGCCTGAAACGCCTCCTGGTGCGGCGTGATGTTCGCCGGGTTCACCGTCGGCACGATCGCGCACACGTCCGCCACGGTCGCGGTGAATCCGCCGTCCTTGCCGACGATCCCGAAAATGGAGGCGCCGATTTCTTTGGCGAGTTGCAGGGCGGCGACGAGGTTGGCGCTGACGTTCTTTTCCGTGCTGCCGCCGCCGACGGAGAAAGCCATCACGCCGTCGTTCTTGGTCAGCCGGCTGCCGCGCAGCCATTCGGCAAAGACGCTCGTCCACCCCTCGTCATTCGTGCGCGCGGTGAGCTCGGAAATGTTGTCGGTCGGCGCGTAGCACTCGAAGCCGCAAATCTTGCGAAAGTCGTTCACCGCGTGCGACGCATTCGCGGCACTGCCGCCGACGCCGAGGATGAAGAGCCGCCCGCCGCGCGCGCGCACCGCCGCCAGCCCTTCGGCCATGCGGTCCATGAGATCGGGATTGAGGAGCTGGAGGATTTCGGCGGTCTCCCGCAAGTGCTGTTGCGCGTATGCCATCCTGTGGGTTTCGCTGAGTCAACCGGCTCCCGCCAGTAAATTCTTGCCGAGGAGCGCGTCCAGTTCCGCGAGCCCTGCGTGCGAGCCGACCTCGTAAAAGCGCTCGCGCACCGGGTGCCCTGCCATCTCGCCCGCCTCGACCAGCGCGCGCTGGAGATCGGCCAGGTCGAACGCTTCACCGGGCGCGCGCCCGGCGAAGGCCTCGGCGCGAAAGAGGCTCAGGCCGTAGTCGATGTGGCGCATCTCCGGCGTCTGCACGCGCTTGTCGTAGCGGACGATCTCGCCGTCGCGAAAGCAGACGTTGCTGCGGTCGAAGGCGTTCTCGTTTTCAAAGACCGTCATCAGCCCGCGCTTCCCGGCGCGCTCGAAATGCGCGGCCGCCGCCGCGTAGCTCACCGGCAGATACGAGTCGCCGTACAGCACGAAAAACGCCTCGCCGAGCAGGGGCAGTGCCTGCACGAGCGCCCCGCCGGTGCCGAGCAACACGGGGCCGTCATGGCTGTACCGCAGCTCGATGCCCCACGCCGAGCCGTCGCCGAATTCCTCCTCGATCATGCCGCCGAGATGGCCGACGCAGAGCACCGCCGAGCGCACGCCTTGCGAGTACAACAGCCGGAGCTGATGCGCCAGAAACGGCTCACCCGCGACGGTCACGAGCGACTTCGGAATGGTCGCGGTCACCGGCCGCAAGCGGGTTGCCAACCCGCCGGCCAGGATGGCTACGGGGTAGTCCTTCACGAGCGAAGCGATCGACCTGCTGTGTAGAGGCGGCTCTCCCTGAGCATAGGCGAAGGGGTGCCGCCTCCAATTTCTTGAGGGTCTCCCGCGCCATCAGCGACCAAGCCATACCGCGGCTTGAGCCGGAGCGACTCGGTCGGCGCCACTCGGCCTGCGCGCTGCGTCTTCTTGCGACTGTCCATTTCGGCCGCTTTCATGGGGTCTCCTCAGTTTTGCACGAGCACCTTCGTCCCCTCGAAATCAAAGCGGAAGCGCACCTCCTGCAAACCGCATTCCCGCATCGAGCGGCGGAGGCGCGTGTTGTCTTCCGTGTAGAACATGAGGAAGCCGCCGCCGCCGGCGCCGATCAGCTTGCCGCCGAGCGCGCCGTTCTGCATCGCGTGGTCGTACCAATGGTCGATCGGACCGTTGGTCATGTTGAGCGAGCGCTCCTTCTTGCGGCGCCAGTGGGTGTCCATCAGCCGCGCGAAGGCCGGGAGGTCGCCGTTCTCCAGGAGCTGCTTGCTCTGGAGGCCGAGCTCTTTCACGAAGTGGAGGTTGTCGACCATGCTGGAATCCGACTGCTTCGTCTTCACGTCCTGCTCCTTGAGAATGTTGGACGCGGAGCGCGTGTAGCCGGTGAAAAAGAGGAGCAGATTGTCCTGCAAATTGTACATCGTCTCTTCCGAGAGCGCGAGTGGCGCGGCCTTCACGCTGCCGTCGCGCGCGAATTCCAGCGAGGTCACCCCGCCGTACGCGGCGATGTACTGGTCCTGTTTGCCGATCGGCTCGCGGAGCCGGTTGAGCTCGATCTCGCAAGCCTGCTCGGCCAGCTCGCCGGCGTTGGAGACCTGCTTTTTGTACGCGTGCAGCGCCTTCAGCAGCGCGGTGGTGAAGGAGCCGGACGACCCAAGCCCCGAGCCGGCGGGGATGTCGGCCATCGAGGTGATCTCGAGGTGCGGTTTGAGCAAGCCCGACATGAGCAGCGCCTCGCGGACGATCGGATGCTCGACCTGCTCGCTCTTGCGGACGCGCTCGAGGCGCGAGTATTTGACGATGAGCTCCTGCTCAAACGTCTCGTGGAGCGTGATGTAGACGTATTGGTCGATCGCCCCGGCGAGGAGAAACCCGCCGTGTTCCTGATAATACGAGGGGAGATCGGTGCCGCCGCCACCGAGGGTGATACGAAGAGGGGAGCGCGTGATGATCATGGGTGCGACCTCACCAAGCACCTTCCGGGCCGCGCGCGTTTGGGGGGCGATCGAGCGGGTGGAACCGGCGGAGGCGCGGAGCTGCGCGAAGCGCTCCAATCGTGTGTAGAGCGCGGCTCTCCTCTGAGCCTAAGGCGAACGAGGGTGCCGCCTCCAATTCCTTGAGCGTCGCCCGCGCGACTAACGTTCAGATAAGTCTGCGCTTTTATTGGGCGTTTCTGCCACTGGAGACCCCCAAGAGAAGTGAGGCGGCACCCTCGTTCGCCTTAGGCTCAGAGGAGAGCCGCCTCTACACATTTGAACGAGAACTGGCGTACGTTCCAGCCCCCAACTCCGCCTTTTGGTTCCGGCTTTCCTTGGTTACAAGTTCAGTGCCGACAACTGCCAGCAGAGAAATGCGATGACCACGAACAAGGCGATCGAGAGCGCGACGACGACGCGGCGCTTGAAGATGAGTCCGTAGAGCCAGAAGAGCTTCAGGTCGAAGACCGGGCCGAAGACGAGAAAGGCGAGCTTCGCCGAAAGCGGAAACGCCGTGAAGCTGGCGGCGACGAAGGCATCCGTGGTCGAGCAGAGCGCGAGGCCCGCAGCGAGGGCCATCATCACGAGAATCGCCGGCAGCGGCATCGTTGCGAATACCTGGATGATCTGCTGATTGACCGCCGTGTTGAAGACGCTCGCGATGCCGCAGCCGATGATGAAAAAGAACGCGACGTCCAGGAAATCCGCGGTGGCGGACTGGACCGCGAGCAGGAGCTTTTTCGGGAAGCTCGCCTCCATCGCGATCTCGGCAAAATCGCGCGCCTCGCCGTTGGTGGCGGCCGGCGCCGCCGCGAAGCGCAACCCGGAACGCTTGGTCGGCGCGTCGGCGACCATCCCCGGCTGGAGGATGGCGGCGGGATCGAAACGTGCCATGATCAGCCCCGCGATCACGGCGATCGCGTAGCCGAGGCCGAGGCGCAGCGAGGTCATTATCCACGGGTTGCGTCCGCTGAAGGCCGCGTAGGTGCTCAGCGCCACGACCGGGCTGACGATCGGCGCGCCGAGCATGTAGGTGACCGCGCACGAGAGCGGCAGGCCCTTGCGAATGAAGCGCCGGATGACGATGACGCTCCCGCATTCGCACATCGGGAAGATCAGACCCAGGCCGCCCGAGAGGAGCACCGCCGCCAATGGGTTCCTCGGCAGGAGCCGGCTCAAGCGCTCCGACGAGACGAAGACATCGACCAGCCCCGAGATCAGCGAGCCGAGGAGGAGAAACGGGATGCCCTCGAAAAGCACGCTGAGAAAAGCGAGCGCGAAGTCGGACGGGCTGAAGTGGAACCAAGGCATGCGAGAAAGAGCGGGGAGCTTACCCTGAACAACCCCGGCGTCATCATCATCTTCGCCGCCACCTGTGAAATGACGGCCTTTTCACAGTGGCGCGCCCCGCCGTGAAATGAAAATGCCTCTCCAGCAAAACCGGAGAGGCATCTTCTGTGTAGGGGGAAGGATTTCGAAGATACGCAAAACCACTTGGATGGCAACAGGAAAGTTACGGAATCTTCATTTCGGGCCGCCCGCCGCTGAAGGCCGGAAGTTCTGCTTTTCGTTCGCGCTCGTCTACGCAAGAGTCGCCCACCAACTCTCTCCGCCATGAAAATCGCCGCCACCATCGTCCGCGTCCTCCTGGGCCTCGCCTTCCTCCTCTTTGGGACGATGGCTTTCCTGATGGCGTTCCACTTTATGCCAAGCCAGGAGCTTCCAGCGGGTCTGGCCGGCGATTTCAACCGGGCGCTCGGCGAAAGCCACTATATGCTCGGCGTCGCCGCTTTTGAGATCGTCGGCGGCGTGCTTCTGCTGATCGGCGGTCGCTTCACCCCGCTCGGTCTTTTGCTGATCGGTCCAGTGGTCGTCAACATCGCGTTCTACCACCTCTTCCTCGATCATGACGTGATGCACGCGATCCCGGCGGTGGTCGTTTCCGTGCTGTCGCTCTTTCTCCTCTGCGTCTACCGCAGCGCTTTCGCGGGACTCGTCCGGGCGAGTTGAGGGCCGTTGCCGCCGAACTTCACTCCGAAGTAGCACGGCTGCCACACAATCGTAACAATCGCGTGGGATCATCCATCCGTCATGCCATCTCTCTCTTTGCTCAAGCCCCTCGGTCGCGGTCTGCTCGTTCTGTCGGCTTTCGCCCTGGCGGCCACCGGCTGCAAGCCTTCGGCGCCGGCCATCTCCATCAACGGGGCTGGCGCCACGTTCCCGTACCCGATCTACTCCAAGTGGTTCGACGCTTACACGAAGGTCGATGACACAGTGCGGTTCAATTACCAGTCCATCGGCTCGGGCGGCGGGCAGAAGCAGATCGTTGAGCAGACGGTCGACTTCGGCGCTTCCGACGGCCCGATGAGCGACGAGAGCCTCTCGAAAGCGCCCGCCAAGATCCTGCACATCCCGACGGTCGCGGGCGCGGTGGTGATCACCTACAACTCGCCGGGGATCACGAGCCTGAAGCTCGATGGCGAAACGGTGGCGAAAATCTTCCTCGGGGAGATCAACAAGTGGAACGATCCGGCGATCGCCAAACTGAACCCGCAAGCCACGTTGCCCCCCGACGAGCTCGTCGTGGTCCATCGCTCCGACGGCAGCGGCACCTCGTTTGTTTTCACGGATTACCTGAGCTCCGTGAGCCCCGCGTGGCTCGCCGCCGCGGGGAAGGGGACCTCGGTGAAATGGCCCGTCGGCGTCGGCGCCAAGGGGAACGAAGGCGTGGCCGGCCAGGTGAAGAATTCCCCCGGCTACATCGGCTACGTCGAGCTCATCTACGCGCAGCAAAACAAGATGCCCGTCGCCTCGATCCGGAACAAGGCGGGCGAGTTCGTGACGCCGAGTGTCGCGTCGGTCACCGCCGCGCTCGCCGGCGCCGAGATCCCGGACGATTTCCGCTTCTCCATGGTGAATCCCCCCGGCCCGGGCGCGTACCCGATTTCCGGCGTCACCTGGCTGCTCGTCTATGAGCAGCAAAAGGACGCGGCCAAAGGGAAGAAGCTCGTCGAGTTCCTGAAATGGATGCTGAACGACGGCGAAAAGATGGCCGCCCCCCTGGAGTACGCACCACTGCCGGATGCGTTGCGCACCCGCGTCCTCCAGCGCATCGACACGATTAAGTTCTAACCCTGAGTTGCCTACGAATCACACGAATCCTGAAGATCGCACTCAAGGCTCACGAGCCTTGAAGGAACTGCTCCGCGACGTTCCATTCGTGCCCCATTCGTGTGATTCGTAGGCAAAAATTCCGGTCGCTCGCCGATTCTTACCGCCGATGAATCCACCCGCCGCCGCACTTGCGGTGCCGCCGAATGCCGGGCTGCTGCCGCCGCCTTCCCGCTACGGCGACACGCTGTTCCGCTGGGTCACCGTCGCGATGGCGTTTTCGCTCATCGTGCTGGTTGTGCTCGTCGGTTGGGAGCTGTGGCACGGGTCGCAGTTGGCGCGCGCGAAGTTCGGCGTGAGCTTCCTCACCAGCTCGGAGTGGGATCCGGTCCAGGAGAAATATGGCGCGTTGCCGTTCATTTTCGGCACGCTCGTCTCGTCGATCATCGCGCTCCTCATCGCGGTGCCGCTGAGCATCGGGACCGCCATTTTCCTCACGGAAATGGCGCCGCAATGGATGCGCCAGCCGCTCGTCTCGCTGATCGAAATGCTGGCCGCGATTCCGAGCGTCATCCTCGGGCTGTGGGGCATCTTCGTCATGGTCCCGTATTTGCGCGACGGGCCGTTCGCGTGGCTCTCGGCCGCCACCGGCCGTTGGTCTCCGCTCTTCGCGGGGCCGGTCTATGGCGTGAGCATGCTCGCCGGCGGCATCATCGTCGCGATCATGATCCTGCCGATCATCACCTCCATCTCGCGGGAGATCCTGCGCTCGGTCCCGAACCTCCAGCGCGAGGCTGCGTATGCGCTCGGCGCCACGCGTTGGGAAGTGACGCGGATCGCGGTGCTGTCCTATGCGCGCAAGGGACTCTTCGGCGCGGTCACGCTCGGCCTCGGCCGCGCGCTCGGCGAGACGATGGCGGTCACGATGGTCATCGGCAATCGCCCGGAGATCGCGAAGTCGCTCCTCGCCCCCGGCTACACGCTGGCCAGCGTCATCGCCAACGAGTTCAACGAAGCGACCACCGCGACTTATACCTCGGCGCTGATCGAGCTCGGCCTCGTGCTCCTGGCGGTCACGATCGTGATCAACCTCTTTGCGCAACTGCTGCTTCGCGGCTTCGGCGGCCGGGCGCCGGCGCGCGCCTGATTTTCATGGCTGCGGACCAATATCAATGGCGGAAGTTCAAGAGCGGCCTCGTGGTCGTGCTCTGCTGCGCCGGCGCGCTCGCCACGGTCGCGCCGCTCGCGCTCGTCTTCGCCCACCTGCTGCACCAGGGATTTTCAGCAGTCAACTGGGCCTTCTTCTCGCAATTGCCGAAGCCGGTCGGCGAAAGCGGGGGCGGCATGGCCAACGCCATTGTCGGCACGTTTGAATTGCTCGGTCTCGCGGCCTGTCTCGGCGTCCCGGCCGGCGTGCTCGGTGGCGTCTATCTTTCCGAGTACGGCACCGCGCGCCTGAACTGGCTGCTGCGGCTGATCGCCGATATTCTCAACGGCGTGCCGTCGATCATCTGGGGAGTCGTCGCCTATGGTTTGGTTGTCGTTCCCTTCCATGGCTTCTCCGCGCTGGCCGGCGGGTTCGCGCTCGGTTTGATGATGATCCCGCTGATCATGCGCACGACCGAGGAGGTGCTGCGCCTCGTGCCCGGCGGCTACCGCGAGGCCGCGCTCGCGCTTGGGATTCCGCAGTGGCGCGTGATCACGCAGATCGTCATGCGCACGGCGCTCAAGGGGATCGTCACCGGCGTGCTCCTCGCCCTCGCGCGCGTCTCCGGGGAGACGGCGCCGCTCCTCTTTACCGCGTTTGGGAATCGCTTTTGGAACGACAGCATCACCCAGCCCATCGCCGCGCTGCCGCTGCAAATTTTCACCTATGCCATCTCGCCCTACAAAGAGTGGCAGCAGCAGGCGTGGGCGGGTGCGCTCGTCCTTGTTTGCATGACTTTTTTCGTGAACCTTATCGTCCGCCTCCTCACGCGGGGAAAAGGCACCTGACCTCATGACGACCGCACTCACTCCCACTTCAACGGCCACGGCCTCGAACGGCCCGACGCGCGCCGCGGCCGAGGCGGCCTTCGTCACCCGCGACCTCTCGGTCTGGTACGGCGAGAAGGAGGCGGTGAAGAAGGTGAATCTCGACATCCTCTCGCGCCACATCACGGCGATCATCGGGCCGAGCGGCTGCGGGAAATCGACGTTTCTCCGCTGCCTCAATCGGATGCACGAACTCACGCCCGGCGCGCGCACCACGGGGCAGATTCTCTTCCGGGGGGAGGACCTGTACGGATCGAAAGTGGACGCCGCCACCGTGCGCCGGCGGGTGGGCATGGTGTTCCAGAAATCGAATCCCTTTCCCACCATGTCGATCGCGGAAAACGTGGTCGCCGGCCTGCGCCTGAACGGCGTGCGGAGCCGCGGTGTGCTCAACGAGCACATGGAAAAGGCGCTCCGCATGTCCGCGCTGTGGGACGAGGTGAAAGACGACCTGAACCGCCCCGGCATCTCGCTCTCCGGCGGCCAGCAGCAGCGCCTCTGCATCGCCCGCGCCGTCGCCATGGAGCCGGAGGTCCTGCTGATGGACGAGCCGTGTTCCGCCCTCGACCCGATCGCCACCGGCAAGGTCGAGGAGTTGATCCAGGAGTTGAAGCAACGCTATACCATCGTCCTCGTGACGCATAACATGCAGCAGGCCGGCCGCTGCTCGGACTTCACCGCGTTCTTCTACCTCGGGCAGCTCGTCGAGTTCGATC
>DASYIS010000230.1:0-18200 GCA_035997375.1 Chthoniobacteraceae bacterium
CTACTTCTTTATCGATCACGGGACCGGCGTCGTCATCGGCGAGACGTCGATCATCGGGCAGCACGTGAAGCTCTACCAGGGCGTCTCGCTCATCGCGCGCTCGCTGGCCGGCGGACAGGCGCTGCGGGGCAAGCGGCGCCACCCGGAGTTGCAGGACCGGGTCACCATTTACGCGGGCGCCACGGTCATGGGCGGTGACACCGTCGTCGGCGCGGGAAGCACGCTGGCGGCCAGCGTTTTCCTCACCCACAGCGTGCCGCCGCGGTCGCTCGTGTTGCTTCAGGACACGGCGCTGCAAATCCTCGACAAGGACAAACACGGCGAGCTGATGAGCGGGGCCGACGGCAACGACTGGGTCATCTGAGCGGCGTGATCTACCTCGATTACAACGCCACCACGCCGCTCTGCGCGACCGCGCGCGCGGCGATGCTGCCGCATCTCGATGAGGTCTTCGGCAACCCCTCGAGCATTCACCGGGCGGGGCGCGAGGCCCGTGCGGCGATCGACCTCGCGCGCGACTCGCTCGCCCGCCTGCTCCACGCGAAATCGCACGAGCTGATCTTCACCGCCGGCGGCACGGAGTCCGACAATCTCGCCATCCTCGGCCTCGCCCGCGCGCGCGCCGGCCAGGGCAAACACCTCGTCACGTGCGCGACCGAACACCACGCGGTGCTCCACGCCTTCGACACCCTGCAGAAGCGCGAGGGCTTCCGCGTCACGCGCCTGCCGGTGGACCGCGGCGGGCGCATCGATCTCCAGCAACTGGCAGATGCGCTCACGCCGGAGACGACGCTGGTCTCGCTCATGTCCGCCAACAACGAAACGGGCACGCGCCAGCCCATCGCCGAGGCGTCGCGGCTCTGCCGGCAGCGTGGCGTGCTCGTCCACAGCGACGCGATCCAGACCTTCGGGAAGGAAGCGATCGACGCTCGCGACTACGACGCGCTCTCGTTTGCAGCTCACAAATTCTACGGTCCCAAGGGCGCGGGGTTGCTCTACCTGCGCGCGGGCATCTCCATCGAGCGGCTGCAAGTCGGCGGCTCGCACGAAGGCGAGCGCCGTGCGGGGACGGAGAACGCCGCAGCCATCGCCGGCATGGCGGCGGCCGCGGAGTACGCGCTCGTGGACATGGAGGCGGAGCAGCGGCGCGAGGCCGCGTTGCGCGACCGCTTGTGGGCCGGCGTGCGCGAGGTCTTGCCCGCCGCCGTGCGCAACGGCGCGCCAGAGGCCGCGCTGGCCAATACGTTGAACGTCACCTTCCCCGGCCTGGAGGGCGAGAGCCTGCTCATGAATCTCGACCTCGAAGGCGTCTGCGCCTCGAGCGGCTCCGCGTGCATGGTCGGCAGCGTGCTCCCGTCGCACGTGCTCCTCGCGATGGGCGTCGCGCCGGAGCACGCGAAATCGACCGTGCGCCTCTCGCTCGGGCGGGGAACCACGGAGGCGGAAATCGAGGAAACCGTGGCCGCGGTCGGGCGTACGGTCGAGCGGATGCAACGCCACTGAGATGCAACTCGACTTCTTCCGCCGCCTCTGGGAGCCGCCGAAAACGCCGCCGGCCACACCCGCTCCGCCGCCACCGGCGCCCGCGGCCGTTGAACCCGAGCCGCCACCCCGCAAAGTCAGCGCGCTCCCGCTGCAGGAGCGCGCGCAGGGGTTGCTCATCGCCCTCGGGCATGCCGCCTTGGCGGAGCGGCTCACGGTTCGCTGGAACACCCGCATGCGGAGCACCGCCGGCATGGCCTACCCCGGCCAGGCGCGGGTCACGTTGAACCCCCGACTCATCGCGTTTGGCGACGCCGAGATCGATCGCACGCTGCTCCATGAAGTCGCGCATCTGCTCGCCCACGAGCGCGCCGGCCGCCGCCGGATCGCGCCGCATGGGCCGGAGTGGCGCCGCGCCTGTCTGGACCTCGGCCTGCATGAAGAGACCCGCTGTCACACGCTGCCCCTGCCCCGCCGCCAAGTGGCGCGCCCGCATCGCTACCGCTGTCCCGCGTGCGGCAAGCAGCTCGACCGCGTCCGCCCACTGCGCAAGAAAGCCGCGTGCCTCGCCTGCTGCCGCGCCCACAACCACGGGAGGTTCGACGAGCGGTTTAGTTTGGTGAAGGTGCGGGCGAAATAAGCCGCGCGCCGCCACCGCAAGAAAAAACCATCCGGGCGCCCGGCGCCCGGATGGTTTCGAATTGCACTGTCGAACTGAGAATTACTTCGCCTCGGCCTTGGCTTCGGGTTTCGCCGCGCCCTCTCCGGGCTTCGCACCGCGCGCTCCGCCACGGCCGCCTTCCGCCCGGCGCTTCTCCTGCGCTTCCTTCCACTTGGTCTGCTGCTCGGGGGTGAGGATCGGTTTGATCTCCTCTGCGGTGGCGGCGAAGATCTCACGCATTTTCTTCCCCTTGTCTTCGCGCGACAGGGTGGTGTCCTCGCGGAGCTTCTTCAGTTCTTCTCCGTTCTTCGCCTGGTCCTTCTCATAGATGGCCTTGATCTTGGCGGTCTGGTCGTCGGTGAGACCGAGTTCGGTCTTCAGGCGCTCGGCGCGGGCGGCCGGGTCGGGTGCGCCGCCGCCACGGCCGGGGCGGGCGCCGCCGGCTCCGGGAGCGGGCTTGGGGTCTTCGGCGAGCGAGAGCGCGCAGGTGCTGAGAAGGATGAGGAGAGATGTGGTGAGTTTCATGGTGAGCAGTTTCATGCAGAGTAGAAACGCCTCTGCCCCGGCAAAGTTGTCTGTTTTTTTTCGCCAATCTTCGCCCGGCTGGCCGCCGGGCATCGCCTCCCAAGGAAGAAGACGGCGCGGCGACTCGCCGGCAGGGATGCCTGCGCTCCCACGGCACAAAAAAGGCACAACGCGAACGCCGTGCCTTTTCCTCCACTACGAGAGCGGAAAGCTGTGCGGGAAGGGGCCGCTACTTCGCGGTCTTCTCGTCGATGTACTTCACCACCTGGCCGACGGTCTGGAGCTTCTCGGCGTCCTCATCGGGGACTTCCACGTTGAATTCCTCCTCAAAGGCCATGACGAGTTCCACGGTGTCCAGCGAGTCGGCGCCCAGGTCCTCGATGAAGGAGGCCTCGGAGGTGACTTGCTCGGGGTTCACGCCGAGCTGCTCGACAATGATATCTTTGACTTTTTCCTCGATCGATTTGTCGGACATAAAAAGCGGGTAGTGCGGTTGGTGGTTTTTGCTTCGGTTGGGGGTCTGCTTTAGAATCGCCCCCTCCCGATGGCAACAACTAATTGGTCCTTTTTTTCGCGCCCCCCGCGACAAATGGAATTCAGCGCTCGCCAGCGGGACTTTGCTGGATATTTTACCGCCCCCGCTATGAGTGACTCGCCTCTCGAATTTGACCTGAAATTTCTGCCTGACTGGCTGAAAGAAAGCGCCCCCACGCAGAAGTACGCCGACTACGAGGGCCCTTCCACGAAGGAGCGCTCCTTCGGCGACCGTGGCGATCGCCCCGGACGCCGTCCGGGCGGTCCCGGCGGTCCGCGCCCCGGTGGACGCGGCGGCCCCGGCGGCCCCGGCGAGCGGCGCGGTTCCGGCCCCCGACCGGGTGGCCCCGGCGCCGGCCCGCGTGGCGATCGCCCCGGTGAAGGCCGTGGACCGCGTCGTGACGATCGCGGCCCGCGCCGCGACGACCGTGGTCCCCGGCGCGAGGACGACCGTCCGCCGCGCCCCCTGCCGCCGCCCGCACAGGTCCGCGTCGAGTTTCTGCCGGACCCCGGCGGCGCTCTCTCCATCGCGAAACAGATCAAGCAGAGCGGCCGCGCCTACCCGCTCTTCGGCACCGGCCGGCTCTTCCTGGAGCGCCCGGAACGCCATCGCGTGCGCATCACTTCGGACAATCCCGACGTCCCGCTCCACCAGTTGGGCGACGGCCCGATCTCGTTCGATCGCGCCTCGCTCGAGCGCGCGGCGTTTTTCGCCGAGCGCTCCAAGTATTACAAAGAGGAGATCGTGGAGGGCGAGCCGATCAAGGGGAACTTCAGCAACGTGGCGAAGCTGCGCGGCGGCGGCCCCATTATCGGGCCGACGAACTACCACGCCTATCAGCCGACGCTGCGCCGGCTCTACGAGGAGGGCTTCTCGCGCCGCATGTCGTTCCCGGAATTCATGCGCGACGAAGTGCAAATTCTGAATGACGAGCAATCGATCGCCGAGTGGAAGGAACAGGCGCGCTCCACGACCACCTACGTGACGCTGCTGGAGGAGGAGCCGATCACCTTCAAGACCGTCCCCGAGGTCGAGGCGCACTTCCGCAAGACCTACCTGCCGGACCTGGTGAAATCCGGCACGGCGCTGGAGTGCAGCGGCCAGGCGAGCCGCGAAATCCCTGATCGCAGCATCTCGTACAGCGTGCGCGACGCGTGGGAACGCGAGCGCGGCTTCCCGGTGAATCTCGTCAATCACCTCCGCCCGTACTTCGTCGAGGCGGGGCTGCATTTCTTCAAACACCGGAAGCGCATCCTCTACATCTCCGCGGTCAAGCCGGTGCGGTATCAGACCGGCCAGGCGATCTCCGACGGCATCCAGGCGATCCTCAACGCCGTGGATGAAACGCCGCGCCTCAATCGCCGCGACCTCGCGGTGAAGATCCTCGGCGAGCAAGTCGACGCTCCCGAGATGGCCGAGCAAAAGGCCGCGATGGCGCGTGATTTCCACTACCTGGCCCACGCCGGCCACGTGCTGGAGTTTCACGATGGGGCGATCGATCTCCCGCTCCCTCCCGGCGGTCTCCAGCCCAAGGGCGGAGCGGCCAAACCGGGCCGGTCCGACGATTCACCCGAAGCGGAGCGCGAAGCCGAGCAAGCCGCCCTCGCCGAGGTGACGACGCGACAGGGCAGCGGCAAGCGCACCGACCCGAAGGCGCGTCCCGAGCGCCCGGATCGCCGCGACCAACGCCCGCCGAGACCCGCGGCCACGCAGCCCGAGCCGCCAACCCAAACGCCGCCGCAACCCGAAAGCCCCACTCCCATGCTCACCGAAGAGCCGACCTTTTCGCAAGCCTCCCCCGTCCCGGTCGAGGAGTCGCAGCTCACGTCGCAGTCGAACGAGCTGGTCTCCGCGCCGGCTGAGAACCTCACCGCCGGCGGATCGAGCCAGGCGATGGAGGTCATCACCACGACCGCGGAGACGTCCGACTTTGGCAGCCTGGCGCCGCTCACCGGCGTCCCGGCCGCCACGGGGACCGGCGAACTCGTCCCGCTGGATCCCGGTTCCGAGCACACGCACGTCTCAAACGCGCTGGAATCCGAAACCGCGAGCCCCGGCGATCAGCCGCTGCCTTCGATGGAGTTTCTGAGCGAAGAGCAGCCGGCGGGAGCGGTGGAGCAACCGACCATCGTCGAACTCTCGGCCCCGCAGGCTCCGAAGGAAAGTGGCGAGATCTCGACACCCAATCCGTAACCGCGCGCGGAGCTTCATTCCCGGTGCGCAGGAGCTGGAATTTCGCATGGCGTGAGCTGCGACTCAGGTTGTAGCCACGGCCCTGTGGCCGTCTGCGCTCGACGAGCAGGCGGCGGACAGGGGTTACCGCGAACGGTGCATTCAATCACCGTTTGCTTGCGACGTCCAAACGGCCCACAGGGCCGTGGCTACAACCTGAATCGCGTGAACGTCCCCTACTTTTTCTTCGGCGCCCCGCTCGGTCGCCCCGCCGCGGCCCACTCGTCGTAGCGCTGCCAGCCGCTCGCCAGCAGCGCGCGCGCGGTGCCGAAACGTTCCGCCGCACCGAGCACCACGACGGTGATCCGCCGCGGCGTGATGATGAACTTCTCGCCCTCCTGCCGGCTCTCCGGCGGACGCGCAGCGGAGACGATGATGCACTGGCCCGCCTTGCGCGTGGTGCCGGTCTTCACGCCGTCGATCTTCTCGACCCCGAGCAGCTCATTCGTGTTGCGCAGTACATAGGGCTGCCCGCCGACGCTGATCTTCCGCTCCTTTTGCGAGACGTAGAAACGGAACGCCGGCCGATCCATCGCGTAGCGCGTGAGCTCGGCGAGATCCGCGGCGGTCGAGAAGGGTGCCGAGCGCTCCGTGTCGTCGAGCCCGTGCGGGTTCAAGAAACGCGTGTTCTTCATCCCGACCTTGCGGCCGAGCGCGTTCATCTGCTTCACGAAAGCCACCACCGAGTCCGCCTCGCCAAACGAGCGGCCGACGTGCTCGGCGAGCGTCTGCGCCGCGCGATTGTCCGACTGCAACAGTGCCGCATACAGCAGATCGAGCAGCGAGACCTGGTCACCCGCGTGAAAGTTGATCGCGCCCCCGAGCACCGGGATCGCCTCCGCCGCCGCCGACACCGTGGCCATTTGATTGAGATCCTGTCCCTTCGCCTCCTTCCAATCGAGCACCACCATGGCGGTCGCGATCTTCGTCAGGCTGCCGATCTGGAGTTTCTTGTCGGGGGCCGAGCCGGCGAGCACATGGCCGGTGGCGTTGTCGATGGTGACGTAAGCCGCGGCGCCCTGCGCCCCGGCGCGCGAAGGCGCCATGAAAACGAGAGCGAGGAGCGGCAGGAGAAAAGAACGGCGGAAACGAGGCATGGCGGAAGCCGGTCAAAAGAAAGCCAAACCGCCGTTTGCGCAATCTCTTTCCGACTTCGCCACTGCACAGCCCGAAACTGAGAGGCGCTTCGCTTGTCCACGAAAGACACGAAAAACACGAAAAAGGGGAAGCAAACGGGCCCGCCGGATTTTGCCTACGAATCACAGATTCCGCAGCCTTCAGATTCGTCTGATTCGTACTACTACGGGTCGCTTTCTTTGACTCAGAACAAGAAGTTTTCGACGGCGAGTCGCCAGCTCTGCGTTCTTTGCGTTCTTTGTGGTTGATAGACAGTTGGGAGAAACCGCAGAGATCACAAAGAACGCAAAGGAAGTTGCAGGCGGCGACTCATCACCCAAACGGTTGCGGCAGCCCCGCCTCATGTCATTCGTAGGCCTTGCAGCCTTCCGAGGCCCTTTTTCGTGTCTTTCGTGTTTTCGTGGACCGCGAAGCGCCTACCTCTTCGCCCGTTCCGCATCGAGCAGCGCCATCCAGGCGCCCATGTAGTGGCCGTGATCGTGGAAGGTCCGGCCGCTCACCAAGTTGCCGTCGACCACGCACGGCTCGTTTACGTAGATGCCGCCACAGACTTCCAGATCGAACCGGCACTTCGCCACCGTCGCCATCTTGCGGCCCTTCACGCAGCCGGCGCGCGCCGGAATTTCCACGCCGTGGCAGACGCTCGCGATCGGCTTGTTGTTGGCAAAAAACCACTGCGTCGCCCGGATGAGATCCTCGTCGTCGCGAATGTACTCGGGCGCCCGCCCGCCGCTGAAGAAGATGCCGAGATACTCCTCGGGCCGGATGTCCGCGAACGCGATGTCCGCCTCGATCGTGTAACCTTCCCACTCGCGCGTGATCGTCCAGCCGGGCTTCACCTCGTGCATCACCATGTTGTAGCGGCGCTTCTCCGGCGCGGCGACCACCGGCGTGTAGCCGCCTTCGCGCAGCCGGTAAAATGGGTAAAGCGTGTCGACCGTCTCCGTGGCGTCGCCGATGATGATGAGGACTTTGTGCATGGAAGAATGCACTACCGGTTCCCTGGCCAAAAGAGGAGCGCGGAAGCGAGGAATCTTCCTCAGGCTCCTACGTCAGTGGTCGTCCAAACCCTTCATGCGTTCGCGCTGAGCAAAATCCTGCTCCTGCTCCTGCTCCTGCTCCTGCTCCGTGGTCGCAAGCGGATTTCGATCAGGAGCAGGAGCAGGAGTAAGATTAAGACCTACCGCTACGCCACGACCTCGGAGAGGACCCCCAGGCTGTCGGCGAATTTCTCCGCCGGCACATCCATCTTCTGCGCCAGCGTGAGCAGCACGTTGCTGAGCCGCGCCTTGTCGTTGATCGGGTTGTGGTAAATCCCCTTGTGCGCGTCGTAGCCGAGGAACTCCTTGGTGAGGTTGAAATCGACGTGCTTCCCGTGCTTCAAGCCGAGCTTGCTCCCGCCGGCGAGGACGATCGGCAGACTGGCGTTGCCGTGGCTGTGGCCGTACGCCATGCCGCTTCCGTACATTGCCATCGTGGTGTCGAGCAGCGGGCCGTCGGCGTCTTTCACCTCGCTCAGCCGGTCGAGGAAATAGCTGAACTGCGCGACGTTGAAGGCGTCGCTTTCCCGGAGCTGTTTCATGAGCTCGATGTTGCCGTTGTGATGCGACAGCGAGTGGCGGTCCTGCTTCACGCCGATCTCGGGGATGGCCGGCCCCTGTCCTTCCGAGCCCGTGCTGAAGGTGGCGACGCGCGTCATGTCCGTCTGGAAGGCCAGCACGATGAGGTCGTACATCGTCCGCAGATAATCGCCGAGCATCTGGAGCGAGACATCGCGGTTCAGATGCGTGACGTCGCCGGGTGCGATTTTCGGGCGCGGCGTGTCGAGCCATTTGTCGGAACGCTCAGTGCGCACTTCGACCTCGCGTACCGCGGTGAGATATTGCTCCAGCCGGCCGCGGTCCTCGTTGCCGAGTTGGCGGTTGAGGCTGTCCGCCTCGTCGATGATCGCGTCGAGGATGCTCCCACGCCGCTGGTACCCGCGCCGCTGCCTGGCGATGCCACCCTTCGGGTCCTCGAACATCTCGCGAAACGCGACGCCCGGGCTGCTCAGCGCGGGGAGTTGAATGCCGTCCGCATTGCGCGCGAGCGACGCCCCTTGGTTGCTGAGCTCCAGCGAAGAATAGCGCGTCACCGGCGCGGTGACTTGCGCCATGAGCTGATCGACCGAAATCGTGTTCCGCACCGCCGCGCCGATCTTCCCGCCGGTGAGCCAGATCGATTGGCAGTTGTGATGATTGCCGAGCCCGTTCGGATGATGGAGCCCGCTGATCGGCGTAATCTGGGCGCGATGTTTTTCCAGCGACTCCAGCGGCGCGGAGAGCTGGTAGTCGGCGCCGGCCTCGCGGATCTGCCAGTCCACCGTGTTCACGCCATTCGGCAGGTAGATGAACACGCTGCGCTTCGGATTCAGCACCTTGTCGGCCGCGGAGGCGCGCGCCGGGCGCATGCAATCGAGTAGCGGCAGGGCCAGCATGACCCCGGCTCCGCGGAGGAAGTGCCGGCGGCTCAGGAGCCATTTTTGGCTTTGGATGTTCATCTGGATTGGGGTGCTGAATGGAATCTCGCAGTGACGATCCTCGCTCAGTTTAGAAGATTGCGCGACGCGTTTTATTAGGAGCGACTCCGCCACCGGCGGTGCAGGGGCCTCGGGTAGGGCGGGCGTCCCGCCCGCCACGGAGGGCGTCTTCGCCCGACGCGATTAGCAGCCTTTCCGAGCCGCTTCCGAAGATAATCGAGGCGGGCAAGATGCCCGCCGGGGCCGGCGGGACGCCCGCCCTACCCGAGGCCAAGCGACGCTTCGCGCCACATTTCAACCTCACCGCTCCCGTGGAGCGCCTCACTCCGCGCACCCCGTCACTTCACCTGCCGTGCATACACCGCCGCCCCGGCCGGCGCGTGGAACTTGCCGTGACAGTCCTGGCATTCCGCCGTGATGCCGCCTTCCTTGCGCTGCTGCGCCACGAGCTGGGCGTTCTTCTCCGCGAGCGGACGGGCCGCGACGGCCGGGTCCTCCGGCTTCTGCTTGAGCGGGCGATGGCAGTCGGCGCAGAGCGCTTTGGCCGGCATCAGAATATCGCTCGTCTTCGTGCTGCCGAGCGCGGCGGCGTGGCAGTCGTAGCAGAGCATGTGCAGATGCGGCGCGTGCGTGAAGGGGCCGCGCGTCAGCCAGCGGTCGGAGATGTTCGTCGGCGTGACAACGGGCAGCACGCCGGGGCTCGTCTCGGGGATGGTGTGGCACTTCGCGCAGGCCGGGAACGACTGCGTGGTGTTGCTCTTGGTCGTGATCCGCTGCGTGGCCGTCGTGTCGCCCACATAGAAGATGCGCCGCTCGAGCGCGACCGCCGCGTTGACATTGGAATTGATAAACGGCTGGAGCTGCTTGGTCAGGTCGTCCAGGCGGCCGCGCACGAAGCCCTCGAGCTGGTCGTTCGGCAGGTGGCGCTTGTCGCGCCCGATGTTGAGGTAATTGGTGGCGAGGCTGCGCAGGAAGCCGCGCACGTCTTCGGGCCGCCCGTGCGGGATTTCCATCTCGGGCACCTCGGGATCGAAGGTCAGCGAATGGCAGCGCCGGCAGTCGTTGTTGAAGTCGACCCGCTGCATGAAGATGCCGTCGGGCCCGAGCTTGTGGCACTGGATGCAGTCGATCTGCTGCTCGTGGTTCGCGCCGACGACCTCCGTCTGGCGATGGCGCGAGTGGTTGTATTTGATGTGCGCGGGGTCGAGCAGGTTCGCCTGCTCGTAGCCGAAGGGCGGATGATTCGTGGCGAAGGAGTCAAACGCAACCGGTTGGTGCGGCGCCGCGCGGGGCGGGATGAAACGCCGAACACCGTCGCTGCGCGTGGTGTCTTTGAACGTGCGCACTTCCCCGGCCGGCGAAGCCTGGCGCGCGGCGGTCTTGAGGAGGACGAGACCTTCGGCGAGTTTTTTCGGATCGTTGTGACAGCTCCGGCAGTTGTTGCTCGGCGGCAGCTTCATCTTGCCCGGTCCGTCGTGCTCCTTGTGGCAGGTCGAGCAGGAGCCGGCGTGGACCAAGCCGATCTCGTTGTAGAATTCGCGGAGCAGGAGCGCCGTCGCCGCAGGCTGGTGGAGCTGATACGGCTCGTGGCATTTGATGCAGGCTGCGTCGTATTTGCTCAGCGTCCCCATGGAGGCGAGCAGCTCGTCGGGCGAGCCGAGATCGAAGCGGCCATGGCCCGCCGGCGCGTCGGGAGGCTCGGTGGCGGAGTCCCCGGACGTGAGCTTGGCGAGTTTCGCGAGCTCGGAAATCTTCTCCTTCGACGCCTGCGCCGCGCCCGGCAGGCGCAGGGCCTTCGCGAGGTCCGGGTCGGCGTCGTCGTGACAGACTTCGCAGCGATTCGCGAATTTCGCGTGGTTGGCCGAGATCGGGCCGGTGCTGAAAAACTCCTTGTGCCCGAACCAGCGATACCCCACCGCCGCTCCGATACTCGCCACCACGACGAGCAGGAACACGACGGTCCGCAGCGTGCGGAAGGCGTGAAACTTCCGCAGGTACGCGAGGTTGCCCCGGTAGCTCTGGGCGATCTCTTTTTGCGTGCGGTTCGGTCCGGCCATGGTGGGAGAAAAGCGGCTGGGCTAGAGGTAGAGGAGGGCGATGTACCCGTGCCAGATGGTGAGCACGAGCAGCGCAAAGGAAAGCGGCACGTGGACGAGCAGCCACGCGTGCAGCCAGTGATGGAGCCGCGTCTGCTCATCGAGCAACCGCCGGTCGTCGCACCACTGGAACATGCAGTCGACTTTCTCGCGCCACTTCTCGGTCACCTGCTTGCGCAAGAGACGGAAGGTGTCCTCGGCGGCCTTGGAGTCCGAGAAGCGATGGCGATCGCCGCGCTTCGCGCGCAGGTAGGGAAAACATTCGTCGTGCAGAAACTCGCCGACGATGTGCGGGCTGGTGTCCTCCTCCACCGGCGGCCCGCCGGCCGCGGGGACCTTCTGCCCGACGAGGACCGCCCGGCGCTTCGAGGCCGGCGCCAGTTCCTGCCAGAGCGCCTCCGCTTTCTGCACGAGCTTCTCCCGCACAAACGGGATCTGCTCGTACACGACCTCGCGGTTGAGCCGCTGCGTCATCATCTTCGGCATGAACTGCTGCAGCCCGATCCCGACAAAGCCGCTCACCATGACGATGGCGTACAGCACGACGAGCGTCGTCGTCATCGGTCCGCCGCTCTTGAAGTCGCAGTGAAACCCGACGAACGGGAGGGTGAGGATCGTCAGCCAGATGTGCGCCTTCAGCCACCACTGCACGTTGCCGAGCGACAGCCACGTGCGCTGCTTCTTGCGGATGCCCAGGGCGGCGGCAAACAGGAAGATGGCGAGCGACACGATCCCGAAGACGAGCCCCAGCGGCGTCCCGCCGACGGTGTTGCGCGGAGGCGGCACCGCCCCGAAAAACTTCGGCAGCTTGACCTGGAACGGGAGGAGCATGTCCGGGTGGACATTGGCGAGATACAGGAGAGCGCTCGCCGCCGTCACCAATGCGACGAACACGGCCCAGGGGATGTGAGAGCGGTTGAGAACCATGCGGCGAGGAAGCGCAATCGCGAGCATAGGGAGCCCCGCGCGGCGCAACAAGTGAGAATTGGTTTTTCGTGCCCGGGTCGGGGGATGGGTGGGAGACAAGGAGACAAGGAGACTGACGAACGCCGAAAGCGCGTCTGCCGACTCTCTTCCTCTTCCTCTTCCTCTTCCTCTCATCGGAAGTCAGCCGGGGATGATTATGAGGCAGAGGAAGAGGAAGAGCAGGCAGACCGGCCTCGTCGCTCGGTCGTCCGTCGAGCCGAAGCGCCCCCCGGAACCCGATGCACCCTAAGTTTCCCCAAATCGAAAGGTTGTGCTTTTGCCTAATATCTGGAACAATCCTTGCGTTCTCCTTGGGACTTCGCCGGTGTGGTTTCTTCCGAGGGACCCCGCCGGCCAGCAGGACGCCAGCTCGCACCCATGGAAATTTATCTACTCCGCGAACAGAAAGAAGTCGGCCCGTACGGCGCCGAAGACGTGCGCTCGTGGCTCGATCACGGGCAGGTGTCCGCCTCGGAGCTCGCCTGGGCGCCCGGACTGGAATCGTGGGTGCCGCTCCAGACCATTCTCGAGCCTTACCTGGCCGTGGGATCCGAGGACCGGCCGACCGCCGAGCCGCCGCCGGTGGCACAACCCGCCGCGGCGGCCAAGCCGATCCTGAAGCCTTTGCCCAAGGCGACCGCACCGCAGAAGGCCTTTCTCTCTTACATGGGAGTGTCGTTCGCCCCGGAAATCACCGCGGAGGAGGCGCAGCATCTCACTGAGGAAGTCTCCCAGGATCCCAAGCTCGCCGCCCGCCTGGCGCGCTGGGAGGAAGACCGTCTCGATCTGCATCCCGAGTTCTTCGCGGAGGAACTGAAGGAACGCCGCGCGAACCGGCCGGCGTATTTCCACAAGCTGGTCCAGACGGAGGGCGGCGACTGCTTCACCGGCGTGACCAAGGCGCATTGCCAGGTGCTCGTCGGCTTTCTCGACGTCAACCACCCCCGCTGGGACGCCCACCTGCGCGATGCGGCCTGGCACTACTTTTTCCCGGCCATCGCGGAGAAGTTCCCACAGCTGGTCCACAAGGAATGGCGGCCGAAACTGAAATACAAAGAAGGCCCGAAAGTGGCCGCGGAGTTGCTCGAGCCCACAGATCCGGTCCTCACCGACGCCGAGCGCGACCGCCGGGGCCGGACGGTGTCGCGAGCCGTCGCCGGGCTCGTCATCCTCGGCCTCGTGGGCAGCGGATTCGCGGCCCTGCGCTCGCCGTCCGTTTCCTCGTCGATCAAGGCCAAGGCCGCCTCGTGGGGCGTGCAATTCATGGCGATCGTGCGCGGGGATGATGCCGCGCCGGCCAAGCCGCGCCCGATCCCGAAGAAAGTCGCCACCAACTCCACCGAGACGCCCGACCTGACGCTGCCCGGTTCCTCCCCCTCCGGGACCGACGCTCCCAAGGCCGCCGGCCCGACCGACCCCGCCACCGAAACGAAGGCGCCGGAAATGAAGACGCCGGAGACGAAAACGGCCGATCCGGCGACGGCCGAGACGAAGCCGGAAACCAAGCCCGAGATGAAGCCGGACGGCACCGCCCCGGTCGCCCAGATGAAGCCGACCGAGGGGCTCTTCGATCCGAAGGCCAACGCCCCCGCGCCGGCGGTCCTCCCCGGCGTGCCGGGCGGCGTCGCCCCGCCGCGCACCGACGCCCGTCTCACACGGCCCGTGCAAGTCTCGAGCAAGTACGGCGTCGTCACGATCAATCCCGGCACCAGCTTGAAAATCGTCTCCCGGGAAGGCGAATGGATCACCCTCGCCTACATGGGCCAGGCGATCCGGGTGCCGCTGAGCTCGACGGACTTCGTGCCGTAAGGGAAGAATCAGAACAGGCCGGCCGGCGCGCGGACGCGATCCAGGCGCGCCAACGGCGCAGTCCTATGAACAGCCTTGGGCACCGCCCAAGGTCCTCCGCAAGACCGAGGTTCAGGGGCTGAAGGCCCATGCGATCCGCGCGAGCGGCGAACACTTAACCAAGGCAAAAGAGCCGGCGATGATCCTCACGATCGAGCCGCATCCCGAGGTGATCGTATTCGCGACCGCCCATAATATTTCATAGATTATTTGTCGACTCGTCCCCTCAAACCGGAAATTTAGCGTCCGCGTCCGGCGTCGACAAATCCGCTTGCGCCAGACGCTTCGCGGCATGCATCGTGACCTTCTTCCGCTCCCGCCGGCCGCAGGCCGTGCGCGGGGTTGTCGAGCGGCTTCGGGCAAACGCGAGCTTTATTTATTTATCCGATCCAGATGTCCGAAGGCAATCCCATCTTCATTTTGTCCTGCGAGCGTTCCGGCTCCTCGCTTTTGCGCTACCTGATCGATACTCACCCGGAAATCTGCAGCCCGGGCGAAATCGCCACCGGAGAGTTGGCGAAGGCGCTCATGCGAACCGTTTCACGCACGACGGCGTGGGTCCAACCCGGGCTGGAGACCGACGAGGCTCGCACGGACTTTGCCCGCGCCGAGACCCGGCGCCTCATTTTCGAGATCATGGATGCCTATGCGCGAGGAAAAGGGAAGCGCTACTGGTGCGACAAGACACCGCTGAATCTGACGAGCCTCGGTCTGCTCGACTGGGTCTTTCCGGAGGCGCGCTATCTCTGTCTCTACCGCAACAGTCTCGACGTGGTGCGTTCCTGCCTGGCGGCGAGCCAGAACGGCTTCATGCCGGAGCTCGCGCCGTACGCTCAGAAGAATCCGGGCAATCTCGTGGCGGCCATGATCGATAGCTGGGTCACCAAAACCAGGTGGATCCTGGATTTCGAGCAGAAAAATCCCCGCTGCCACCGCTTGTATTATGAAGGCCTCGTCCATGCTCCCGTGGCGACGCTCGATGGGGTTTTCGGTTTCCTGGGCCTACCTTGGGACAAGGAGCTGATCGACCGTGCCTTCACGACGCCGCATGATCCGGGGGGAGGTGACAACCGGATTCGACAGACGACGAAGATCGAAGTTTCACGACCGAACCCGGAGCCGGAGCTCAATCCACGGATGCTCACGCTCGTGCCGCCGGAGCTGCGCGAAAAGCAGCAGTTTCTCCACTTTGAGCTAAATTATCCCGTGTGAAGGAGCGGCCGCGATGACCGAAGAACCCGAGGACTGGCCGCTCATCCCGCGGGCGCTGCTGTTTGCTCCCCCGGAGCGGGGAACTCCGCGCTTGAGCCCGACGGGCGCGTTGCTGGCGTACTTCGTCATGGCTGAGGGGCAGCGGAGCTTGTGGATCGAGCCGCGTGAGCGGCCGGAAGACGCCCGCCCGCTGCTGCGGCAAATCCCGCCCGGGGTTTCGTCGTATTTTTGGGCGTTCGACGAGTCGTGCCTTCTCTATCTGCAGGACCGCGACGGCAACGAGAACTGGCACCTGCATGCGGTGGATCTGGCCGGCGGCGAGGTCCGGGACCTGACGCCGTTCCCCGGGGTCTCGGCGCGCCTGATCCGGCTCAGCCACCGCGTTCCGGATAAAGCCTTGGTGGCGATGAATTTGCGCGATCGCGCTCTTTTCGATGTCTACCGGGTTGATCTGAAGACCGGCGAACTGGAGCTGCTCGAGCACGCCCGAGGTTACGCGTCTGTCATTGCCAATGCGGACCTGGCGGTACGGTTCGTGGAGCGCATGCGGGCCGATGGGGGCCGGGAGATTCTCCGGCTGGACTCCGCGGGAGGCACGGAGCCGGTGCTGACGATTCCGTTGGAAGATTCGGCACTCACCGGGATCGAGGGGTTCGAGGAATCGGGGGAGTGGATCCATCTGCGGGATTCGCGGGGCCGGGACACCGCGGCGTGGACGCGGCTGCACCTCGGCAGCGGGAAGCTCGAGGTCTTGTTCGAGGACCCGCACGCGGACGTGGGCGGCCTTTTGCGGCACCCGACGAAAGGGACGCCGCAGGCCTGCACGGTTTGCCGGGAACGCTGCCGCTGGATCGCGATGACCGGCGAAATGGAAACGGTCCGGCAGGATCTGGAGTCCGTCGACTCAGGAGATGTCGCGGTCGTCAGCCGCTCCTTGGACGATCGCCAATGGTTGCATGCCTCCTACCGCGACGATCAGCCGCCACGCTACTACCTGTATGACCGCGCACGCCGCTCCTCCCGGTTTCTTTTTTCCAGCCATTCCGGCCTGGAGCGCCTGCACTTCTCGGCGATGCATCCCGTGGTCCTGCGCGCCCGCGATGGCCTGGAGTTTGGCGGCTACCTCCGTTTGCCACCCTGGGCCGATCGCGACCGGCAAGGCCGACCCCGGGAGCCGCTACCCCTCGTGCTCACGGTCCATGGCGGCCCGTGGGCGCGCGAGACCTGGGGCTTCAATCCCTCGACGCAATGGCTCGCGAACCGTGGCTACGCGACGCTGACGGTGAACTTTCGCGGCTCCACCGGGTACGGCAAAGCCTTCGTCAATGCCGGCAATCGCGAGTGGGGCGGAAAGATGCTGACGGACTTGATCGACGCGATCGACTGGGCGGTGGCCGAGGGCATTGCGGACGCCGGACGCCTCGCCCTGATGGGGAGCTCTTATGGCGGGTACGCCGCGTTGATGGGGGCGGCGCGGCTGGCCGGCCGCGTGCGGTGCTGCGTGGCGCTGTCGCCGCCCACGGATCTGGTCCATTTCATCGAGAGCCTCCCACCGCATTGGTCTCCCGAGCGAATAATGATGATGGAGCGCATGGGAGATCCGGCGACGGAGGAGGGGCGCAAACTCCTGCGCGAGCACTCGCCGGCGACGCATCCGGCCGGGATTCAATCCCCGGTGCTGCTCCTCCACGGGGCGAACGACCAGCGTATTAGATTAGTCGAAGCCGATCGCTTCGCGCAGGCGTTGCAGGCGCACGGGGTGGAAATAATCTATGGGGTCTTTCCAGACGAGGGGCACCTTTTCTCCAGACCGCGGAACGTGCAGGCGATTGCCGCGCTCTCCGAGTGCTTCCTCGCGCGTTGCCTGCGGGGGCGTTGCGAGGGCCTCGGCGGCGCCCTGGGAAAGTCCTCGATCGAATTTCGGATGGGGCGGGAGTTAGTGCGGGAATTGGCCGATCTCCAAGGGCCGGGCGCAGCTTGAAGTTGGATGGGCAGAGGCAAAAAGGGAGAAGCCGCCGGCTGCGGAAAAATTAATATAAAAAATGTTTGACTGGCCGGCGCTGAACGATCAAAAGGGTTGGCAATTCGGATTTGCAATGCGCGAGTCGTGTGGCTGGCGCGGAGGCGGAGGCGGAGAACATCTAACCAGGCCGCGAGAAAATATGATTGTCACTACTCCTCAGCAACGCCTCCAAGTCGCCCACCTCATCGCGCGATCGTGGATGGATGAAAACTTCAAGCAAAGTTTTCTCAAAAACCCCAAAGCGGTGCTGGGCGCCGCCGGAATCCAGGTGCCGCAAGGAACCGAGCTGACCGCGCTCGAGGACACCATCACCTGCCGCCACGTCATTCTCTCGGACGTGAAGCTCCCGGAGCAGCAGATTGTCAGCGAACTGCCACCGCATCCGGGCTTCTATCGGGCGTATGCGTATGCCTACCAGCGCGCGCTCACGGATCCCGGCTTCAACGCGAAGCTCCGCCAGGATCCCACCGAGACCTTTCGCGACCTCGGGGTGAGTCTGCCCAAGGACGCGGAGGTGCAGGTGGTGGACGCCACCACGCAGCATCTCTACTTCGCCATTCCCCTGCCGCCGGCCGTGCGCATGACCGCCACCAGCTTGCAGTTCATGGCCGCGGATTCCACCCTGACGGCCGTGAACGCCAACGTCAACGTGGACGCCAATGTCCAGGCCAACGTCAACGCCGACGTCAACGTCAACGTCGGGTTGCAGGTCAACGTGGCCGCCGCCGTGGCGGTGATCGTCGCGGTGTTGATCTGACCGTTCTCCGCCGCACGTTCAACTCGGAATCGAGAGTATGATCATCCAGACCCCGGAACAACGTCACCAGGTAGCCGGCATCGTGGCGCGCTCCTGGATGGACGAGAGTTTCAAAGCAAACCTCCTCGAGAATCCCAAAGCTGTTTTTGCAGCCGCGGGAATCCAATTGCCGGCCAACACCCAACTGACGGCGGTGGCCGACAGCATT
>DASYIS010000231.1:0-5254 GCA_035997375.1 Chthoniobacteraceae bacterium
CCGCGAGCAGTTCTATCGGCAATTTTACGAGGCCAATCGCCTGCTGCCGCTGGAGTGGCAGGACGATCGCGCGCGGAACGTCCTCACGATGGGCCTCGCCTTCGAGCTGCCGACGGCGGTGGTGCGGGGCGATCAGTTGCAGGGCGCGCACTTCGGTTTCCGCATGCATCTCATCTCGTCGCTCTTCGCCTACCCGAACACCCCCGAGCGCCGGCAGCCCCTGGCGCTCCCCTTTCCCTGCGAGGTCGAGCAACGGATCACGCTCGTCTCCAAAGTCGCTCCACCCCAGCATGCGAAACCCGGGCATGAACGCAAGACCGCCTTCGAGGTCCGGTATCATCCGATGCACGGGGCGAATCGCTGGGGTCTTTCGATCAAGGTGCAGATGCTCCGGGATTTCGTGCCCGCCCGGCTGTTCGACAAACATAAGACGTGGCTCAACGGGCTCGGCTCCCTCCTGGCGTTTGACGTGCGCCTGCCCATGCACGTCGCCTCGCTCTGGAAACGCGGCGGGTTCCGCAGCCTCCTCCTTGCCGTCTCCGCGCCCCCGGTCAAGCCGGCGCCGGACGCGCCTCTCGAATCCCGCACCCTCCCCGCCGAGGCCTCCCCGGCCCTGGCCTCGCTCGAGCGGTCGTCGACGCCGCCTACCGTTGTCGCCCGGCCGCCGGCGAAGGCGCCGGCCGACCTGCCATTTGTGCACCGCCGCCGGTCCCGACCGGTGCACGCCCCCAACAAAGCCGCGATCGCGGGGGGCGCGTTCGCCCTCATTGTGGTCATCAAGATCGTGCTGCGGCTCTTGTTCATCCACTAGCGAAACGCTGAAGCGCGAGCGCAAAATAGCCGTCACGCTCCGCGTGACGAGCCAGGGCGTGCACCGATAAGGCAAACGGCTAACTTTCCCCACTGCTCCCGCGTGACGCGCGCGGATTTTCCCGTATAGTGGCCGTTCCGATGCTTCCCGACTTTCTCGCTGACTCCATGGCTTCCCCGGCGGTCCGCCGTTTTGCGGACTGGCTGGCGCCGGAGCGCGACCTGGAGGCGATGGCGGGGCAGGCGGCGGCGGTGACGCGGCGGCATTTTGGGAAGACGATCCGGCTTTTCGCGCCGCTCTACGTCTCGAACGAGTGCATCAACTCCTGCGCGTATTGCGGGTTCTCGCGCGAGAATGCGATCCTGCGCACGACGCTGGAGATCGAGTCGGTGGTGAAGGAGGGGCGCTATCTCGCGGCGGAGGGTTTTCGCAATGTGCTGCTCGTCGCGGGCGAGCATCCGAAGTTCGTCTCCAGCGGGTATCTGGAGCGGTGCATTCGTGCGCTCGTGACGGAGATTCCGAGCGTCTCGCTGGAGGTCGCGCCGATGGAGGTGGAGGAGTACGCGACGATGGTGCAGGCCGGCGCGGAGGGACTGGTGGTGTACCAGGAGACTTACGATCGCGCGGTGTACGCCGAGTTGCACACGGCGGGGCCGAAGAAGGACTACGACTGGCGGCTCGCGTGCCCGGAGCGCGCGTATCGGGCCGGCTTCCGGCGCATCGGCATCGGGGCGCTGTTTGGGCTGGTGCCGGACTGGCGCGCGGAGGCGTGCGCGCTCGCCGCGCATCTCGCGTGGCTGCTGCGGACCGGCTGGAAGGCGCAGTGGACCGTGAGCCTCCCGCGGCTGCGCCCATGCGCCGGCGGCCTCACGCCGCGCGTGCATCTTTCGGACGCCGAGTACGTTCGGCTCATTTGCGCTTTTCGCCTCGCGTTTCCGCAGGTCGGCATCGTGCTTTCCACGCGCGAGCCGGCGGCCTTCCGCGACGGGCTCGTGCCGCTCGGCGTCACGATGATGAGCGCCGGCAGCCACACCGAGCCCGGCGGCTACACCGGCCAGGGGCGCGACACGTTGCATCGCACCGTGCGCAACAAGGCGGTCGAGATCGCGGCGCTCGAAGCCGCCGCCGGCGCGACGGCGCAGTTCGAGATTGCCGACGAACGCTCGCCGCGCGAGGTGGCCGACGCCCTGCGCTCGCGCGGCCTCGAGCCCGTCTGGAAAGACTGGGACCGCGCCATCCTCGAGCGATGACCTTGCAGATCAACGGCGAAACGCGCACATGCGAGGCGCGGGAAATCGCGGCGCTGGTCGCGGAGCTCGGCCTGCCGGCGCAAGCGGTGCTCGTCGAGCACAACGGCACGGCGCTCCGCCGCGACGAGTGGCCCGGGCGCACGCTGAGCGAAGGGGACCGGTTGGAGATCATTCGCATTGTGGCGGGAGGGTAAGGGAATTTTGGTCCACGAAATACACGAAAGACACGAAAGGCGGAGGGGCCGGAAGTGCCAACGAATGACGCGAATTGAAGCGAATTGGCGTCTCCGATGATTCGCTTCCATTCGCGCAATTCGTTGGCCTTCTCCGTTCCGTCTTCCGTGTCTTCGGCGCCCGTCAGTTTTTCGTGTCTTTCGTGTCTTTCGTTGACACGCGAAGAGCCCTCACCTCAGCTTCCGTGCGCCAGGCACGCGGTCACAAACCCCTTGAACAGCGGGTGCGGGCGGTTGGGCTTCGAGCTGAACTCCGGGTGATACTGGCAGGCGAGGAACCACGGATGATCGCGCAGCTCGATGACCTCGACCAGCAATTCATCCGGCGAGGTGCCGGCGATGACGAAGCCGGCGGACTCCATCTGCTCGCGGTATTTCATGTTGAACTCGTACCGGTGCCGATGGCGCTCGACGATCTGCGTCTGGCCGTAGACCTGGTGGGCGCGGGTCCCTTCGCGGATCTTGGTCGGCCAGGTGCCGAGCCGCATGGAGGCGCCCTTTTCGGTGATGTTGCGCTGGTTTTCCAGGAGGCAGATGACCGGGTGCGGGCAGTCGAGGACGAACTCGGTGGAGTTCGCGCCCTCCAGTTTGCAGACGTGGCGGGCGAACTCGATCGTCGCCACCTGCATGCCGAGGCAGAGGCCCAGAAAAGGGACGTTCTGCTCGCGCGCAAATTGCGTCGCGCGGATTTTGCCCTCGACGCCGCGGTCGCCGAAGCCGCCGGGAATGAGCACGCCGGCCACCCCATCGAGCAGCGTCGCGGGCTCGACTTTCTCCACGTCCTCCGCGTCCACGCGCACGAGGTCGATGCCGCAATCCGCCGACGCTGCGGCGTGCGTGAGCGACTCGTAGATCGATTTGTACGCATCCTGGAGCTCGATGTATTTGCCGACGACGGCGATTTTCACCCGTTTCTTCGGCTTGATGATGCGGTCGACGAATTTGCTCCATTCGACGAGCGGACGCGGCTGGGCGGTGATGCCAAGGAGCGCGCAGATTTTGTCGTCGAGCTTCTCCTTTTGCAGCATGAGCGGCATCTCGTAGATGGTGTGCGCCACGTCGCGTGCCTCGATGACGGCATCGATCGGCACGTTGCAAAACATCGAGAGCTTTTGCCGCACCTCGATCTCCAGCGGGTGCTCGGTGCGACAGATGAGGACCTGCGGCTGGAGGCCGATCTCGCGCAGCTTGGCGATCGATTGCTGCGAGGGCTTGGTCTTCAACTCGCCGGCCGCCGCGATGTACGGGACGAGCGTCACGTGCATGATGACGACGTTCTGCGGCCCGACCTCGAGCACGAATTGGCGGATCGCCTCCAGGAAGGGCAACCCCTCGATGTCGCCGGTGGTGCCGCCGATTTCGGTGATCAGGATGTCGGCCGGCTGCTCCTCGCTGAGCTTGCGGAGGCGCAGCTTGATCTCATCGGTAATGTGCGGAATGACCTGGACGGTGTGGCCGAGGTAGTCGCCGCGCCGCTCGCGCGCGAGCACGGTCTCGTAGACCTGGCCGGAGGTGGTGGAGTTCGAGCGGGTGAGGACGCAATGGGTGAAGCGCTCGTAATGGCCGAGGTCGAGGTCGGTCTCCGCGCCGTCGTTGAGCACGTAGACTTCGCCGTGCTGGAACGGGTTCATCGTGCCGGGGTCGACATTCAGATACGGGTCGAACTTCTGCAGGACGACCTTCAGTCCGCGATGTTCGAGCAGGGTGCCGAGGGAGGCGGCGGCCAGTCCTTTGCCCAGGGAGGAAACGACGCCGCCGGTGACGAAAATGTACTTCATGTGAGACAGGGTGGGAGTGCGGGTGGCGGGGGAAGAGGGGATCGAATGACGAATGACGAATGACGAATGATTCGCTTAGCGGATGAGTTGAGATTCCACCGCCGCCACGTCTTCCGGGGCGTCGACGCCGAGGGAGCGGCGGGTGGTGAGGACGACGCGGATGCGGGCGCCGTTTTCGAGGGCGCGCAGTTGTTCGAGCCCCTCGGTGCGTTCCAGCAAGCCCGGCGGCCACTGGACGAATTGCGCGAGGAAGGCCGTGGAGTACCCGTAAATCCCCTGGTGCCGGTAGCAGGGGACCACGCCGGCGTGCCGCGCAAACGGGACCGGGCTGCGCGAGAAATAGAGGGCGTTCGAGCGGCGATCGAGCACCACCTTGACGACGTTCGGGTTCTGCACGTCCGCCTCGTCGTCGATCTCGTTGGCGGCGGTGATCATCTCGAGGTCCGGCTCGGCGAGCAGCGTCTCCGCGAGCTCGGTGATGAGCGCCGGGTCGATGAGCGGCTCGTCGCCCTGCACATTGACCACGTGCGTCACGCCGCGGAGCGCGGCGGCGGCCTCGGCGATCCGGTCGGTGCCGCTCTGGTGGGCCGGCGAAGTCATGGCCACCTCCGCGCCGAAGGCGGCGGCCGTCTCCGCGATGCGCGGGTGATCCGTGGCGACCACGATCCGCTCGATCCCCCGCGCCTCCCGGCAGCGCTCCCAGACATGCCGGATGAGCGGTTTGCCCGCGATGACGTGCAGCGGTTTCCCCGGAAACCGCGTCGATTCCCAGCGGGCGGGAATGATGACGGCGGCTTGAGGCATAAACGGCAATTGTGGGCAGATGGGAGGGGCGGTGTCGAGGTGAGTTTCGGGCAATTCGGGTTTAGGGTTTAGCGGAGCGGAACTCGCCCGAGCGGATTTTTTGTCATACGATGACACCGACTCATGGCCGCTCCTCATCGTTCTGCACTTACCAAATCCGACATCACATCCGCGCTGGGGCGCTTGGATGAGTTGCTCGGGAGCAAGGGTCTGACCGGGGAAATCTGCCTCTTTGGGGGCACGGTGATGGTGCTGGCTTTCAACGCGCGTATCTCGACACGTGACGTCGATGCCGTCTTCCAGCCTGCGTCGGTCATCCGCGAGTTGGCAGAGCAAATTCGTGAGGAGCGCGGTTGCCGGCAGATTGGCTGAATGACG
>DASYIS010000232.1:0-4943 GCA_035997375.1 Chthoniobacteraceae bacterium
CGCCTCGCCCGCCTTGAATTCCTGCGCCGCGATCGTCGCCCGCACCGCGCCATCGGACACCGCGTAGACGCCGATATTACCGTCGCTCTGGCCGGCCGCCGCCAGCGTGCCATCCGGCGAAAGCGCGAGCGACCCGAGCGAGGTCTTCAGTTCCACCTCGCGCGTGACGCTGGCCGTGGCGGGATCGACGATGAACAGCCCGCGCGTGCCGGCGACGACCAGCGTCTTGCTGTCGGGAGTCCACCGGGCCGCGCTGAGGTTTCCCTTGAGACCGGCGATGGGTGTCGGCGTCATCTCCGCCGCGGGGCCGCCCGGAACAAACGCCAGGTAAATGGCGGCGCAGATGCAGGCGAGGGGAGCGGCTTTCATGAGGCCGAGTGTCGGAAAAAGCCGCCCGGCCAGTCAAGCCGTCCAACCCCGCCCACCCGATTGAAATTCACTTTTTCGCGCGGAGATGTCAGATTCCTGACATGTCCCGCAGACTGCGCGTTCGTGAAAACCCCGTCTCCTCCTTCGTGGGCGGGATCGTCGGCCTCATCTTTACCGTCATCGGCCTCACCGTCGTCATTCCCCAAGCCGGCGCGTTTGGCTTTCTCTGGACGGGGATCGCGCTGGTGGGCGCGATCATGAGCTTCTACAACGCATTCAGCGACCGGGGAATCGCCAAAGAAATCATCGATGTCTCCGAGGACGACGGAGGCGCCCCCGCGCCCCGGGAGAGCGCCGCCAGCCGCTTGACGCAGCTCAAGGAACTGAAGGACGCCGGTTTGATCACCTCCGCTGAGTACGAGCAGCGGCGGGCGGTGATTGTGCGGGAGCTTTAGCGTTCGCGACGGCTGAGCGCGGTGCACTCGCGATCAACTCGGCTGCGGGAATTCTGCTTCCGGGCCGGCACTGACGCGGGCAATGAGGTGCGAAGCCACGACTTGGAAGCCGCCGCTGTCCGCGAAAACGAAAACCGGCGAACCGGCCGGCGGCACGGCGATGTGATCCACCGTCGGCACGTGCAACTCACAACCGTCAGCGATGTGGAGGGTGATAGGTACGAACGGCTTGGCAGAGAGGAGCGCGCGAAGATCGTCAATCATAGCAGTGAGGAGAAGAATAGAACACTGGCCCGCGTACTGCAATCCTTCACGCGTCCACAGCGCGGCGTTTCCCGCTTCCCCTCCAACATAAGATTGCACCCCGCCGAATCGCATGGCACACTTCGCGGCTAATGAACCTCCCCCATGGTCCGTATTCGCACGGAAGGGGTGTCGACTTTTCCGCCGCTCCTGCCGCGCTCGCGCTTTCTCTCGTTCTTAGCCTGCCGTAAATCCGCCGTAACCTGTTGCTGCCATGGAAACTACCCTGCCGCCAATCCTTGAAACGAAGCTGGCCGATTTTCGGCGCCGCGTGTGGATCGTCAAACTCGCGGAAGGCGCGCTCGGCGCCGTCTTCGGCATCGCGCTTTCGTACCTCGTCGTCTTCGGGCTCGACCGGGTGATGGAGACGCCGACGTGGCTGCGCGCCCTCATCCTGCTCAGCCTCACTCTCACCCTCGCGCTGACGCTCCCGCTGAAATGGCACCGCTGGGTCTGGCGGCAGCGCCGGCTGGAGGACGCGGCGCGGCTCTTGCGGCGCAAGCTCCCGCGGCTCGGCGACCAGTTGCTCGGCATCGTCGAGCTGGCGCGGATGGATCACGGCAATGCCGGACGCAGCGAACGCCTCGTGCAGGCCGCGATCCAGCAGGCGGCGGAGGCGGTGAAGGGCCAGGACTTCACCAAGGCGGTGCCGCACGCGCGGCATCGGCAGTGGGGCTTGGCCGCGGCGGGCGGCCTCGCGGTGATGATCGCCCTCTTCTTCATCTTCAACGGCGCGGCGGGCAATGCGTTCGGGCGCTGGCTCGCACCGTGGGCCAACATCGATCGCTACACGTTCGCCCGCGTGGAGAAGGTGCCGCAGCGCCTCGTGGTGCCGGTGGCGGAGCCGTTCCAGCTCCCGCTCAAGCTCGCCGCGGACACGCAGCGGACGCCGGACGACGGCAAGGCCCGCATCGGCAAACAGCCGGCGGTGCATGCCAAGCTCGCGGAGGGCGCGTATCCGCTCGCCTTTCCGCCGCAGAAAGCCGATTCCGCGATGTCGATCTCGGTCGGCGACATTCGCAAGGAGGTCCAGGTCGCGCCGCGTCCGCGGCCGGAGCTCACGGAGCTCGTCGTGCGGATGAAGCTGCCCGATTACCTTCAGTATAAGTCCGAGCCGCGGATCGAGGCGCACGGCGGCGCGGTCAGCGTGCTGCGCGGAACGAACGCGGCCTTTGAGGCAAAAGCGAGCCGCCCGCTGGCGCACGCCGAGCTCGATGGCGCAACGCAGCAGGTCAGCGGCGACGTCATGCTGACGACCTACCAGCCGGTGACCGAGGACGCGGAGCGCAAGTTCACCTGGCAGGACCGCGACGGCCTCACCCCGCGCGACCCGCTGGTCCTCAAGATCCGCGCGGTCGAGGACGAGGCGCCGAAGATCATGGCGCGCCGCGAGTCGCTCGAGCAGGTGGTCCTCGACACCGAGGTGCTGACCTTCGACCTCACCTCCAGCGACGATTTCGGGATCAAGCGAATCGGGCTCGAATGGATCGGCAACAAGACGGAGGCCGACGGCAAGACGCCGATCCACGGGGAAAAGATCACGGCCGGCGGCGACCCGGAGAAGAAGGAGATGGAAGCGCGGGCGACCTTTTGCGCGGCACGCGAAGGGGTGGCGCCGCAGACGCTGGAGCTGCGCGCCTGGGCCGACGATTATCTGCCGAAAGGCCACCGCGCGCGCTCGGCCGCGTTCGTCGTGCATGTCTTGAACAAGACCGACCACGCGCTGTGGCTGACGGACCAGCTTGGCAAATGGCTCGAAGCCTCGAAAGAGACGTACGAGAAGGAGCAGCAGCTCCATCAGACCAACAAGGAGATGCGCGAGATGTCCGCCGGCGACCTCGACCGTCCGGAAAACCGGCGGAAAGTCTCGCAGCAGGCGGCGGCGGAAAATGCGAATGCCGCGCGCCTCGACAGCCTGACGGCGGCCGGCCGCAACCTCGTCGAGCAGGCGACGCGCAACGATGAGTTCGAGGCGAAGAAGCTGGAGACCTGGGCCGAGATGGTGAAGGCGCTCAAGGAGATCGCCGACAAGCGGATGCCGAGCGTGGCCGATCTCTTGAAGCAGAGCGCGAGCGCGCCCGGGGCCAAGCCCGGGCAGCCCGGCGACTCCAGGCCCGGCGAAAACGGCGACAAAACCGCGAAGGCCGGCGACTCCAAGCCGGGAGATTCCAAACCGGGCGACTCCAAGCCGGGAGATGGAAAACCCGGTGACTCCAAGCCCGGCGATTCGAAACCCGGCGAGCTCGGCGACAAGACCGCGCAGAACGCGAAACCGGGCGACTCGAAGCCTGGCGACTCGAAACCCGGGGATTCCAAGCCCGGCGACGGCAAACCTTCCGACACGCCGCCGCAGCCCGGCGAGGCCGGCAAATCGCAGAGCGCGCCGAGCATTACCCAGGGCGGGAACCTGCCGCCGAACCCGAACGCGCCGAAACCCGGCGAGGGACCGCAGCCGCCGCCCGTGCCGAGCATCGCGGACAACGAGAAGGGCTTCCTGCCCCAGGATCCGGCCAAGCCGAAAGACCCGAACGCCAAGGGCGCGCCGCCGACCAAGGGCAAGCTCGGCCTTCCCGGCACGACGCTCGCCAAGGCGCCCGGCTCGCCGGACGATCCGCCGCCGGACCCGGCCTCGCCCGCCCAGGACAAGTTGACGGACGCGATCGAGGAGCAGAAGGATCTGCTCGCGGAATTCGCGAAAGTCTCCGACCAGCTCAGCGAAATCCTCGCGAGCCTCGAGGCGAGCACGTTCGTGAAGCGCTTCAAGGCCGCGTCACGGAAGCAGATCGGCATCGCGTCGACCATCAACAAGAAGACGCTCGACGCCTTCGGCATTGAGGGGACACCCGCGCCGGCGGCGAAGCCGATCGCGGTGGAAGACAAGACCCAGAGCGAGGTCGTGCGGACCATCCAGGAGGATCTCGAGGCGTACTACGAACGCAAGCAGGACGCGCACTTCAAGAACATCCTCGACGAAATGAAGAAGAAGGAGATTGTCCGCGCGCTGCAACGCGGGGGCGAGAAACTCACGATCAACCTCGCGGCGCAGTCGATGAACGGCTCCGAGTACTGGGCCGACATCCTCGACCGCTGGGCGGAGGAGCTGGTGAAGGCGAACAACTCGAAGGGCAAGCCGAAGCCCGGCGCCAGCCAGGACAGCCTGCCGCCGGAGATCGTGCTGAAAGTGATGCAGGCGCTCCGCGACGAGATGAAGCTCCGTGACGAGACGCGCGAGACCGAGACCTCCAAGCCGGCCGTCGAGCCGGAGAAATACGCGACCGACGCGAGCGAGCTGAGCGCCAAGCAGGCGGCGAACAGCAAGCACACGCAGGGCGCGATCGACGACATCCGGAGCATCCAAGACGGCGAGCAGAAGTTCGCGAAAGAGATCCAGTTGCTCGACGCCGTGGTGGCGGTCATGGACGAGACCACCGGCATCCTGCACACACCCGACACCGGTCCGAAAGCGATCGCGGCGGAGACCGAGGCGATCGAGCTGCTGCTCCAGGCCAAGCGCGAAGGCGGCGGTGGCGGTGGCGGCGGCGGGTCGAATCCCGGCGGCGGCGGCAGCGGCACCACGAACACGGCGGCCGCGCTCGCGCAGCTTGGGCCGGGCGGCGACGCCGAAAGCCAGATCGCGCCGCGGGCGGTGGGCCAGGCGACCGGCCGCGCCGGCAAGGAATTCCCGGACGAGTACAAGGGCGGCCTCGAAGCGTACTTCAACCTGCTGGAAGGCGGCAAAGCGCCGAAATGAACCCGAGCAATTCAATTGGCGCCGCCGGCGCCATCGTGGCACGGGCGTCCCGCCCGTGGGGCCGG
>DASYIS010000233.1:0-23795 GCA_035997375.1 Chthoniobacteraceae bacterium
TGATCAGCACCGGATTGAACGCGTGGATGAACCCCTCCTGCGCCCCGAGCACCAGATCGTTCGCCACCGTCGTCGTGCCGGTCGCGGTGACCAGCAGGGCGCCACTGGCGAGGGTGATCGCCCCGGACCCGGTGACGGAGCCACCCCGGATCGTGAGCGAATTGATCGTGCGCGCGGTGTCATTCGCCAGCCCCGCGGAGAGCAGCACATTGGCCGTCGCCGGCGCCGTGGTGAAATCCGTGACGTACTCCGTCACCTCATCGAGCTTTCGCACGCCAGTCGTGGCGCTGTACGCCGCGAAACCGGTGAGCGAAGTCTTGGTATCGGTCGCGGTGGCGTAGGGCAGGATGCTGGTGCTCGTCCCGCTGCCGCCTCCGCCGGTGAGGCCGGCGGGTGTGGTCGTGAAGAGGATATTGCCCACGGTACTGGCAAACGTGGCGCCGAGCGCCGAGCCGACGAAGCGAAACGTCCCCCGCTCCAGCCGGTTCAGCGAGCTTGCTTGCAGCCGCAGGTTGTTGGTGGTGGTCACCACGCTGACGACCGCGCCCCCCGCCCCGCTTAGCACGCCGACCGTCTCGGCAAACGCCGGGGAACCGAGGGAGTGCGAGAGGCTCAACTGCCCTCCGCGCAAGATAATTTCCGCCGTGTCGCCGATGCGATTGGCGCCAGATTGCGTATCGAGCACGCCAAACGAGCCAATGGTGATCGAGGGGCTGTTGAGCACCGCCCCACTGTTATTCAGCGAAAGCGTGCCCGAGGCACTGGAGAACGGCGCGCTCCGGTCCAGGGTCGTCGTGCCATTGTACGACGACGCGACGGTCAGGCTGAGGAGCTGCGACGAATCCAACCGGACGTCGATCCCCGTCCCGGCCACGCTGCTCGAGATGCCCCCGCTGAGCGCCGAATTCGAGAAGGTGGAGGCCCCCTGGATCAGCAACCGCTGCTCGAGCGCGATGTTGTTGCTGTAAAAGAAGTTGGCGAGCTTCAGCCCCCCGCCTTGCGCGGTCAGCACCCCGGTGCCGAGGGCGTTGAAACTGTTCAGGACCAGATTCCCGGACTGCAAGCGCACGCCCCCGGTGAAGGTATTCGCCCCGGCGAGCGTGATGTTCGGCACGTTGACCGAACCCGGCGACGGCGCGATGACGAGGCTGCGCGCCCCGCCCGTCTCGCTGATCACCCCGGTCAGGCTGACCCCGCCGCTGCCGCTCCCGTTGATCGTCACCGAGCCGCCGGCCGGGTTGAGCACGAGGTTCTCCGAAACCGTGGCGCTCGAAGTGCCGTTCAGGCCGAGGACCGGGGCCGCGCCGGCGAACTGCAAGGCATTGCCGGCCAGGGTGGGAGCCGTCGAGCCGCTGAGGTCCAGTTGCAGTTGGTTCAGCACGTACGTGCCCGCGAGGTCGTTCGTGAAGGTCAGCGCACTGCTCCCGGCGGAGGTGAAGCGGATGATTTGCGCGGGATCGCCGCCCGCCGCCGGCGCGCTGCCATCCTGCCAGTTTCCCCCGTTGCTCCAGTTCCCGCTCGCCGTCCCCACCCAAACCTCCGTCGCCGCGAACGCGCTCGAGCCGGCCAGGAGCGCCGCCGCAAAGGAAGCCGCCCGCGCGAGGCGACGATTGGGAGGCTGGATGAATGATCGACCGCGGACCTTGGGCATATTTGGGGGGACAACCACGGCAATGCTCGCGAGAACGAAAATTGCCCCCCTTGGGATTGAAGATCCGTGAACGCGCCGCGCACGGTACATGAGAACGTCCGCGCCGCAAGTGGAAGACGGACGGGGCTCCGGGTCGCGATAGGATCTGCCTCCCAAGAGATGAATCCATTCGATCAGTTCGCGCGGAACGCGAACGGTCCGGGGAGCGCACGCGCCCCGCGTGCTCTGCCCGGCGCCCTCGCCGGGAAGTGTTCAACACACGGCGCGTGTAAACGCGCCAAACGGTGTGCCGCGCACAACGGGATTCGGCGAGGGCGCCGAATCCGGCACGCGGGGCGCGTGCGCTCCCCGGGCCATTCGCGCTCCGCGCCAACTGCCTCGTCCCCCTCAACCCAACCGATCGCCGGCGGCAAAGATCGCCGGCCGCAGCGGCGCCCCCCCGAGCTCGACGAGGTCGGCGGCCATCTCGCCGATGACGGAACAGAACTTGAACCCGTGTCCGGAACCGCCCGCCGCCACGATGACATCCGGCGCGCGCGGATGCGCGTCGACGAGGAAATTGCGGTCGACGGTTTGCTCGTAGAGACAGGTCTTGTAACGCTCGCGCCGGCCGATCTGCTCGGGGAAGAGCCGGTCCATAAACGGCCGCAGGTGCCGCTCATCCTCCGGCAGCAATTCGCGGTAGACGTTCTCCGGCGCGGCGAGCGACTGGCCGCCGCTGTCTTCCGCCGCCTTCACCACCGCGCCGTCGAGTGTCGGAAATCCGTAGAACTCGCGGCCGTCGAACTCGGCGATCCAGGCGGGGAAACGCTCCGGCGCGAAGCGCTCCGCCGCCGCCGGCCGATACCAGAAGAGCACCTTGCGCACGACGCGGATCGGGCTGCCGCCGAGCGCGCCGAGGAGCTGGTTCGTGTAAGCCCCCGCCGCCACCACGACCTTCCGCGCGTGGAGCGTCTGCCGGCTCGTCCGCACCTCCACGCTGCCGGTCTGCTGGCGGAGGGAGATCACCGGATCGTCCCCCAGCAGCGTCGCCCCGGCGGCCGTCGCGCCGGCGACGTGCGCCCGCACACAAGCCTCGGGCCGCAGAAACCCGCCATACGGATCGAAGTAACACGCCGCGTCCTCCGGGATCGCGAATTGCGGAAACCGGCGCATCGCCTCCGCCGGCGACAGCCGCTCGTGATCGATCATGTGCGCGCCGTAACAGCGCTCCAGCCCCTGGATCAGCGGCCCCTCCGGCTCGCCGAAACAGAGCAGGCCGTTGAGCGTCATCAGCGGCTCCCCACCGGCGGCCTCCAGCTCGCGCCACAGCTCATACGCGCGCCGCAGCACCGGGATGTAATCCGGGTGCATGAAGTACGCCATGCGGATGATGCGCGAGTCCCCATGCGAGCTCCCGCGATCGTGCCCGACCCCAAACTGCTCCACCCCGCAAACCTTCAGTCCGCGCCGCGCGAGCTGATACAGCGCCGCGCTCCCCCACCCGCCGACCCCGACGACGATCGCATCGTATGATTCACCGGCGGAAGAGGACATGGCGGGACCTTAGAGGAAGGGGCGGCCGTGTCCAAGCTCGCTTGGGAACGAGGGCCAAAAAAGCCGCGGGTTGGATAAGCTGGTCGGAAACACCTTCCGCAACTCCTCCTCTTCTCGTAGGTTGGCTCAGCTATCTCAGCGCCATGATTGCTCTTTCACGAATCTGCGCCTTTGTTACAGCCGTGCTCGCCGTCGGGCCTGCTCTCGGCGAGGAGAGCCCCCGCGAGACGCTGGAGCGGTTCCTCCGCGAGCCCGCACAACGCGGCAGTATCTTCACCCAGGCGAAACTCGACGGGCTGGATTACCGCCCCGTCCTGCGCAAGGCAGTCGCCGGCCAGGAGCGTGCGCTGGTTGAGCTCTTCGAGTTCGGCGTGAAAGGCCGATTCATGGGCGAAGCCTCGATAAGTCACGAGACGATCCTGCGAGCACTGCTCGACCACCTCGGCGATGATCTCTTCTCCAAGGCGCTCGCCAAAGCCGGCGAGCCGGCCCGGTGGTCAGTCCGTTGGCGGCTGGACGAGAGCTTCGGAAAAGCCGGCTACGCCACGCTTCACCCGAAAACCTTCAAACTCGCGCAGGCCGCGCGCAAACCCGACGAATAGGCCACGCGAAAAGAGGCGACCCCCTCGAATTCTCGACCGCAAGACGCGCGATCATCAGGTCACCCGAGCCATGAGAAAGATCCTGTTCAGTATTTTCGTCCTGCTCCTGCAGGGCGCCCCGCTGGCCCTCTCGGAGCCGTCCTCGCCCAAAGAGTGGGAAGTAGGTCGCGGACTCGGCGTGACGGCCGCCAGCGAGGCGGGAGGCGTGGTGCTTCGGGACCGCCGAGGCGCCGTGGTCAGTCGCCTGGACGGCCGCGAACTCGTGGCTGAAGGCGCTCAGAGCGCCGACCGCTCTTGTTTACTGCTGCTGGTCTTGCGCGTTACTCGGGACAATACCAAACCCTTTGCCGGCTCGCTGGCGGACGGTGCGCTGCCATATTCCCGGCTGCTGCGGATCCGTCCCGCAGCCGGCGGCTGGCAGGTCGATTCCCTGCTCGAGTCGAAGCCGGGAATGTTTCAAGATGGGTTTGAGCCGTTTGCGCTGCACGCGGTGTCGAATTCCGGTGCCAAGGCGTCCCTCGAGTACATCCAAGTCCACGCTCAGAAAACGGGGGAGACCACGAAATACCCGTTGCAGCACGAGTGGCGCACCATTCGTCTAGCGGACGCGTTTATCCTCTCGGCAGGAAAAACGCCCCCTGCCGATTTCCACGACTAGTCCATGATGGCGGGAGACATTGGCCGGACTTCGCCATGTAAAAGATGAGGAGGGTTCTCGACGAGCGCTCAGTCGGCATATGGACGGAGGGCACACGCCCCGGCCATATGCCGACCGGCGCCGGGAGCCGCCAGCGGGATTTTGTCTTGCGACCCGTGGGCAGAGCCCGAATGTTCTCATCAATCGCCTCACCCCTCCTCCGTTGATATGCCGACCTGCCATTCCCTCAGAAAGCGGCTCAATAATATGGCAGGCCTTGTGATCGCGCGCATTTGTTTTTCTCTGCTTTTGCTCCTCTCCGCGGAATCCGCGGTCGCCACTGACAATTACTCCTACAAAGCTCACGAGTATGCCACCATCAGCGACGGGCGTTCGCCAGATGGCCGCTGGTCCATCGCTGCGCACGGTGGTGGTGATTACGGTTACGACGGGTTTGATCTTTACCTCATGCGAGCCCGCGCACAAAACGCCGGCGCCGCTTCGCGTCGGCGAGCACCTCGACACGGCGCCGCTAACCAATATCGCGCTTTGGTCACCAGACTCCACCCACGTCGCAGTTTTGTACCGGATTGATCGCCACGTTCTTGACGTGCGACTTTTCGCCGTCGCCAATGGAAAGGTGCAGCCGATTAAAGTTCCGTTGCCGTTCGACGTTGTCGCCAAACACCATCTCAAGAAAGGGGTGCACTACGAATTCTCCAGTGTATTGTATCGCGTGACCTGGCGGCAAGCAGATCGTCTTATCCTGGAAGAGCACGATGCATTGGATGCTCACAAACCTATCTTTGGTGCCGGGATCGAGGCTTATCTGACGGTGGATCAGCGCGGCCCGGAGCGCACCTTCACGTACTTCTCTGCGCAGGGCACCTATGCGATTAACGCGCGAGGTGAGTTGCGTCTTGATGCTGTTAAGGCGCTGCCGCAATCAAGTTGGTCCAAACCAATCCAGTACTCCCCTCACTTGATCTTCGATACCGAACTCGGCTTACATAGCACAGAAACCACACTCTCCTCCTTGGCTGCGCAAAAGGGTTCCAAATAGGCTAACAGATCAGGCTTGGCATCGACCGGAGGCGGGCCTGCGGGCGGACCGTCGAGGCTAAGTGGGGTTGAACAAGCCCGGTCGAACCCGCCGGCGGGGCCGTTGCGCCGAAGGCGCTTGTGTCGATAGCCCAGCCCAGCGGACGGGGTTTCCATCAAGTAGAGGCCAGCCCTGAAAGGCCATAACAATTCGACGGCCGTGTCACGATCCCGCGCCGAACGCGCTCAGGGAGACCGGCGCGCACTTACGAGCTTTCAGCCCTGAGCGCTCCTTTGCCACCACCCAGCCCGTTGGGCTGGGCTATCGACTTTGGCGCCTTCGGCGCGGGCGCACTCCGCGATGCCGCGGGCGGGTGCGTGTCTCTTTCCTGCCCCCTTTCCCTGCGCGGCATCGCGTCGACCCTGATTTCCCCGCCTCCTTTTCTCCACGCCGCTATCGACCTTTGGCAGCGCGTTTGCCTTACTGCGCTCCCGCTCTTTTTTCACCTACGCCATGGCCGCACCTACCATCATCTACACGCTGACCGACGAAGCGCCCGCGCTCGCCACTCTTTCGCTCCTGCCGGTCGTGCAGGCCTTTGCCAGGCAGGCGGGGATCACCGTGGAGACGCGCGATATCTCGCTGGCGGGACGGATTCTCGCGCAGTTTCCCGAGCGGCTCACGGAGGCGCAGCGGATCGGCGACAACCTCGGCGAGCTCGGCGCGTGGACGCTGCAGCCGGAGGCGAATATCATCAAGCTGCCGAACGTGAGCGCGTCCGTCCCGCAGCTCAAGGCCGCCGTCGCGGAGCTGCAGGGCAAAGGGTACGCCATTCCCGATTACCCGGAGACGCCGGCGACCGAGGCCGAGAAAGAGGCGCGGGCGCGGTACGGCAAGGTGATGGGCAGCGCGGTGAACCCCGTGCTGCGCGAGGGCAACTCCGACCGGCGCGCGCCGAAGGCCGTGAAGGATTACGCGCGGAAGCACCCGCACTCGATGGGGAAATGGAGCGCGGACTCGAAGACGAGCGTCGGCACCATGGGCGGGAAGGGTGACTTCTTCTCGAACGAAAAATCGGTCGTGGTGCCGGCGGCGACCACCGCGAAGATCGAGCTCGTGCGCGCGGATGGGACGACGCAGGTGCTCAAGGAAAAGACGCCGCTCCTCGCGGGCGAGATCCTCGATGCCACCTTCATGAGCAAAGCCGCGCTGGTCGCGTTCCTCGGGGAGCAGATCGCGAAGGCGAAAGCCGACGGCGTCCTCTTTTCGCTCCACCTGAAGGCGACGATGATGAAGGTCTCCGACCCGATCATCTTCGGCCACGCGGTGAAGGTGTTCTTCAAGGACCTCATCGCCAAACACGCCGCGACGCTGCAGGAGCTCGGGGTCGATTTTAACAACGGCTTCGGCGCGCTCATGGCGAAGCTCGACCAGTTGCCCAGCGAGAAGCGCGCGGAGATCGAGGCGGACATCGTGGAGGCGTATGCGAAGGGGCCGTCCCTTTCCATGGTGAACTCCGACAAAGGGATCACCAATCTCCACGTGCCGAGCGATGTGATCGTCGATGCCTCCATGCCGGCGATGATCCGCGCCGGCGGCAAGGTGTACGATGCGGCTGGCCAGACCGGCGACACGCTCGCGGTCATCCCCGACAGCAGCTACGCCGGCATCTACCAGGCGGTCATCGATTTCTGCAAAGCCCACGGCGCGCTCGACCCGAAGACGATGGGGAGCGTGCCGAATGTCGGCCTGATGGCGCAGGCCGCCGAGGAGTACGGCTCGCACAACAAGACCTTCGAGATCCCCGCCGCCGGCACCGTGCGCGTGACCGACTCCACGGGCGCGGTGCTGCTGGAGCACCAGGTCGAGGCCGGCGACATCTGGCGCGCCTGCCAGACGAAGGACGCCCCGGTGCAGGATTGGGTGAAGCTTGCGGTCACCCGCGCGCGCGCCTCGGGCGACCCCGCCGTCTTCTGGCTCGATGAAGCCCGCGCGCACGATGCCCAGATCATCGCCAAGGTGAAGACCTACCTGGCCGATCACGACACCACCGGGCTCGATCTCCGCATCCTCCCGCCCGCCGCCGCGTGCACCTTCTCGCTCGAGCGCATCGTCAAAGGCCTGGACACCATCTCCGTCACCGGCAACGTCCTGCGCGACTACAATACCGATCTCTTCCCGATCCTCGAGGTCGGCACCAGCGCGAAAATGCTCTCCATCGTCCCGCTCATGAAAGGCGGCGGCCTCTTCGAGACCGGCGCCGGCGGTTCCGCGCCGAAGCACGTGCAGCAGTTCCTCGAGGAGAACTATCTGCGCTGGGATTCGCTCGGCGAATTCTTCGCGCTCGTCCCCAGCTTCGAGCACATCGCCGAGACCTTCCAGGTGCCGCAGGCCAAAGTCCTCGCCGCCGCCCTCGACTCCGCGACCGGCTCGTTCCTGGAGCACGACCGATCGCCCGGCCGCAAACTCGGCACCCTCGACAACCGCGGCTCGCACTTCTACCTCACCCTCTACTGGGCCCAGGCGCTCGCCGCCCAGACCACCGACGCCGCCCTGCAAGCGAAGTTCCAGCCCGTCGCCGAAGCCCTCGCCGCCAACGAAGCGAAGATCGTCGCCGAGCTCCTCGCGGTGCAAGGCCAGCCCATCGACATCGGCGGCTACTACCTGCCCGACCTCGCGAAGGCCACCGCGGCGTTGCGCCCGAGCGCGACGTTCAATGCGATCATCGACGGGTTGAAATAGCGGCGGCGCAGGTCGTGGTCCGCACCGTCCTCTGTGCGGTTTCCGCATGGACGGAAACCACGCCGGAGCCGCACAGGGACTGTGCGGACCACACGAGCGCCACGTTCAATGCGATCATCGACGGGCTGAAAATAGCAGCGGCGCAGTTCGTGGTCCGCACAGTCCTCTGTGCGGCTTCCGCATGGAGGGGAAACACGCCGGAGCCGCACAGGGACTGTGCGGACCACACGAGCGCCACGTTCAACGCGATCATCGACGGGTTGAAATAGCGGCGGCGCAGGTCGTGGTCCGCACCGTCCTCTGTGCGGTTTCCGCAGGGACGGAAAACACGCCGGAGCCGCACAGGGACTGTGCGGACCACACGAATCGGCTTGGCTCAGGCGGCGGCGCTGTTCATGAACGGGCGCGCCATGCATGCGTCTTCTCCCGCGGCCCCTTCGTTGATTCGCCAGGCGCTTCGTTGCGCACTTGCGTGCCTGCTGATCTTCGCGACACCGGCTCGGGCGGAAGACCCGGGGATTGCCGATCTGCGCGACCTGATGAAAAAGGTGGCGGCGGAAATGGTGTTGAAAAAGGCCGACGCCCTGGCGACCCATACGCACCCGGCGCTGGTGGCGATCCTCGGCGGGGAGAGAAAGGCGAAGGAAGCGCTGCCCAAGATGATGCTCGCCGAGATGGACAAGCTCGAGGAGCTCGGATTCAAGGTCAAATCGTACACTCCCGCGGAGCCGGAAAACATCCGGACCGCCGGCGAGTGGACCTTCGCGCTGGTCCCAACAACGATGGTGACCGAGGGGCAAAAGGGGACGTTTACCGCGAAAAGCCACATCCTCGCCTGCCGGAAAGCCCGCGACCCGAAGTGGTACCTTTTCCGCCTCGGCCTGCCGGAGGCGCAAGTGCGCCAACTGCTGCCGGAGTTGCCGGCGGACTACACGTGGCCGGCCAAGGAGCCGCCGAAGTTCGAGCCGAAACTCTGAGCGCGAACTACTCCCGGTATGCGTCTTTGCGATGACGCACGCGTTGAACAAAGACGACACGGACCTCGCCCAGCAGTTCGTAAATGACACGATAGTCTCCACGCGAATTCGGTAAGTGGCTTCCGAACCTTTGAGCTTCTTCGAACCGACCGGTTGAGGATTGGCCCCCAACTTATTTACGGCTTCCACAATGCGCCCCACATCCTGCTGCGGCAAACACCGCAACTCTTTGAAGGCGGTTTGGTGCCACTGAATCCTAAAGGATTCCATCGCGTTTGAGCTCGGCGACGACTTCCTCGTGTGAGATGACAGGCTCGCCCCGTCGCTGCGCGATGACGGCCAGATCAGCCAAGTCTTCAAGCATCTCTTCGTATTCGCTGATGGGAAGGACGACAGCGGTGCGCTCGCCATGCTCGTCGGTCAGGTATTGCAAGGACTGGCTCATGGTTCAATCATCGCATCCGGAAGTGTCAGTGTCGAGCGGACGAACCGCCGCGACACATCTCCCGGCTTTGTCTTTCATCCGAAACCCGGCATACCATCCGGCAACCACTCCTGCCCCATGAAACTCCTCTCCTCCCTGGAGGCGCTCGAGAGCCGTATCGCGCCGTCCACGCTGCAAATGATGAACCCCACCACCGCCACCTATACCGATGGCGACGGCGACCTGGTGAAAGTCAAGTTTTCCAAAGGCATCCTGAGCGCCGCGAATCTCGCCGGCGTGCTCGTGACGACGGCGGTCGATCCGACGCACGATCAGTTGCAAAAGATCGATCTCACCGTGGCCGGGCTGGTGGTGCCGGCGGGTGGCACGAGCATCACGGTGACGGTCACGCCGAAGCTGCCGGGCGACGGCTTTGCCAATATCGGTTACATCAACGCGACCGGGCTCGATCTCGGGGCGGTGACCATCCGCGGCGATCTCGGCGCGATCGACGCGGGCGACGCGACAACGAAGACGCCGGGCCTCAAGGGGCTCACCGTGCAGTCCTACGGCGTGCTCGGCCTCACGACCGGCGCGCCGGATTTGGAGAGCGACATCGTCGGCGCGCTCTCGAAGCTCACGGTGAAGGAGGATATGAAGGGTGCCCGGCTCGAGGTGAGCGGCGGCAAGGATGGGAAACTCCCCTCGGTCACGATCACGGGTTCGCTGATTGGCGCTTCGCTGGACCGGTCCGGCGCCATCCACACCACCGGCGATCTCGGGACGGTGAAGATCGGGGTCGACCTCCGGGGCGGCTCTGTCGATCTCATGGGCAATAAAGCTCATGGCGCAGGCGGCCTCATCAGCGACGGCAAGATCGGCTCCGTGACGATCGGCGTCCAGATGTTGGGCGGCGGCACCAGCGGGGCCGGCGAAGGCGCGGGGATCATCAAGAGCGCCGGTGACATGGGCGCGATCTCCATCGGGACGAACCTCTTCGGTGGCATCGGCGACAGCTCGGGCTCCATCATCAGCGGCGGCAAACTCGCCTCGGTGAAGATCGGTGGCACGCTCCAGGGTGGCATCGTCAAGATCGGCGCCGGTACGCCGCGCAACGGCTACATCGGCAGCGCCGGCGACATGGGGAAGATCACCATCCTGGGCAACCTCTCGGGGACGTTCATCCCGTACGCGGGCACCATCGAGTCCGGCGGCAAGATCGCGGCCGTCGCGATCAGTGGCGACATGATTGGCGGCGACGATCACTCCGGCTCGATCCTCAGTGCCAAGACGATCGGCTCGGTGAAAATCGGCGGCAGCGTGTCGGGTGGGAACGGCGATTCCTCCGGCTCGATTATCACCAGCGGCGGCGATCTCCCTTCGATCACCACCGGCGGCGGCGTCTTCGGCGGACAGGCGAACAAGTCCGGGATCATCTCCGGCAAAAAGCTCGGCACGATCAAGATCGGCGGCCAGCTCTTCGGGGGCAACAGCTTTGGCATGTTTTCCTTCAGCGACAGTGGTGAAGTCCTCGGCACCTCCATCGCGTCGCTCACCATCGGCGGCGCCTTCACCGGCGGCTCGGCGGGGAATCAAACCCTTGCCCGGGTCGGCTTCATCTCGGCCACCACCATCACGAGCCTCACGATCAACGGGGATATGTTTGGCGGCAGTATCAGCGGCACCGGCTCGGTCACCGATTCCGCTTCCATCAGCGCGGATCATATCGGCAAGGTCGTCATCAACGGCAGCATCTCCAGTGGCGGCATCGGCAGCGGGAGCAACGGCGGCACCGTCACCCGTTCCGGCGCCATCGTGGCCACGCACGACATCACGTCGATCAAGGTGAAAGGGGACATCGACGGCGCGGCGGACGTTGGGAAAGGCATCGCGCCGATCCTCATCAGCGCCGTGGGCCAGTTGAAGCCGACGGCGAAAGCGGACCTCGCGATCGGCTCCCTCACCGTCGGCGGCCACGTCTCGCTCCTGAACGTCCTCGCCGGCTTCACCCCCGCGCTGACGGCGGTCAATGGCGGCGCGCAGATCGGCGCGGTCACCGTCACGGGCAGCTGGTCGCAGAGCAACCTCGTCGCCGGCGCCATGAACGCCACCTCCACCAACAAGAACTTCGGCAACGCCAACGACGCGGCCATCCCCACCGGCAGTGCCGCCAGCATTGCGAAGATCGCCTCCATCAAGATCGGCGGCGTCATCAGCGGCTCACCGGCGGCGACCAGCGCGACGGATCACTTCGGCTTCGTCGCCCACGCCATCGGCGGGTTCTTCATCGGAGGAACGAAGATCACGCTGCCGGCCGGCCCGGTCATCCAGGATATTGGCGCGACGGGGGATGTGAGCTTGCATCTGATCTAAAGCAAGCTCGACCGGTGCCTAGCCGGCGTCGCCACGCGCAAAGCGCTTCTTCAACCGTTCGAAGGCGGCAGCACCCTTGGGAGACAACCGATCGTACTCCTCCGGCTCTCGGTTTGGAACCTTTGCCATGAACGCGTCGAATCCGTCCCATCTCCCTTGGTGACCGTCCTCTTGCAGAGCCGTGGCGGCTTGGAGCATCGCCACCTTTTCTGTGACGGCGCACGCGACGAACGTCTCAAGAGGAACGCCTTCGCGTTGCGCAAGACTTTCCGCCTGAACGCGAATGGATTCCGGAAGCATGACGCTGAGTTCGCTCATCGTTCTTCGAGCATACACAAGAAATCCTCCGGAGTCACGGCCTGAATCCCGAGGGAGTCGACGCCTTCGAAGTGCCGGATATGTGGGTGACGTTCAACGTGGCCTGCCCGGCCAACGCGGCTTCCAGGACGAGGTCGTCCTTCGCATCACGCAAAAACGGCCGCCAAAGGAAGTACACTTTCGGTTGGTACGATTTGGCGAGGATAGATTCGAGAAAGTCATCGATCTCTTCACGCGAGTGATCGGGTAGAAGGTGGGGGCGTCGTAAGACTGATTCATACTCGGACCACAAAGCTTGCGTCACCACAGAGTGAAACGCCCCAAGCCGAAGCAGAGCGAGTATGGCGTGGGATGCGCCCGTATTGGAGCGGGCCGCCGCCACCAGCACATTCGTGTCGAGAACCCGCGCATGGCATTGCAGATTACGGTTCGCGACGTCACTGGCAAGTCGAACGCGCGGCCCTCCTTCCTTTCCAGTAGACTCCCTGCTTCCGACCTGTCATACACGTCGGCTCTTTTCCCCGCCCGCTCCCCACGGGTTCCATGGATACCGTCATCGCCAGCCAAGCATTGCAAATCGAACGAAAACACTTCGTCATCGAACTGCGCGAAAATCCCCGCGGGCGCTTTTTGCGCATCACCGAGGAGGCGCATGGGCGGCGCAATACCGTCATCGTGCCGGGGACCGGGCTGAACGATTTCATGGCCGCGGCGGATGCCGTTTGCACCGCAGGGAACCAGGTCCCTTTCGTGCCGAGCGATGAGCCCGAGCCGCCGGCCGCCCCCTGATTTTTCGAACCCAACACTCACATGCCTACACCTACCAAATCCGTGAAGCCGTCCGCCGCGCGCGGGGCGGCCAAGTCCACTCCGAAACCCGCCGCGTCCAAGAACGGCGCCCCGACCAAGTACGTCTACACGTGGGGCAACGCCAAAGCCGACGGCAACGGCACGATGAAACCGCTGCTCGGCGGCAAAGGAGCGAACCTCGCGGAGATGACCCGCATCGGCCTCCCGGTGCCTCCCGGATTCACCATCACCACCGAGGTCTGCACCTACTTCTACGATCACAAGAAGACCTACCCGCCGGAGCTGCAGGCGCAGATCGAGGCCGGCGTGCGCAACATGGAGAAGATCATGGGGTACAAGTTCGGGGACGCGAAGGGCTTCCCGCTCCTCGTCGCCGTCCGCTCCGGCGCGCGCGATTCCATGCCGGGCATGATGGACACCATCCTCAACCTCGGCCTCAACGACGAGACCGTCCTCGCGCTCGAGAAGGCGACCAGCAACCCCCGGTTCGCGTGGGATTGCTACCGCCGTTTCATCCAGATGTATGGCGACGTCGTCATGGGCGTGCAGAAGCGCGAAGGCGAAGATCACGATCCGTTTGAGTCCGTGATCCACCAGCTCAAGCACGACCACCACGAGGAAGACATCGACGACGCGCACCTCACGGTCGACGACTACAAGGAGCTCGTCGTCCGTTTCAAGAAGCTCGTCAAGGACCGCACCGGGAAGAGCTTTCCGAATGACGCGTGGGAGCAGCTCAAGGGCGCGGCCGGCGCCGTGTTCGGCTCGTGGATGAACGATCGCGCGATCGTTTACCGCCGCAAATACAACATCCCCAGCGAGTGGGGCACCGCCGTCAACGTGCAGGCGATGGTCTACGGCAACACCGGCGACAACTCCGGCTCCGGCGTCGCGTTCACCCGCAACCCGGCGAATGGCGCCAACGAATTCTACGGCGAGTTCCTCATCAACGCGCAGGGCGAAGACGTGGTCGCCGGTGTGCGCACCCCCGAGCCCGTGCTTAAGCTGAAAAAGGTCATGCCGAAGAGCTACGAGGAGCTGCTCAAAGTCCGCGCGACCCTCGAGAAGCACTTCAAGGACGTGCAGGACGTCGAGTTCACCATCCAGGACGGCAAGCTGTTCATGCTCCAGACGCGCAACGGCAAGCGCACCGCCGCCGCCGCGCTGAAGTTCTCCATGGACATGTACAAGGAGAAGCTCATCGACTGGCAGACCGCCGTCCAGCGGAACCCCGCCGACCAGCTCGACCAGCTCCTCGCGCCGGTCTTCGACCTCGCCGAGATCAAGAAGGCCAAGTCGATCGCGACCGGTCTCCCCGCCGGCCCCGGCGCCGCCTCGGGCAAGATCTACCTCAACGCCGACCGCGCCGCCGCGGCTGCCGAGCGGGGTGAAAAGGTCCTCCTCGTCCGCAACGAAACCAGCCCGGAAGATCTCCGCGGCATGATCGCGGCGGAAGGCATCCTGACCGCCAAGGGCGGCGTCTCCTCGCACGCCGCGCTCGTCGCCCGCCAGATGGGCAAGGTGTGTATCTGCGGCGCCAGCGCGCTCAGCATCGACTACGACAAGAAGACCGTCACCGCCTCGGGCCGGACCTTCTCGGAAGGCGACTTCCTCTCGATCGACGGCACCGCCGGCACCGTCTACGCCGGCCAGATCCAGACCTCGCCGAGCGAGATCATCACCGGCATGGTCAGCGGCAACAAGGCCGCGCAGAAGACCGAGAAGTTCCAGGGCTTCCAGCAGCTCATGAAATGGTGCGCGCAGGCGACCCGCATGACCGTCCGCGCCAATGCCGACAACCCCGAGCAGACCGCGATCGCCGTCGCGTTCGGCGCCGTCGGCATCGGCCTCACCCGCACCGAGCACATGTTCTTCGAGGGCGACCGGATCGACGCCGTCCGCGAGATGATCCTCGCCGAGACCGAGGAAGGCCGCCGCGCCGCGCTCGCCAAGATTCTCCCCTACCAGAAGGAGGACTTCGTCGGCATCTTCAAGGCGCTCAACGGCTTCCCGGCGACCATCCGCCTGCTCGATCCGCCGCTCCACGAGTTCGTGCCGCATGACGGCCCGGCCCAGGAAGCGCTCGCGAAGAAGCTCGGCATCACCAAGGAAAAAGTCGCGTCGCGCGTCGCCGCGCTCCACGAGTTCAACCCGATGCTCGGCCACCGCGGCTGCCGCCTCGGCATCGCCTACCCCGAGATCACCGAGACCCAGGCGCGCGCCATCTTTGAGGCCGCCGCCGAGGTCCAGAAGAAGGGGATCAAGGTCAAGCCCGAGGTCATGGTCCCGCTCGTTGGGTTCAAGAAAGAGCTCGATTTGCAGGTCGCGATCATCCATCGCGTCGCTGCCGAAGTGCAGAAGGCGACCAAGCAGAAGCTCAGCTACCAGGTCGGCACCATGATCGAAGTCCCGCGCGGCGCCCTCACCGCCGACGAGATCGCGCAGACGGCCGAGTTCTTCAGCTTCGGCACGAACGACCTCACCCAGACCGCGCTCGGCATCAGCCGCGACGACATGGGCAACTTCCTCACGCCATACGTGGAGAACGAGATCTTCAAGAAGAACCCGTTCGCCTCGCTCGACACCACCGGCGTCGGCAAGCTCATGGAAATGGCGGTCTCCCTGGGCCGCCAGACCCGTCCCGACATCAAGCTCGGCATCTGCGGCGAGCACGGCGGCGACCCGGACTCCGTGAAGTTCTGCCACAAGCTGGGCCTGAACTACGTGAGCTGCTCGCCCTACCGCGTGCCGGTGGCGCGCCTCGCGGCGGCGCAGGCTGCGCTGGCGGATGCGGCTCCGGCGGCTCCGGCGAAGAAGAAGTAAGGCAAGTCAATGAGCAAAGCCGCCGGAAACTCCGGCGGCTTTTTGCTGTGGTAGGCCATGAATCCTTTCGGAAAATTCAATCTCGTTGGCTCTGACAATCGGCAGGTGGAATGCTCGATCGAATGGATCGCCAACGCGCGGGATTGGGACTTTGCCGACCATTGGGAAAAGGAGCAGGCGGGCAACGCCGATCCAAGAATCAGGGATTCCATCGACTACGCACGAACCGGCGCGAAGCGTTGGCGATGGTTGAGCAGAGAGGGTTCTGTATTTCCGACGCCGCAGATGCGAGCCAGCGGATCGGCAAGGATCCCGCGACAGAGTTCGCGTTTGCCCTGGCCATGTCGGTCAAAATGGGGCGCCGCAAGCGCGTGGTCGGATTCTGCTACGCTCGCAGGTTATGGCTCGGCACCGTGTACCTGGAGTTCTTGGGTGGAAACAATGCACATCGTCTTAGCGGCATTGGTTCCCTGTTGCTCTATGCGGTGGCGGATGCCGCACGCGGATTCAAGGGAGCGGAGCTGTGGGGTGAATTCACCGCGGACTCGCAGGGATTTTATCGGAAGACCAAAGCAAAACTGCTCGAAGTCGAATTGCAGGATGTGCTGAAAAAGGGAAATCGAGAGTCGACATATCCACGTGACTGGCAACTGCCGGGAGCCATCGACGATCGCTTTTCGTTTGGGTGGCGTGAGCTGGTCTCGATGAGCGAGTCGTTGCGAGCGTCCGTGTCGGGTTGACGCAACCTCGGGAATCTGCGAACGTCAAATCGTGACGAAAGCCGAAAAGATCAAACTTTTGAATGAGATGCTTCTCATCGAGCGCGAGGAGTGCGCTTTCACGGGATCGCGCCTTTCCATCATCCCGCCCTCCAAGAGATCCGCCGTGTCTCGGTCCACTGGTCGTGTTTTTGGGGCGACGGGCAAAGTGGCAAAATTGAAGGCAACGGCAAAAGCGTCTCCGAAGCGCCCGCTCAAGCGGAAGGTAGCGAAGTGAATGGCTGCTGGCTGACGGGCGGCGAGCGCGCCTTGTGACTCCGTTGAGGTCATGACCGAGCTCGAGCAACTCCTGCGCAAGATTCGCGAAAGCAAGCTCGCCTGGCGCCGGCACGTCGCCGCGCTGCCCGTGGGCGAAAAGCTGCGGATGCTCGAGGAGATGATCGCCGACACCCGCGCCATCGTCGCCACGCACTCGCCCAAGCCGGCGAATCTCGTGCGCCAGCGGCCGGAGTGACTTTTCACGCGCCGCAGCGCGTCAGGCCTCAACTGGGCGCTGATAGAAGTTGCCCCAATATCTCTCCAACGCACGGCGGTCTTGGTTCCCATGAGTTGTCTTTGCTTTGTAGGACGTGAGCTTCCGTAACGGCTTGCCACCGTGCTCCGCACGCGCCAGAAAGATGAGTATGTCGGCGAACAAGAGACGGCGGATTGCGCGCCGGCTGGTGCGGACGGGCCTTGCGCTGTTTCTTCTTTTGCTGATGGCCGCCGCGGTCTTCTGGCGCTGGCCGCTTCATGTCCAGGCGCACTCTCACCGACTGGGTCAACTGCTGAGGGAACAGCCGCCACCGGACGAGGAGGACGCGGCACCCGCTCCCGCACCGACGAGTGTGGAGGAATACTTCCGGCCCGTGGGTCGCGTTCCGCTCCCAAAGACGCAGAATTATTTTCCCGACCGCACGTTCAAGCCCTCCGTCGACGGCACCTCGTTCATGGAGAAAGGGCTGGCCTTCAATTTGGGCGAACTCGGCGAGGAATCGTACTACGTCCGTCGCACGGACCCGGCGACCCACATTTACCGCTTCCTCTGGGACCGTTCGTTTGAGCCGAAGATCGTCGTTCGTCTGGAAGTGGCCCCCAACGGGTCTGCGAAACTGGTCTCGCGGCATCACGCAAGCAACAATGTGGGAAGGGACATCGTGACGGAGCGCCTGCAGAATCTCCCGGCGCGAGACGCCGCGAAGCTTGTGAAGCTGTTCGAGGAACGCGGGTTCTGGACAGCCCCGGCCGATGATAACATCTACGGCATTGATGGCTCGGACTGGCTCTTCGAGGGGTGCCGCGAAGGGCGCTATCACGTGGTGAAGATTTATACTCCAGAGAACGGCAACCCGCTCAAATCGCTCGGCCTCGACCTGCTGGAGAAGGCGGGGTTCTGGCGGGGGCCGGTTTATTGACGAACTGGGCGACCTGGCTACCGCCCCGCCGTGCTGATCACCTGTCCGCGACTCCACGCCCCGAGCTTCTTCGCATCGGCGGGATTCTTGAGGCGGAGGGTCAGCTCGGAGGCGCCGGAGCCGTAGGTGCCGAGGTTTTTGCGGGTGAGGATTTCGGCGGCGATGGGGTCGCCGGTGGGGACGAAGGTCGCGGTGGTGGCGCGGAGGTCGAGGGTCTGGGCGGGCTTGAGGCGGTTGGCGTGGGACCAGAAGCTGGAGAAGATGAGGAGATGGACGGTCTCGGCGTCGACGCTTTCGATGAAGCTCCCGAGGCCTTCGCGCGCGAGGCGGGCATCGACCCGCTCTGCTTCCTCCTTTTTCAACAACTCCAGGCCGGCGTCGTCCGCCACGGTGTGCACGACGCGGCGATCGCCCGTGAGGGTCCAGGTGAAGTAGAGGCGCTCGCCCTTTTGCAATGAGTTGTCGGCGGCGTGCTCGGCGTCGCGGACGATGCGGGCCTCGGGCGCCAGCTCGAAGTCGCGCGGCTTTTCCTCGAAGACCTTGTCGCCGGCGTAGACCTGCGCGCTGAACTTCTGCCCGCCGGGTTGGACGGATTGAATGATCCACGCGTGGCCGTGGCCTTTCATCTGGCACATCTCATCCTGGTAATGGACGAGCCAGCCGTGCTTCTGGTCGCCGTCGGCGTTGAAGGAGGGATTGATCCGCTCGCCGGGCAGCAACTCGTCGACGTGCGCATCGTAAACGAGGTGGCGGTAGCCGGTGACCCAGGGGATCACTTTGGCGGTGAAGATTTCGCCGTTGGCTTCGTGCTGGAGCTCGGCGGTCCAGGTGGCGGGATCGAACTTGCGCCAGATGTACCAGCCGCGGCTCGCGCCGACGTTGCCCGGCACTCCGAAACGCCGCGGGTGGAGCGGGTGCGCGCCTTCGAACGGCTGCAGGGCGAGCGTGCGGATGGGCTTCAGCGCGACGCCGGGGTGGCCCGGGAAACCCTTCACGCCCACCTTGGCGTGAAAGACGCCGGCGGGATTGCCGGTGGTGCAGAAAATCTTGTCGTTCTCCGGGCCGCCGAAGGTGAGGTTGCTCACGACTTGCGCCGGGACATCGATGCCGCCGAGCAGCTTGCCCTCCCGGCTGAGGACCGTGATGCGCCCCTGCTTCGTCTCGGGCCGCTGGTAATCGGCCACCCAGAAATTGCCCGCGGCATCGAACGCGCACCCATCGCCCCCGCTGCCGCCGAGCTCGTAGAACGTCTCGGCCGGCCCGAGCGGCTGATCGTCTGCCGGCACCGGAAAGCGGAGGATCTTCTTTGACTGCGATTCGACGAGGTAGAGAAACCGGCCGGCGGGATCGACGTCCAGACCGTTCGGAAAGGCGAACGTGTTGCCGATCCGCGACACCGTCCCATCCGGCCGCAGGCGGAACACGACGCCGGTGGGATGGTCGAGCGAGGAGCCGCTCGGGTCGGTCCAATAGATGTTGCCGCGGGCGTCGACGGTGAGGTCGTTGAGGCTGTTGAGCGGCTTCCCCTCGAAGCTGTCCGCGAGCACGGAGAGCGTGCCATCCGGCGCGAGCGAGAGGAGCGCCTTGTGCTTGTTGTCGCAGATCAGCAAATGGCCGTCGCCGCGCAACGCCGTCCCGGCGGGATTGATGTCGAGCCACAAGATAACATTGCCCGATTTGTCCACGCGCCGGAGACCGTCGCCGCAAAAGAAGAGATCCCCATTCACCCAGGTCGGCCCCTCCGAGTAGCCTGGGACTTTGGCGTACTGCGTGAATTTGGCCGCGGCGAGATGCTCGGCGAGGGTCGCCGCACGCACCGGCGGCGCGAGCGTCAGGAGGCCGGCGAGGAGCAGAGGAAGGGACAGGAAGGAGGTGATTTTCAAGACCGGGGAGATTTGGGCGGAAAGCCTATCGGTGATTTCGAGAAACTCCAACTCCGCGCGCACGGGCATGGTTGGCGACAAAGAAGAATCTTCGGGGCAAGTTGCTCTCGCGGCGCAGCGAGGACGCGCGTACATTTCGCCGATGCCCGCGCCGCGCAACCCATTCCCCGGGATGAATCCGTTTTTCCAAGCGGACTGGGACGACGTGCATATCAGTCTGCTCTCGCTCATCCGGCGTGCGCTTTCTTTGGAGCTCCCGTCGGATCTACTGGTGCGCGCTGAAGAGCGAGTGGAAGTGGCGGAGACGAAGAAGGGTTATCGAGCTGACGTGAGTGTCGTCGAGCCGTGGCAGCGTGGGTTCCCGCCGGTGTGGGCGCCGGAGGATTCGTCCGCTTCCGCGGTGACAGTTTCGGAGCCCATGGTGTATTTCGTCGAACCGGAGAAACAGCGGTGGCTGGAGATTCGAGATGTCCGCGGGCGGGTGGTCACGATCATCGAGGTGCTGAGTCCGACCAACAAGACTGAGGAAGGATGGACTGCCTACCGTCGGAAGCAGAGAGATCTTCTGGCCGGCGGCGTAAATCTGGTGGAAATCGATCTCATTCGCGGTGGGCATCACGTCCTCGCGATCCCTGCGGAACGTCTTGAACAACGGGCTGCCGGGGCTCAGTTGATTTGCGTGGCGCGAAGCCAGGAAGGCTTTGAGGGTCGCCGCGAAGTCTACGCTTGCCCGCTGCGCGACCCGCTCCCCGCCATCCGGGTGCCCTTGCGCACGGGCGATCCGGACGTGCCGCTCGCGCTGCAACCTCTGATCGAGGATTGCTACTGCGAAGGACGTTACTGGCTGAGCGACTACACGCGGGAGTTGGAGCCGCCGCTCTCCGCCGAGGACGCGGCCTGGGTGCAGGAGCGCCTCCGGGCTGCGGGCTTGCGATAGCCGCAAAGGTTTCGACTTCAGCCAGCCGCGCACGCCCGCGGAGCATCCGGAAAGGGGAGACGCATTTTGAGCGCGAGCTCCTGACCGACTGAAGGCGGGGCCTGCGAGATCGCCCAGAGGGCGGCGTTTTTCAGCTTCGGAACGAACTTCAAGCTGCGGACTCGCGTTTCCTCAGCTCTCCGCCACCGGCGTCACCTCATACTTCCGCGCCACGGGTTGGTTGGCTTCGTAGATCTCGTCCTCGACCGTCTGCGAGTCCTTCACGAACTCCGCGACGCTTTTGCGCATCCCTTCGCGGAAGGTTTCGAACTGCTTCCTCCTCGACTCGATCTGTGCGGGCGTGGCGTTGGGTTTCTCCTCTTCCGCTTTGAGCATGGCGCGCTGGCCTTTGAGATACGCCCACTGGACGCGCATCGGATGCTCGCCGAGCGCGTTCCGCTTCAGGTTGAGCAGCGCGACTTTGAGCGCCTGCCGATACTGCGGTGTCGTGGCAAGGCCGGCGAGATCGACGCCCGTGTTGAACTCCTTGTCCGTCCAGCGGCCGATCGCTTCGCCGTCGATCTTGAGCTCGTAGGTGCCCGGTTTGATGCCCCGAACGATCACTCGCTCCTGGTTCAGCTTGACGGTCGGCTTGAGCAGCTTCATCCCCTCGGCGCCTTCCGGCGGGACGACCCAGGGGAGCGAGGCGGAGGTGAAGGTGAACGTGACCTTGTCGTCGCCGGCTTCCGCGAGATCCGCCAGCACGCCGGTGGCGCCGGTGCCGGTCAGCTTGCCGTCTTTGCGCACGATCGCGATGTCGGAGACCGGCGGATGAAACGCCGCGTCGTTGATGAACGCGGCGGCCATGATGACGTGGCCCGGCGCGGCGGGGTGCATGGCGTCGGGGATGATCGTCCAGTCCGACTCGTTGCGGCGCTGGTCCTCCATCACGCTGCGGAAGGGGAAGTAAAAATCCGCGAAGGGGAGCGACCGCTGTTTCGCCTGCTCCTTGAGCCAGGCGGTGTACGTTTCCAGCACCTTGGGGTACGCCGAATCGCGCGGCTCGAGCGTGCGGTTGTTCAGCTTGTTCGGCAGCGGATCGTACATCGTCGGCGAGAGGATAATCGGCGTGGCGCCGATCTTCCCGATGGCGCCGAGCAGCGTCGCCATGTCCTGCTGGTACTTGTCGAAGAGCGGCTGCTGGAAGTCGGTGAAACCGCCGTCGTTCATGCCGAGCAGCACCGAGACGAACCGCGGCTTGAAAGCGGCCGCGTCCTCGTCGAAGCGCTCGAGCGCATCGGCCACTTTGTCGCCGCCCGTCCCGGCGTTGTGGAAATGAAGCCGCAGCTTCGGGAAGCGCGTGTAGTAGAAATCCTCGATGTATTGCGTGTAGAGACACTGGTGCGTGATCGAGTCGCCGAGGAAGACGAACGTGTCGCCGTCCATCGGCGCCACGCGGCCCGGGGCCGGCAGGAAGTCGCGCGGGAGGGCGGCGGCCGGCTGTTGCGCGGGCAGCGGAGAGAGCGCGCCGGCGACGAGCAGCAGCAGCGGAAGAACGGGAAGGCCTTTCATGAGGAGGGAGTGGCGGGCAAAGGGAAAATCGGTCCGCCCCATCTTTGTTAGGGGGAGCGCCCGCGGCGAGACTCAACTCGACAGGCCCACCGAGCGGGGCGATCTTCCCCTTGCCATGAGCCGACGCAGCCAGGAGTGGTTTCAGGATCGCGCGGACGCGGGTCGCCGGCTCGCGCAAAAGCTCCTCGCGGCCGGCTATGGGCCGCCGTCGGACGCGATCGTACTCGCCCTGCCGCGCGGCGGCGTGCCGGTGGGGTTCGAGGTCGCGCAGGCGCTCGGCTTGCCGCTCGATGTCTTCATCGTGCGCAAGCTCGGCGTCCCCGGGTTTGAGGAACTGGCGATGGGCGCCCTCGCCTCCGGCGGCGTGCGCGTCCTGAATCCCGGCGTGCTCAGAGAGGTGCGCGACGGGGGCGCCGTGCTCGCGCAGGTGACGAGCCGCGAGGCCGCCGAGATCGAGCGCCGCGAAGCAGCCTATCGCGGAGGCCGGCCCGCGCCGGAGCCGGCGGGGAAGACGGCGATCCTCGTGGATGACGGCCTCGCCACCGGCGCCACCATGCGCGCGGCGGTCGCCGCCCTGCGCCGGCGCGCGGCGGGACGGATCGTGGTCGCCGTGCCCGTCGGCGCGCCGGAGGTGTGCGCGGCGCTCGCGTCGGAAGCCGATGAGGCGGTTTGCCTCATCGCGCCGGAGGGCTTTCAGGCGGTGGGGCAGTTCTACCGCGATTTTACGCAGACCTCGGACGAGGAAGTCCGCGCTCTGCTCGCGCGCGCGACGAGCGTCCGGTAGCACGGGCGTCCCCGCCTGTTCCGGCGGGCGTCCCGCCCGGCGGTTCCCGAAGCGCGGATCCTCATCGTTTGGTGAAGGCCACGCGCCGCGGCGACGGCTCGGCGGGACGCCCGCGGACTCAATGCGTCATTGCCCAGGGAAATAGCGCGAACTTCGCCAACTACGGCCCGGGCTCGACGAAGAGGGCGCCGTTTTTGTCGACCCCGGGAAAGTAGCCGTAGATCTCGCTGCTCTTGGGCAGGGCCGCGCCGGTGAACGGGACGAGACGGTTCGTGACCGGATGCTTGAAGCTGCCCGTGACGAGGCCGGTCCGGAGGTTGACGCTGAGCGTGAGGCTTTCGGTGCTGCCGGTGACGGTGATCCTGTTGGTCGTCTCGAGCGTGACCCCGCGCGTGATAGTGGGGGTCGCGGCCGGGAGGTCGCCGCCGGTGAGGGTGGCGGTGCCGGCGCCGGCCGTGACGTCGAAGCCGGGGAGGACGCGCACCCCGGGGGCGGGCGTTTTGAAGCTGCTGCCGAGGCCGGCGAGGACCGC
>DASYIS010000234.1:0-2300 GCA_035997375.1 Chthoniobacteraceae bacterium
CGGGCGAGCCCGGACGATCTTGCGGGCGGGTTTGGCTTTGAACGTCATGGGCTCGCCGTTGAACGGATTGACCCCTTTGCGGGCCTTGGTGGCGGCCTTCTTGATGACGACGAACTTCGCGAAGCCCGGGACGAGGAACACGCCCGTTTTCTTGAGCTCTTTGTAGCCAACGCTCGCGAGGGTTTCCAACACACCCTTCACGTCCTTCTTGCCCAACGCGCTCTCGGTGGCGATCTTCTCGATCAGCTGGGACTTCGTCATCTGGGTAGCCATGTTGCTTCCTGTGTGGTGATTCGGATTGCGGGAGATTAGTCGGAATCGTGCACAAACACCCACGAAAGAAGGGAGAACGCCAACATTTGGTGCGGAAAGGACGAAGCGCTGGAGCCGCCTCTGCGTCCGCTCCTGACCCCGAAGCGGACTTAAAAGCGGACCTCTCGGCGCGATGTCCACCCGGTCAACCGTCGTCCCCGTCGCTGGCCGTTCCCTCCGGATGGGGATGTGGAAACGGCTCGCTCCAGATGAGCGCCTCAAGTTCGAACGCGACGCCAAGCTCGGGATCGGCGTCTGTGCGGCGGATGACCGGCAATATGACGCGAGTGCCATCCCGGGTCTCGCAGCCGCGATAAAAATTCACCCGCACTGCCGGCGCTGGCTCGCGCGCCGCGCTCACCGCGTACGTGGCGGTATCAAGCCGCAACGCCACCGGCCGGCGCGACCGCTCGGGGTGCCGCTTCCGATCGGGCTCGCCGAAGATAAAGAGATGCGCGCCCATCAGCGCGGTGACCTCCCAGCGCGCGTGCGGGAACAGTTCGAGCGGATAGGTGAGGATGTCGATCGCACCGCCCGGGTGCTGCACGACGACGTCGTTGTAGACCCAGGGGTCGGCATATTCGTCGCCGTCATCCGCAACCTCGCCGCCGATCATCAGCGTGCGGCCGTCGGGAAGCGTGAAGTGCAAGGCGTGTTCCCGCACGGCGGTCCAGACGACGTCGTCGATGGTGCGGACGAGCTTGGCGCGCTCGCGCGCCTCTTCATAATGCATCGCCCATCGGTGTGCCGCCGCGGTGAAGGGCGCCGGCATCTCGCCTTCGGGCATCACGAACGCCGGCTTCGGCGGGGCGGTGTCGCCGAAGTGAAGGCGCGCCCGGCTCGGCGGCCACCGCCGCTGTGCCATCGCGAGCCAAAACGGGTTGTTGCTGCGCTCCGAGTCGCCGGCGCCAAAGCGCGGATTCTTGGCGCCGCGATAGACCGCTTCCGTCACCGGAAACACTGCCGTGTCGCCGTGCTCCCGTCGCCGCCACGTCATCGTCGCGAGGTCGAGCGCGAATACAAGGCCGTTCGGCTGGGCGTCATCCGCCGTCACCACTTCGCCGCCGACGATCAGGATCGTCGGCGGATCGAGCAATTCGGCCTGATGGCACGAGATCCAGCCGGGGCCCTCGCCGCGGGTCGCGATCCGTTCGATGCGCAGGCTCCGGGTATCGAGCTTCAGCACCTGGGTGTCGCCGTGGCGGCGCAGGTCGTGGTAGCCGAGCGAGCCGATCAGGAAAAGATCGCGGCCGACGAGCGTCGCGGTATGAAAATCAGTCGGCGGAAAGACGTCCTTCGGGTAGAGGAAGAATTCGCGGCGGCCGCCCGCATAGTCGACCACCACGTCGTTGTAGATGCAGAAGTCCGAGTCGTAGTGATCCTCGTGCTCGCCGGCGACGTGGATGACCCGCCCATCGCCAAGCGCCGTGCTGGTGCGCCCGAAGCGCCGCCAGCTCCAGAGCGGCCCGGGCGTTGCCTCGCGCCAGGTGGACGGTGTGGCGGCGTGGCGCCGGTGCTCGTCCGTATCATCGACGCCGAGGTGCTGGCGCAACGCGTAGCCGGACCAATTCTCGCTGATCGCCAAGTCCCAGAGCTCGTTCTCCACCGGCTCCGGGTTTGCGGTGCCGTAGCGAGGCTGCGCCGCCAGGAGGTCGTCGCGACTGTCGGACATGCGTACCGGCGGAGGGGCGTGGCTGGGTCCTTGGATACGTATCGGACTCTATACATCGCTCCAAGCCCGGGAATTCGTGGGATTTTGTTAGCAGGAGTCGCGTGAGGCAAAGAATGGGACGAGAATTCGAACTCCTCGCTCCATTAGCGCGATCAGCGTGTCAGCGTCCGCTTTTGGCCGATTTCGTTGAAAAAGTCTTCAGTTGCACGAGGTGAGGCTCGCTGATTCAGTCTGTTCGAGAGGACTGAATCATGATGGGACACCGGCAATTCGAACAGGCCGCTTTGTTCTATGAGTTCTCGCTCGAACGACACGT
>DASYIS010000235.1:0-3121 GCA_035997375.1 Chthoniobacteraceae bacterium
GGGCGTGTGCGGTCGTGGGCGAGCAGTTGCTCCAGCACGGTCAGGCCGTTGACGTCGGGCAGGCCGATATCGAGGAGAATGGCGGCCCATTTTTCGCGCGCCGCTTCTTCCAGGCCGCGCGCACCGGAGGCACAGAGCCGCGCGCCGTACCCGAGCCGGCGGCACGCCGCGGCCAGCGCGGAGGCGAGCGCGTGTTCGTCTTCGATGATCAGGATCGCGCTCATACGGAAAGATGGCGTTGGAAAGCGGCTTCTCGTGGCACGGGCGTCCCGCCCGTGGGGCCGGCGGGCGTCCCGCCCGTCGCATCGGCAACGCGGCGGCTGGTGAGAGCCTGACTCAGCGGGCGGGACGCCCGCCGGCCCCACGGGCGAGACGCCCGTGCCACGCCGGCGCGCCGCGCGCGCTCGTCTGGATTTCGACGGCTCATAGCGAGGGGAGCGTGAGGGTGGCGAGCGCGCCGCCGTCCGGCGCGTTGGCGAGGCGCAGCCCGCCGCCGAGCGCGGCCACGATCTCGGTCGTGACGGTCAGCCCGATCCCCATGCCGCCTTCCTTTTCGGAATAGAAAAGCTCGCGTCCGCGGGTGAGCGCCGCGGCCGAGAAGCCGCCGCCGTGATCGTGAAAAGCGAGATGCACCTTGCCGCCGGCTTTGCGCGCCGTGATCTCGACCGTGCCGCCTTTCGGCATCGCCTGCACGGCATTGATCAGGAGATTCGCAAAGGCCTGGCTCAGCCGGCGTTCGTCCGCCTGCACGCGCAGCGCGGGATCGACTTGCGTCTGCAGCGTGACGCCCGCGTGCTCGGCCAGCGCGGCGTAGCCGGCGATGACGCGCTGGAGCACGGCCTGGAGCGCGCACTCTTTCGTGCGCGGCGGCTCGGGCTTCGCGAGGAACATCCACTGGTTGACGATCCCTTCGATGCGGACCGTCTCCGCGAGGATGATCGGGAGGGCTTCGCGCGCGGCGCCGGCGATCGTCGCATCGGGGGTGGATTCGATGAGCTGCGCGTGCATGCGGATCGCGGTGAGCGGGTTGTGGATTTCGTGCGCGAGGCTCGTCGCCATGCGGCCGAGCAGCGCCATGCGCTCCGCCAGCCGGCGCTGCTCGCGCTCCTGGTTGAGCTGCGTGCGGGCGCTGAGATAGGCGCGGGCGAGCTGGCCGATTTCATCGCGCCGCTCCGCGCCGGGAAGGGTCGCCTCGCGGTCGTGCTCGATGTGCGGCAACCGCTCGGTCAGCAGGCGCAGCGGGTGGACGACATTGCGCGACACGACCCACGCCAGCCAGACGGAGGCGAGGCAAAATGCCGCGAGGACCGAGCCGGTTTCCACCCCGCGCGCCACCGCCGGCATCGACTCCGCGCGGCGCACGAGCACGAGCCGGACTCCGGGATTGACCTGCGCCGCGACGGCCTCGAACTCCTTCCCAAAACGCACCGGCGGCCGGCCGGCGGGCAGCGCCTGGAGATGCGCCCGATACGGCTGCAGCGCCGGCGAAGGCGCGGGAATGAGCTCGGCGCCGCCGCCGAGAAAGTAATTCGCGTCGCGGCTGAGGAAGGCCTCCATGTTGAGCAGCCGGCCGAGGTACTGCATCATCTGCTCGGAGGCGGGGATCTGGCGGGAGCCCAGGAAGCTCGCATTTGTCGTCGCCAGCGCGGTAAAGACGGCGCGCGATTCGCGCTGGTCGAGCCGGCGCATCCAGAACGCGAGCGCCATCGAGCCGGCGAGCACGAACAGCAGGAAGGGCCACGCGATCTGAATCCAGAGGCTGCGGGGCGACGAGGAGAGCATGTGGTCGCGAGGTTAAATTCTATCCATGATCGCGCAAGCGCGGATAACAAGTGGCCGCGCTTCGCGCGAATGAGAGGCGCCGGAGCACTCACCCCGACGCCGTTTACTCTGGTGGCCGGCGATGTGTCCGATTGTGGTCCATCTTATGCTACTGCCCGCCGCGCACCCAACCAACTTCCCCGAATGCTCTGCAAGTCCCTCTTCACCACCCTCGCCTTGACCTCCGCCGTGCTCGCCGCTCCGACGGCGCAACTCCCGGAAGTCACCACGACGGCCTCCACCCCCACGCTCCGCGAGCAACAGCCAGCGGACGAGTCGGGCCGGCCCGAGTGGACCTCTTCGCGGCGCTTCAGCACCACTCGCGTCTACATCCAGAATGCGCCGGGCGAGGTCTCATTTGAACAGTGGCTGCGCTATCGCGACCTCAAGCACAACGAGGGCTCGCAGGCGCGCTTTTACGAGGAGGTTGAAATCGGCCTCCCCTACCGGATGCAGCTCGACATCTACGAGAAGTGGGTCTCGGACGAGCATCGCCGCGCGCATCACGACGAGCTATCGTTCGAGCTGCGGTGGGCGCCGTTCAACTGGGGCAAGTTCCCGCTCAACCCCACGCTCTATCTCGAGTATGCCCAGGTCGATCACGACGCGAACGCGCTCGAGAGCAAACTGCTGCTCGGCCAGGACTTCACGCCGCGGCTCCACTGGGGCATGAACTTCGTCTGGGAGCGCGGCCTGAGCCACGACCGCACGAACGATTTCCAGATCTCGCAAGGCATCGGCTACACGATCATCGACCAGAGGCTGAACGTCGGCGTGGAGATGCTGTTGGACGCGGAAAACAACAAGGCCGATCGCAACAAATTCGACACGAAGTTTCTCATCGGCCCCAGCATCCAAATCAAACCGACCAACAACACGCACCTCGATTTCGTGGCGCTGATCGGGACGAACGACGCCGCGCCCAACCTGGAAATGTACGTCATCTTCGGCATCGAGTTCGGCCGCGTCGGCGGCAGCAAGAAGGAGGAGGGATACACGCCGGCGGCGGGGCGGATTCACTGATGGCCAGAAACGCTCCCGAGCATGTGGAGAGCCTTTTTTTGTGAGTTTAATCCAGAACGATGCAGTTGAGCGCAATGCGCGAACGGTCCGGGGAGCACACGCGCCCCGCGTGTTCTGCCCGGCGCCCTCGCCGGGCAGCGTTCAACACACTGCGGATGGAAACTCACCAAATGGAGAGCTGCGCACAACGGGATTCGGCGAGGGCGCCGAATCCAGCACGCGGGGCGCGTGCGCTCCCCGGGCCGTTCGCGCTCCGCGCTCATCTCACTTGCTGCTA
>DASYIS010000236.1:0-5072 GCA_035997375.1 Chthoniobacteraceae bacterium
GGCCAGATTGCCCAGAGCAACTGGCAGCGCCGCTAGCTGATTGCCAAAGAGGTTAAGCCACGTGAGTGAGGTCAATCGGTCCACCGTCGGCAGCGCCGTAAGTCGGTTGCTGGAGAGGTCAAGCTTCGTGAGATCAGTCAACTTAGCCAACTCCGCCGGTGCGGTCGTGAGCTGATTGCCGGATAAGTGCAGCTCTCTGAGCACAAACAACTCACCCAGTTCCGGAGGTACCGCGGTAAGACCCATCGAACTCAAATCCAGAGCGACGGGCTCCTTCCTATACCATGAAAACAAGCACTTCCGGATCCGCCTCCTGGCCTCCTGATACGCTTTCTTTTCGTCCGCATTCATTGCGCCCCCATCCTACACACTACCCTCCGCCTTTCACAATCGTCCGTTGTGCCCTAGCTTTCGCCCCTGCGCGATTGCTCACCGTCGTGCGTACCTTCACGTCTGGTCCTACCGCGAACGGCCCCAGCACGTAGCCGCTCGCGGCCAGCGGTGGTGGGCCACGAGCCAGAAGTGCGAAAGGCCGTCCGCGACCCTGGACAGGCTGCGGATTCTGTTGCCCCCGCCCCCGCTAGGCCCCCACCACCTTCGTCACCGTCGGGCTCGCCGGGCCCGCGCCGCCGTCGTTCATCGGGACGACGTAGGTCTCGATCGTGCTGCCGGCGGTCAGGCCTTTGTGCGTGTATTCGAGGTCGCGCGGGTCGGCTACGTTGATGAAGTCGGTGTCGGTGCCGATGCGCTTGAGGAAGACGCGGTAGTAGTCGGCGCGCGGGCCGTAGGGCCACTCGAGGTGCTCCCGGCCGGCGCCGGCGGCGGTCACGGTGAGGGCGGTCACCCCCTCGGGCGGGTTCGGGTTGGCGGGGATGTTCAGGCCGAAGTTCTCCCAGCGCGGGTCGGTGTCGGTCAGCAGGTCGCGCAGCTCGGAGATCGTCATCGAGACCTCGTCGAAGAGCGCGGCCACGTCCGCGTCGCGCGCCGTCTTGGCCAGGCTCTGCTCGGCCGTGCGTGTGTCGATGAGCGTGAAGGCGGTCTGCATCAGCCCGTGCGCGGCGAGCGCCTGCGCGGCGGTGATCGCCATATTCGGCCCGGGCACCCGCGGCAGCGTCACCTCGTACGTGGCGTGCGCCGCCAGGTAACCCCGCGCGGCGGCGAGCAGCGTGTGGCGCACCTCGTGTTGCGCGGCACTACTCGCCCGCCCTTATCCCTTCCGCCTCCTCGGCTATCGAGCTCGCGGAAAGCCGGCCGACACCCGGCCATTGTTCGCCTTCTTGCCGTGGAGGTCACGTCCGCTCACGCGCCGGGCTGGATCGTCGAGGCGGGGAGTGCGGGCGGCGGCGGCTCGTAGAGCAGGGCCCAGAACGTGTAGACGCCGAGCGCGGTGCCGAAGGGGAAGTGGGCGATGTGCAGCGCGGCCAGGATGAGGACGACGATGCGGCCCCACGGGCGGCCGGTCATCAGAGCCCAGCCGCCGAGGAGGCTCGGCAACGCGAGCACGGCGAGGAACCCGCCGAGGACGACGGCGACGAGGCCGATGATCCCGGCGACGCCATGCTCCCCCTGGTACGCGACGATGCCGCCGGCCAGGCCGACGAACACGAAAATCGCGATCGCCGCCAGGAGGCCGACGATCCCCGCCGCGAGGTGAAGGATCGCCACGATTTGAATGTGATTCTTGATAGGTCCGGTGTGGATTTGTACCTCCGCCGCGGCTTGTTTGACAGAAAGAATGAGTGGGCGCCGGCGAGCACCCATTCAGGCGCCCTCGTGACCAAGTTGCACTTGGTCACGCACTTGCCCGCGAAGTTGTACTTCGCCACCGTGGCCGCGAGTGGCGGACGGAGCGTCCTGACCCGCCCGCAGACACCCCCTCCATGGGAAGTGCAACTTCCCTCCTCAAGGCGTGACCAAGTGCAACTTGGTCACGAGGCTGCGCTTTCGCGGGCGCCGATCCGGATGGACTGCGGCGCGGTCTTTCGACATGATTCTTCGCGCCCTCGCGCCCCCATGCGTCTTCCTGCGCTTTTCATGCTCCTGACGGCTCTCACCGGCTCGGCGGCGGAGCCGTATCGATCGCCCTATGAGGTGAAGTTCACCTTCCCGGAGGAGGAGCTGATCGGCGATTTGCAAGGCGCGCGCGGCGACTGGAAGAACGAGGCGAGCGTCCCGTATGCGGAGTGGTTTTCCGCCGCGACGCAGAAGCGCTTCGGCTCCTGGGGACCGGCGGCGCAGCACTTTCCGCCTCCGCCAGGCGTGGAGCAAAAGGGTGCCGCCTGGATGGAGCAGCGCATCATCGCGACCGCGCTCCGGTTTCGCGGCTGCCACTATCAGCATCATCACATTCCCGATTGGGAACCACCCGCCGGGTGGCCGATCGGGAAGGGAGCGCTGCCGCCCGCGAAGGGGGTCGATTGCAGCAACTTCACGGCCTTCGTCTACAACCAGGCGCTGGGGCTGAAGCCGAGCGGCGACATCCATGAGCAGGCCGCCATGACGGAGGTCGCCGGCCCCGGGACCGAGCGGAGGAGTCCCGTGCTCAGGATCGATCGGCCGGCGGGCTACGCGGATTTTGCGCGGCAGTTCAAGACCGGCGATCTGCTTTTCATCCGCGGCCAACCGGACGGCGAGGTCACGCACGTGGTGCTCTGGGTCGGCGCGATCGGCCGGTCGCGGAACCAGGTGCCGCTCATCCTCGACAGCACGGCGGGAGCGCGCCAGGACGAGAACGGCACGACGATTCCCGACGGCGTCCAGTTGCGCCCGTTCACGACGACTTCGTGGTACTTCCGCTGCGCCTCTCATGCGTTGCGGCTGATCCCCGCGCCGTAGCCCCCCTCCTTCATCATCATACCATGCGCGCATTTTCTTTCGTCATCCTGAGCCTCGTGATGCTGTGCGGCGCGCCCGCCGGGTTTGCGGAAAGCCCGCCGGCCGATGCCGTGCACACGCCGGCGGCGGGGAGCGCGGAGCGCAAGGCGATCCTCGAGGCGCTGCATGCGGAATACACCACCGGGTCGGGGGCCGGCGTGAAGTTTCTGGTGAAGCACTTCAAGGCGCACCAGGGCTGGGCCTGGATCAACGTGGTGCCGCTGAACCCGAGCGGCCAACCGGAAGGCGACGAATGGCCGTCGCTCTTGCGGCTGAACAACGGCAAGTGGACGATCGTCGATCTCGTTGCCATCGCGCAACCGTTCAACGAATCCGAGGGCCCGCCCTCGCCGAGCGCGCGCTTTCTCAAGGCGATCCAGAAGAAATATCCGACGGTGCCGGGAGATATTTTTCCGGCGGCTTCGAAGTAACGTTGCGCGATGGCGGCGGGCGTGTCCGCCCTTGGCACCGACGGCGCGGCGCACTCTTCGGGCGCGTGGTCGCCGGCAAAAAGAGACACCTGATTCGCCCACGGCGTACGATATTAACTGTGGGGGCTGATGGATTTGCGACCACCGGAACCCCGGTGTTCTCATGCTTCCACTCTCTTACGAATCCCCGCTGGCTATCCTCATCGTCGACGATGAGCCGGCGATCCTGCAGGTCCTGGAGACGATTTTGCGGGAAGACGGCCACGATGTCTTGGCGGCGAGCAATGGCGTGGAGGCGCTCCGGCTATTCCGCGAAAAGAGGTCGGACGTGGTCCTGACCGATCGCGCGATGCCGGGGATGACCGGCGACACCCTGGCGGCCGCGATCAAACAACTCTCGCCGCTCACTCCGGTCGTCATGGTCACCGGCACCCCGCCGCGCGCGGGCTGTGCGGCCGTGGATGCCATCGTGCGAAAACCGTTCGCTCGCGGGAAGCTCGTCACCGCGATTTCCCAGGCGCTGGCGGCCTGCACGCCGGCGGGGGATTCACCCACCGATGCGTATTCCGCCGCTGCATAGCGGCGCCCGACTCGCCGAGCCAAGGCGCGCGTGATGACTCGGTCGCCTGTGCCACCCAACGTTGAGCGGCGAGCGTCTTGCACGACGCGGACTTGGATTGCTGGCGGTTGCACCTGGGCAGCCCAAGCTACGCCTCCGCCCTGCTGAGTGTCGATACTAGCTCTTACTCCTCTCAGATCCTCATACGCCGCTGTCAAGAAATGTCGCTTGACCCCCGTCGCACCCATGACCCCCATCGCGCCCCACACGCTGTCAAGAAATGTCGCCTGACCCCCATCGGACCCTGACCCCCATCGGACCCTTGATCCCCTTCAGATGTCATTTCTTGAGATCATCGGCATCGCCGAAACTACGGTTAGGACCCGCAGACCACAACTCGACCTCGCTTTCGTTGAACCGTATCGAAATAGGAGTACCCCAAGGATCTAGAAACTCACCATTGGGGCTAAGTTCCTTCGGCGGCCACGCCAAAATAGCCGGAGTTTCCAACTTTCCCAAAAGCGCGCCAGCTATCTCCTTCGCCTCGCCTTTCGGATAACGACCGAATTTCTCACGATAAGCGATCAAACCCATCGTAATAGAGTCCAAACGTGCCTCGACGACCGACACTTTTTCGATTTGCGCTCCGGCGGCAGTTAGAAAAGCTTGATTTGCTTTTCTCTTTGCCTCCGCGGCGGCCAAATCGATCTTTCGCGCCGCCGCCTCGGCGTCTTCCGGGGATTCAAAATTTCGGAGCGCCGCGGGCGTTGATCGTGAACTGTCAGATGTTGTTCCAGGCGGAACTGATCCGGAAATAGATGTCGTCTCGGCCCGTGGCGCTTCTTGAGCGGCCTGAAACTTCACGCTCGTTCGGGAGCCTTCGTGAACTTTGTAGACACCACAGAGCACCAAGGCCACAAATGATGCACCCAAAATTGTTCTCTTGTATTGCATAGCTCGGATTGGGCACTCAGCTCAAGGGCGTGTAGTTTGCAAATAAAGTCGCTGGTTCCTGAATTCCTTCAAGGTTACGGGTGCAAACGAGTTGTTCACCTTTCCAGGGGTCGGGGGGGGCAGTTCTTACTTTTGACACTCCCAACGCAACGAAGTCTGAGGGGATCATGTGGAGGGCGGGGGATCGGCGCAAAGACATTGTCCTGCGCCGACCTGAGTGTCAATAGTGAGAACTGACCCCTTTGCCGCCCCGG
>DASYIS010000237.1:0-3849 GCA_035997375.1 Chthoniobacteraceae bacterium
CGTGGGGCTGGCGGGCGTCCCGCCCGTCGAATCGGAGGATCACCATTTCGTGAATGCAACACTCAGCGGGCAGGATGCCCGCCGGCCCCACGGGCGAGACGCCCGTGCCACGGCGGTGCCTGCGCGCCAACTGAATAGGTACGGATGATCGTCTTCGAGCACATCGCGTCGACCCTGGCGATCGGCCTTTGCCTGGCGCTCGCGCTCGTCCTCGGCGCGTGGGCGGCGTGGAAATATCTGCCGCGCAATCGCGGCAACGTGCTGCTCTTTGCGCTCTACATCCTGACGCTGCTCGGCGTCGGCTGGTGCCTGCTCCTGCTTGGCTACAAGACCGCCGTCACGCAGCTCCTCAAGCCGCGCTTCATCATCGCGCTCGATACCTCGCAGAGCATGACGCTGAGCCCGTTTCCCGACACGCCCACGCGCTGGGCGACGGCGCAGGCGGCGCTGCAACGGGAGTGGGTGAAAAAGATCGGCGCCGAGTGCGAGGTCGAGGTGATCCCGTTCTCCTCCGAGGTCGGCGAAAACCGGCCGCTGCCCGCGGTCGCCGCCTTGCAGCCCGAAGGGACCGCGACGCGCCTCCGCGACACGTTGAAACAGATCGCCGACCGTTCCGCCGGCGTGAACGTCGCCGGGATGCTGCTGCTCAGCGACGGCTTCGACACGCGCGAGGCGCTCGACGATTGGGCCGGGATGGAGCGGCCTTTTCCCATCCACACGCTGCGCCTCGAACCGCCCGGCGGCTGGCAGCGCGAGCCCGATTTGAAGATCGAGGCGGTCACCACAGCACGCCGGGTCGCGGTCGGGTGGAAGTCGGAATTCAAGGTCAAGGTTTCGGGTCAGGGGACGCGCGGCGCGCCGGTCACCGTGCAGATTTTTTCCGGCGACCAACTGCGCTACGAGCGGCCGACTCAGATCCCCGACGAGGGCGGAGAGCGCGAGCTGGTCTTCGAGTTCGAGCACCCGAAAATCGGCACCTTCAACTACCGCGTGGTCGTGCCGCCGCTGCCCGGCGAGAAAAACAAGGACGACAACGAGTCCGCGGTGACTATCGAGGTGATCGATGCCCCGCAGCGCCTGCTCTACGTCGAGGGGACGCCGCGCTGGGAATTCAAGTTCCTCAAGCGCGCGCTCCTCGCCGAGCAGCAGGTCTCGCCCGCCATCTTCTTCACGGGCGCGGACGGCGTCCCGCAAGGCGGCACGGCTGCGGGCGACGTCACCGCCGAGATGACGCCGCAGCAACTGGCCTTCTTCAAGATCGTGATGCTCGGCAACCTCGACGCCGCCGAGCTCGGCGAGGAGCGCGCGCGCAACCTGGTGAAATTCGTCGAGAACGGCGGCAGCCTCATCCTGCTCGGCGGGACCAAGGCCTGGACGCCCGGCGGGCTGGTCGGGACGGAGCTCGGCAAAACCCTGCCCGTCCGCGGCATCGCAGTGGAGACGGTCGAAAGCGACACGCCCTATCCCGTAAAACTCACGGGCGCGGCGCTCAGCCATCCCGCCTTCGCGGGCGACCCCGAGCTCTGGCAGACCATTCCACCCGTGCTCTCCGTCTTCTCGGGCGTCACGCTCTCGCCCGGCGCGCAGGCGCTGGTCATTGCCGAGACGCCCGCCGGCCCGCAGCCGATGGTGGTGACGCAGCGCTACGGCCAGGGGAAAGTCGCCGCCATTCTCACCGACTCCCTCTGGCGCTGGCAGCTCGGCCCGGAGGCGAGCAAGACCAAGCCGTACGAGCGCTTCTGGACGCAGCTCATCTCCTGGCTGCTGCCGCGCGAGGAGGTCCTCGACCGCAAGCGGGTCGAGCTTTCCGCCGATCGCGATCAGCTCTACCTCGGCGAATCCATCGACTTGAACGCGCGCCTGGCCGCCGAGGACATGGTCAATCTCGAGGGCGTCGACGCGCGCATCACGCTCCCCGACGGCCGCGAAATCTCCTACCGCATGGCGCCGCAGCAAGTCACCACGCCGCTCGGCAAAACCTTCCCCGGCTACGGACTGCGCTTCGCCACCGAAGCAGCGGGCTCTTACAAAGTCCTCGCGAGCGCCCGCGTGAAAGGCAACGTCCTCATCAGCGAGCCATTCACCTTTTTCGTCAACCCCTACTCGCCCGAGACCGTGCCGCGTCCCGCCCGCACCGAGCTCCTGCAAACCATCTCCCAAACGAGCGGCGGCCAGTTCTTCGAGAACCTCGACGCGCTAAACGACGGCCTCTCCTCCCTAAAGATCACCGCCACCGAAGAGAAGAGCGCCGAGTTCCGCACCCTCTGGCGCGAATGGCCCGCCATCGTGTCCCTGATGGGCATGCTCGCGATCTCGTGGGGCGTGCGAAAGTTCCGAAACATGCCGTAATGCCGCCCGCGGCCCGCCGCGATTCGTCATTCGTCACCCCGGCCGCGCCGCGGCTTGTCTTTCGATCAAAGATCAACGAAGCTTACCCCATGCCTACCCTGGAAGATGCGCTCGTGCGTGTGCCTGCTGACCTGCTCGCAGAATCTGAAGCGATTCTTCACCCGCTCGGTCTATCCACCAGCGAGGCCGTGCGCCTGTTCCTCGCCCAAGTGTCGCTGCGGCGTGGTCTGCCTTTTGCGGTAACGTTGCCGCCCGCCGACTCGGACGACGATCTGCTGGCCTCCGCCGCCGTGCGCCAGGCCACGCTGGACTCCTTCTACCCCGACAACGAATTGGTTCAATGACGCCAGCACCCGGTGAGGTTTACCTGGCTGACTTGGGCATAGGAGGGAAGGTGCGCCCCGTGCTGGTGGTCTCCCGAATGGACGCGGACGCGCCGCGCGCCCTCGCTTTGTGCGTACCCCTCACCACGCAAAACCGCGGCAGCGCGTACGAGGTGGAATTGCCCCGAGTGCGTTTCTTGAGCGAGCGTTCATTCGCCAACGTGCAAGGCCTGGCCAGCTTTCGCCATGATGAGTTGAGTGGTCGCTTGGGGCGATTCGAACTCCCAGCCGTCGAGCAGGTGCGGGTCGCCCTGCGCTACATTCTGGAGCTTTGAACGCAACCCGCCGAGGCCATCCAGCCGTAGAGCGAGGAAGAGGGAATGCCTGACTTGGCTCGTTCCTCGCTCACCTGGTCGCCGAGACGGAGCGTGGACTTACCCTGGCGACGCCGGCGCCACAGGAGTTGCCATTGGATGCGCAAGCTTCGAGCCAGCCGCGCAGCCACAGAGCGCCAGCAGTCCGCTGTCAAGATTTGCCTCCTGCCCCCAGCGACGAAGACAGCTCCCGCCGCGCCTTGATCTGCGTCGTCGAAGTGACGAACTGCGCCGCGTCGGCCTCGCCGATCTGGTAGCGACTGGGCATCGGTCTGGTTGGGATGGCCGAAACAGGAGTTTCGGGGAACATTGCGTTCCCAAACGGGAGTTTGGGAACGAGGGAAGTTCATTCCTCGTCCGTGACGGGAACCTCGCTACTCCAGATCTCTTTGAGCCTGCCGTCGACCCAAGTAATCGATGCCCGTGTGCGGGAAATTTTTTGCGCCAAAAGCAAATATCCCGTGGAGCTAAATCCATCGCGGTGCCCCGTGATAAGCTCGTTCCACTTGAATTCACCGACTTGCTTTCCAGCTAAATTGATGAAGCGCCAGAGGTCGCCCCTCTTTGCGCAAATGATCTTGTCCGAGAATACATCCAAATTGTCCCACTCCGTTGGTATGATCAGTTTGCCGGTTTTATCGATAAGACCCCATTTCTTTTTAGGCTTCGTCAAAAGAATGAGTGGGTAAGTGCGGGCAGAGGAAGCTTCGCAAGTGTGTGATAGAGAGCGACTTTGCGCGCCAAGTCGCTGCGAAAACCGTAGCTTCGTTTCAGCGTCGTTTTCAACTTGTTGTTCAGGCCTT
>DASYIS010000238.1:0-4208 GCA_035997375.1 Chthoniobacteraceae bacterium
TCTCCGCGGCCGAGCCGAAACGCGTCATCGTCTGCACGGTGACCACCGGCTTCCGCCACGGCTCCATTCCCTATGCGGAAAAGACGCTGCAGAAGCTCGCCGATGAGAGCAAAGCCTACACCATCGTCGCCTTCGCGCGCCAGCCGGACGTCCAAGTCCCGCGCAAGCCGAACAAGCCCAACCTCGCGAAGGACGCCGACGACAAGGCGAAAGCGAAATACGAGGCCGACCTGAAGAAGTACGAAGCGGAGATGGCCAAGTGGACGCCGGAGATTGAGAGTTCCGCCAAGGACGCGCAGGCTCGATTCGACAGCGGAATCAAGGAAAGCCTCTCGATTCTGTCGCCCGCGAACCTCGAAAAGGAGAAGATCGACGGCGTCATCTTTGCCTGCACCACCGGCATGCTGCCGCTGCCCGACCCGGATGGTTTCATCAAGTGGGTCCAGGCGGGGCATGCCTTCATCGGCATGCACTCGGCGAGCGACACCTTCCACCAGTTTGCGCCCTATATTGAAATGATCGGCGGTGAATTCGCCGGCCACGGCGCGCAAGTGCCGGCGGACCTCCACAAGGCGGACCCGAGCCATCCCGCGACCGCCGGGCTGCCGGACCAGTGGAACCTGCTGCAGGAGGAGATGTACGAATTCAAGAACCACGACCCGTCGAAGGTGCACGTGCTCTGGTATCTGCAGCATCCGCCGCAGAAGAAGGACGTGCAGCAATACGCGGGCGTCTCGTGGTGCAAGATCGACGGCAAGGGGCGCGTCTTCTACACCTCGCTCGGCCATCGCGAAGACCTCTGGTCGGCCGGCGATGAGATCAAGGATCGCAAGAACACGGTCGAGCTGGCGCAGCAATACCAGCAGCACATCCTCGGCGGCATTAAGTGGGCGCTTGGGCTGGCCGAAGGCAGCGCCACGCCGAACAATCTCGCGAAGTCGAGTAATCAGTAATCAGTGCGGCAGTAATCAGTCCGAAGCGCGCCCGCCGGTGGACACTGATTACTTGCTCGGAACTGATTACTGATTACTTCCGCAGCAGGCCCGCTTTGGCGAATCCAAAGCGGGCTTTGTGTTGTTATCGAAGACGACGGAAAACGACGATTGGTTCAAGGTCCTGCAGACCACGAAGCTGAGCCAGACCGCCGTGATGAACCTCGCGCCCGGCCAGGCGAGCGGCGACGAAGCGGAGGCGCACGAAGAGAGCGATCAGGTCCTGTACGTGGTCGAAGGCGAGGTGACCGCGGAAATCGCCGGCGAGACCGGCACGCTGCGGGCCGGCGAAGGCGTCACCATCCCCGCAGGCGTGAAGCATCGGTTTGTGAACGAGACGAGAGCGCCGGTGCGGACGTTCAACGTGTACACGCCGCCGGCGTATTGAGTAGCCATCACGCTCCGCGTGATGAGCGATGCGCGATGCAAAAAGATCGGGGCCGAGCATGAAGACCGCCAACGGCTGGCCATACGCCGCGCTCGTCACGCGGAGCGTGAGGGCTACTATCCGCTCATGCCCACACCGCGCCGCATCGACATGCACGTCCACATGGTTTCCAATGGCGGCAACGGTCGCGGCGGCTGGCTGCGGCTCGGGAGCGCCTGGCACCGCTGGCTCGCCGGCTTCATGCTGAAGCAGCTCGGCCTGCCGGGCCATGCCCTCAAGGGCGACCTCGACACCGCCTTCTCCGAGCTTCTGCTGAAGACCGTCCGCGAGGCCGAGTCGATCGACGCGGTGGTGCTGCTGGCGCACGAGCAGGTCTACGATGACGACGGCACGCTGCGGCGCGACCTCGGCACCATGTACGTGCCGAACGACGTCGTGCTCGATCTCGCCCGCGCCCACCCGGAGTTTCTCCCCGCGGTCAGCATTCATCCCGCGCGCGCGGATGCTATCGAAGAACTGGAGCGCTGCGTCGCGGCGGGCGCGGTGGTGATGAAGTGCCTGCCCAATTGCCAGAACATCGATTGCGCCAATCCGCGCTATCGTAAATTCTGGGAACGCATGGCCGAGCTGCGCCTGCCGCTGCTCGCGCACACCGCTGGCGAGCACACGGTCCAGGTGCTCCGCGCGGAATACGCCGACCCCGCGAAGTTGCGTCTTCCGCTCGAGTGCGGCGTGACGGTCATTGCGGCGCATTGCGCCACGAAGAGCGGGGCGTTCGATCGCGACCATTTCGGCGCCTGGGTCGCGATGCTGCGCGAATTCCCGAATCTCTACGGCGACATCTCCGCGCTCGTCTCGCTCAACCGCTGCGGCCATTTGCGCGACTGCCTCGCGCCGGAGATCCTGCCCCGCATCCTGCACGGCAGCGACTTTCCCGTGCCGATCCTGGGCCACCGCCTGTGGGCGAAACGCTGGATCGACTGGAAGACGTTCCGTCGCTGCCAAAGCATCGAGAACCCGCTGGAGCGCGACTGGCAATTCAAGCGCGCCCTGGGGTTTGGAGAGGAAACGCTCGGGCGCTTCGCCGGCTTATTGGCGGCATCGAAAGGGTGACGCTTCGCTGTCCACGAAATACACGAAAGACACGAAAAATCGGAAGGCTACAGGGGCCTACGAATCACACGAATCAGAAGGCTGCAGATTCGTTAGATTCGTGTGATTCGTAGGCAAAATGCAGCCTTCCGGCTTCCGTCCCTTTTCGTGTCTTTCGTGTATTTCGTGGACAGCGAAGCGCCTCACTCCGGCTACCACTTCATCGTCCCAATTCGCCGGACGACTTCCTCCACGTTCGCGCGGGAATTGAACGCGCTGATGCGAAAGAAACCTTCGCCGGCCGACCCAAACCCGCTGCCGGGCGTGATGACGACGTTCGCCTCGTTCAACATGCGGTCGAAGATCTCCCAGCTCGTCGCGCCTTGCGAGCCCTGCACCCAAATGTAGGGCGCGTTTTCACCGCCCCACACGGCGAGCCCGGCCTTGGTGACCGCCGCGCGGAGCACGCCTGCGTTGCCCATGTAATGCTCGACGAGCGCGCGGACCTGCGCTTTCCCCTCGGGGCTGTAGAGCGCCTCGGCGGCGCGCTGCACGATATACGAGACGCCGTTGAACTTGGTGGTCATCCGGCGGTTCCAGAGCGAATGGAGCGGCTTCTTCTCGCCGCTGTCGGTGCGGGCGAGGAGCGCCTTCGGCACGACGGTGAAGGCGCAGCGCGTGCCGGTGAAACCGCCGCTCTTCGAGAAGGAGCGGAACTCGATCGCGCACTCGCGCGCGCCGGGGATTTCGTAGATCGAGTGCGGGATCGCGGGGTCGGAAATGTACGCCTCGTACGCCGCGTCGAAGAGCAGCAGCGTGTCGTTGGCCAGCGCGTATTTCACCCAGGCCTCGAGCTGCGCGCGCGTGGCGACGGAGCCGGTCGGATTGTTTGGAAAACAGAGATACGCGATATCGACCTTTTCCGTCGGCGGGTCCGCGACGAAGCCGTTCGCGGCATTGCACTCGAGATAGACAAGGCCGCCATACGCCCCGGTCTCGTTCGCGTCGCCGGTGTGCCCCGCCATTACGTTCGTATCGACATAGACCGGGTAGACCGGGTCCATGACCGCGATGCGATTCTCCGCGCCGAGGATATCGAGGATATTGCCCGTGTCGCACTTCGTGCCGTCGGAGACGAAGATCTCGTCATCGGCGACCTCGAGGCCATGCGCGCGGTAATCGTTTTCCCCGATCGCCTTGCGCAGGAACTCGTAGCCCTGCTCCGGCCCGTAGCCGTGAAAACCCTCGCGCGTCCCCATCTCGTCCACCGCCTTGTGCATCGCCTCGCGCACCGCCGCCGGCAGAGGCTCGGTGACATCGCCGATGCCGCAACGGATGAGGCGTTTCGCCGCCTCGGGATTCGCGGTGCAAAAGGCATTCACCCGCCGCGCGATCTCGGGAAAGAGGTAGCCGGCGCGGAGTTTGAGGTAGTTGGAGTTGAGCAGGGCCATGGTTGGGAAGTGATCAGTAAGCAGTGGGCAGTCAGCAGTCAGCGCCGCTTCGAGGGCGAATCGCGGGTCGGGAGAGATGTCAGAAAGTGCGGCGAGAGGGAAGCGCGCCCGTCTAAAAACCTGCGCACCCGCGCCCCGTTGTTCCCAAAGAGGAGCGCCGCAGCCGTTTGCCGGGGCCTCGGGTAGGGCGGGCGTCCCGCCCGCCGCGGAGGGCGTCTTCGCCCGACGCGAATAGCAGCCCATCGGGGGGCTCTGAATAATCGAGGCGGGCAAGATGCCCGCCGG
>DASYIS010000239.1:0-2566 GCA_035997375.1 Chthoniobacteraceae bacterium
GGAGTTCGGCCTTCGCCGTCGGCTTGCGCTGGTCTTCGAGATAGAGATCGGTCGCCCGGCTGTAATTGAAGAGGCCCAGCACCTCCATCTTCTGCACGTAGCCGCGATAGAGCAGCTCGTCGAAGCCGACCCCTTTCACCGTCGCGCTCGGGAGGACGCGCAGGGCGATGCCGACGACGACGACGAGCAACGCGGTGATCCAATAGGCGAGGGCGGTACGGTCGGGAGCGGGGGTGGAGGTAGACGTGGTCATTTGTCGATACGGTCGATCAGCATTCCGAATTCCCGCTGGTCGGGTTTCAAGCGCAGCGCCTCGAGAGCCAGCGCCCGGGCCGAGGCTTTGTCGCCCAGGCCGAGTTTTGCCTTCGCGAGGAGGTAGTAGGTGGTCGCGTTGTCCGGTTCGGCGCGCGCGGCCCGCTCCAGCCAGGAGTTCGCGACGGCCCACTGTTCCTCCTCGACCGCGAGGTAGCCGAGGTTTTTCAGGGCACCGGCGTATTCGGGGCTGAGTGCGAGCGTCCGATCGTACCACTGCCTTGCGCCGGGCCGGTCGCCGCGATCCAGCGAAAGATTGCCGAGCGCGAAGAGAATTCCGGGATTGCCCGGCATCAGTGCGAACGCCTTCTTCAGGTGGCCCTCCGCGGAATCCAGCTCGCGTCCGGCGGTGGCGATCTCCTCGAGCGAGCGCCTCCGCGCCAGTATCCCCTCCGCGACCTCCAGCTCCTTCACGCCGAGATTGTACGGATCGAGCGACCAGAGCGCCGGGTCGCGCGTCGAGGCGCGGGTGAGAAACGTCGTCGCCGTGATGAGCAAGGCGAGCCCCGCGGCGACGGGCCACCGGCGTCCGCACACGGCCCCGCAGAGCCGCCAGATGACGTACGCTCCCAGAATGATCAACCCCGGCGCCGCCGCGAGCCGGTAACGCTCCGTGATGAAGACCGAGAGCAGCGCGCCCATGTGCAACACGACCGCCGCCGCGACCCAGCGCGCCGGCACATTGCGCCACACGCCGATGAGCAGTCCGGCCAGCCCGAGCGCCGCCACGAAGCCGAACCGCGGCCCGGGCAGCGTCACTCCGCGCTCTTTGAAGAGGGTGATCACCGAGATGTCGTCGTACTGAAAGGCGTTCCAGAAGTTGCGGATCTTCGTGCCGAGCAACCGCACCTCATCGCCCGGATGCTCGCGGATGTACGCATTCGCCTGCTCCGACCAGTAGCGCGAGACTTCCGTGCGCTTGAGCGGATGCCCCGCCGCCTCCTCCGCGCGGGTGATCGAGTCCTTCAGCAGCCCCTCCTGACCCGGCCGCAGGCCCGAGGGAATCTTCGGGTAGCCGTTCGCCACCGGATTGTTCCCCATCCAGAAATTCAGCCCGCCGTGCGCGGAAAGGAGCACGGGGTCTTGCGCCACGAAGTAGTTGTGAATCCACGCCGGCGAGGTTCCCACGCCGACGCCCGCCAGCAGCAGCGCCGCCCCGAGCAGCGCCCGCCGCCAAGGGTTCGTAGTTCCGCCTTTAGGCGGCGAGACGTCCGCCGGTAGAGAGCGGGTCGCATCCGCACCGCTCGCGGAATTCTGCGTCTCGCCGCCTGAAGGCGGAACTACAAACCCGGTCGCCCGCGCCGCCTGAAGCGCGATCGCCGTGAGCAGCATCGGAATCGCGAAGAGGATCGTCGCGATCATCATCGCCACCACGCCGACGAGCATCCCGAAGCCCAGCCAGCGCCAGAGCGCCCGCGGATTCGCCGGCCGCACCCCCTGCCAGACGCACCACCAGTAGGCGCAGACGAGCCACGCCGTCGGCATGAGGATGATGGAGAACGTCTGCGCCGGGATGAACAGGACGTAGGCAAGGGCGGCGAGCGCGGCGGCAATAGTTGCCGAGCGCGGCGGGGCTGGCGGGCTCATAGAACCCGGCGTGCCAGTCTCAGATGTGCAAAGAACTCTCGCAAACTTGAAAATGAGAACCGCCGTGAACGCTTCGCAAACGGACTGTAACACACCGATCACCATCCAGTTTGCGGCGAAATCCGTCCCCAACACCCGGTAAATACCCGCCAGCAGGTAGGCGTACCCAGGGAGCCCGTAGAAGGCGTGCCCATCGGTCCACTGCCCGTGGAGGATGCGCACCGCCCACTCGTGGTAGAACTTCATGTCCCCCATCTGGAGGCCGGAGTAGGGCGTGGCGATGAAACGGCTTAAGACCCACAGCCTCAGGATAATAGCCGTGACGAAGACCGCCGTTTCCGGCCGCCTCAAAAAGGAACTGCGGGGGGGCGTCGTCGCCATGTCTCGCCGCCACGCTTTGCCGGGGCCGGCGTTTAGGCAAGGCGGAATATCCGTCAAATCCGTGGCACCGCATGTGCTCTATGGTGTTTCTAGAGATTATCGACGCAAACCAGTGCCGGGCATCTCCAAATCAAACTAATACATCATCCACCGACCGCCATGCTCTCCAAACTCCACTCCCGCCGCTCCGGCTTCACCCTCGTTGAAATCATGATCGTCGTCGCGATCATCGCGCTCCTCGCCGCGATCGCCGTGCCGAGCTTCCTCCGGGCCCGCAAGCGCTCCC
>DASYIS010000240.1:0-24597 GCA_035997375.1 Chthoniobacteraceae bacterium
GCAGCCTCGGCCAACTGCTCTGCTTCGACGTCAGAAAGCAACCCGGAGTTTCGCAACACTTGCTGCAGATCGAAGCGACGCATTCGCTCCAACTGCAAAGGTGAATTTCTGCCACTCGAACGAGTATCCGCGTAGCGTAACACATGATGCCCCTTTCGAGTCGCTCGCGAGAATGTTTCATTGTCGGCATCCAACCGCGGATCCGCGATCAGTATTAACGCGTTGAGCGATTCACTTAAACCATCCCAGGTTGCGCGACTTTCGACAACGACGGCCCTCGCCGAGATTGCATCTGCCTCTTTCGGCGGCAGCGTATGTACCCAGGCTGCAAAGGTAGCTATTACCTCCGCTGCCGAAGGAGCGCGAACAGGTAATTCTGCAGCGTCCTCTGAAATCCAGTTTCGAAATGCGTCCGCAGTTTGGGAGCGGTTAACGAGAAGCACCTCCGGAGAGAGCGGTCGTGCAAGAGCGGCCTGGACGTCACTCCAATACGATCCTATGTCACGCATACCTTCGACTGACACGCCGAGCTGCCTTGCAAGCCATAATCCGACCGCAGGTGCTTCTTGGATCCACTGTTCCAAGGTTTTCGAATCATATGCTCGTACCTCTCTGAAGATTCCTTCTTTCGACTTTTCTTTCGCCCACGCCTTCGACCCGCCAAGACCAACGGATTGAGTCCGTTTCCGGATGGCATTTCCCTTTGCTGAGCCTTTTTTCCCTACAGCCTTTTTGTCGTGCCAATCCCGAAGGGTCACCGCGACGAAAGTGACTTGAGTTAGATCGTCCACCTCACCTGTTTCCACTTTTGCGTGGTGAGCAGCGATTCGCTTTTGGTAATCCTCTTCAGCCTTTCGAGCGGGATCGCCGGTGCCAGCCTCCCAATAACAGATCCCTGTGGGGACGTAGAGACCGGCGGCCGCAGAGACCGTAGTACCGTCATATCCTGGGCGATGCACCTCCGCTTCCGTAGCAAAGTCGCACTCAGTCAGGGAAGTAACCGGAGTTGTCGCCCGTACCAAGCGGGATATCAATTCGGGCAGCAAACCTTTCGCCGCTTGGCTTTTCGCCCAAGCGTCGAGATTGCGCGCTCGAATCCAAGTAGGAAGTTGCAATTTGGTACAGGGCAAGCTGACGCAATGAGCGGCTGAGTACAAGGAGAATGTTCGTCCGAACACTGGAACCTCCGCGCCCGGCACCTTTTCGCCCTCGCTACCACCCGCTGGCGAAGGACCGCGGACGCTGCCATGTCCTACAGGGGTGCAGCCTCCGCGATCTGCTCATGAGTGATCGTCCGTACCCGGCCCTTGCGGCCGCGCATGCATGCGGACAATGGAAGGCGTAGCGCTCCACGCGGCTCCTTGGTACATCTCGATCTTCGAAAGATCGGCACCGCAAATCTGGTGAACCTCCCGCACCGCCTGCGCCACGCCGAGAATCTCCGAGGCGCGGGGTTACTGGCTGAGGATGAAGTGGCCACTTCATTCACTGGAACGCAAGCCGTCATCCCTCGCCTTCCCACTCACCGGTCGTTCACGAAATGAGGCCTTTGGAATCGACGCGCCTGGAGCCCGTTGAACCAATACGAAAATGTACGTGGAACGGCTATTTTACTCAGTGGAACAAAAAAGTCGGAGGGTTTGTGAAAAGTCGTGCTTCAATGGTGCGTGAGAGACCGATCACGCCCGGTGTCAGCGGGGGGATCGCTCGTGTCTCTTGGTTCTTTGAACGTTGCCTGCTGCGGAGTAGTTCGCGATTGCAGGACGGCTGAGGATGGGTGAAGGAGACAGGCCTGGAGCGGGAGCGCGGTTCGACAAGCTCACCACCTGCGGCCAACGGCGCCAAAGTTGATAGCCCTGCCCAACGGGCTGGGTTTGTGCGCTGGGACGGCAGGGCTGAAAGTCCGAAACCCTTATGACAGACGAGTTGCGGGCCTTCGGCCCTGTCGGAGTTCGGGCGGTTTCCCAGGGCGGTGCCCTGGGCTATCAACTTTGGCGCCGTTGGCGCTCCGGAAGCGCACTGCCTGCTCATTTTCTCTGAAACCGATTCCCAGTATTCCCGAAAATCCCCCGCGTTTCCGCCCCGTGAAACCGCGCAATCCCTCCCGAAACTCCACACTGCCTGCTCATTTTCTCTGACCGATTCCCATTATTCCCGAACTCCCCTGCGTAGCCGGCGCGGTGAAACCGCGCAATCCTTCCCGAAACTCAATACTGCCTGCTCATTTTCTCCGAGACCGATTCCCATAATTCCGGAAATCCCCCGCGGAGCCGCCCCGTGAAACCGCGCAATCCTTCCCGAAACTCCACGTTGTCCGCTCATTCACTCTGAAACCGATTCCCAGTGTCGGGCTGCTATTCGCGTCGGGCGAAGACGCCCTCCGCGGCGGGCGAGACGCCCGCCCTACCCGAGGCCCCTGCACCGGCTGCGGCGCGCGTTTCCACACAGTCTCAGAGTTTCATCACGAGAGATTTGATTTCCTTCCCGAAACTCCACTCCATTCGGTCATTCACTCCGAAGGCGATTCCTCAAAAATCCGCCCAAAAAAATCCGCCCAAATACACGCAGAATATCATTTGATAAAAATCTCGTCCACGTCCATCCTCCGGCCACCCCACCCAATGGTCCGCCTTTCCTCTTTTTTTCTGGCCGTTCTCGCGCTCGTATTGCCGGCGATCTCGCCTGCAGCGACGCCTCCGGCCCGCCCAGCGCCGGTTGCTCCGAAGGCTCCGGCTCCGCCCGTGCGTCCTGCCGCGGCGGCCCCGGCTCCCGTAGCGCAGATCGCGGGGGCGGAGCCGGCGATCCACGCCGTCCATGGACGAGTCGTTTCGATCACGGTCCCCGCCGGCTTCGCCTCCGTGAGTCTCCAGGTGCTCACCGCGCCGCCGAAGGGGCGGAGCGCGCCCGGGGTCAAGCCGCCGGGTCCAACTTGGCAGACCGTCGCCTCGAAGCTGGTGAACAGCCAGGCCGCGCTGGTGCAATTGGAGGTTCCCCGCCTGACCAGCCTCCGTTTGATGCGCGTCTTCGGCGTGAAGACGGAGCCGCTGCCCGAGGGGCTGCGGGGCGACATCACGAGCTTTCCCGCGGATCCCGAAAACGCCCAAGGCGGCGGACCGACGCTTTCGCTCGGCGCGATCAACAGCACCCTGGACGTTGCGGGCACGGCGAGCACCAGCGCGGCGAGCGCGAGCACTGCCGACACCGGCACCACCCGCACGGTGACGGAGAGCGACATCTGGAAGATCGATGGCGACCGGCTCTATTACTACAACGGCTTCCGGGGCCTGCAGGTCTTCGATCTCTCCCAGCCGGATCAGCCGAGCCTGCTCGGCACGCTCCCGATGCCCGGAGCCGGCGAGCAGATGTATCTGCTGGACCCGAGCCACGCGGTGCTCCTCCGGAACGAAAACTACGGGTGGTCGTGGATCGATTGGGATTATCGCTGGAACCTCGGCGGCGCCGTCGTCTCCAACTCGGGGATCTCGCTCCAGGCCACCACGAACGCCACCCTCACGCTCTCGGCGAGCCCGCAAACGATCCAGTCGGCCGCCTCGATTGTGCGGCTCACGCCGATCGTGAATCCGGCGCATTCAGTGGTCGTCGTGGATGTGAGCAAAGGCGAGCCGGTCATTCTGGCGGAGCTTCCTTTTTCCGGGAGCCTCCAGGAGAGCAGGCTCGTGGGCCAGGTGCTCTACGTGGCGAGCAACGTCTATGAAACCTCGCCGACGACCGGCGGGGTGCAGTGGGGTCTCCGCCTCACCTCGTTCGACCTGGCCGACCCGGCGCATCCGGTCCAACGCGCCAGCGTGTTCGCGGTGGGATGGGCCGGCGCGGTCACGGCGACCGACCAGTATTTCCTCGTCGCCGGACCGTACAGCTACCCGGCGACGGTGCAGGCTTTCGACATCTCCGATCCGCACGGCGCCATCGTCAAGGCCGGGCAGGTGAGCGTGCCGGGGGCGGTGGCCGACAAGTTCAAGATGGACCAGCGCGGCACGACGCTGACGGTCGTCTCTTCCGGATGGCGCGCGAATGCCGACTCCGTCTGGAATTCCTTCTCGGTCGTCTCGACCTTTTCGCTGGCCGACCCGCTCCACCCGAGGCCGCTCGGGACGCTCGACGGTCCGGCCGGCGAGCAGCTCTACGCCACGCGCTTCGACGGCTCGCGGCTCTACATGGTCACCGCCGTGCGGAACTGGGACCCGCTCTGGATCATCGATCTCTCGCAGCCGGCGCAGCCGACGGTGCTGGGGAGCGTGGAGATGCCGGGTTATTCCACCTTCATCCAGCCGCTCGGCGACCGGCTCGTCGCGATGGGCCTGGTCAACGGGAAGCCGACCGTCGACCTATACGACGTCGGTGATGCCACTGCGCCGAGCCTTCTCTCTCGCGTGGATCTCGGGGTGACCGGCGCGTGGGTCGGCAGCGAGGCGACCTGGAATGAGAAGGCCTTCAACGTCCTGCCGGAGAGCAACCTCATCCTCCTGCCGCTCTCGACCTCCGGGTTGGACGGCTCCTTCGGCGGGGTGCAGTTGATCGACCTCCTGCCGGACCGCCTGGTGAAGCGGGGCGCGGTGCAGCACAAATTCTTTCCGCGGCGGGCGGGTCTGCACGGAAACCGCATCGTCAGCATCGCCGCCAACGGGATGCTCATCGTGAACGCGGACGACCGCGATCATCCGGTCGTCACGGCCGATCTCGAGATCGCCTGGCCGGTCGATCGCACCTTCCTCGTCGGCCCCTGGCTGCTCGAGCTTGGCGGCAGTCCCTCGGGCAACGAGCCGCCCACGCTGACCATCGCGCCGGCGGATGCACCCGACGCCACCGCGGCCACCCTGGCCTTGCCGAACCTGGCCATCATGGCCGCGACGGCGCGCAAGGGCGTGCTCTACGTGATGCAAGGGGCGGCGCATTACCACACCAACCTTTGGGATCCCGGCAACAGCCAGACGGCTTACCAGGTGTTGGACGGCACCACCCTCACCCTTTCGACCATCGATGTCTCACAGCTCCCCAAGGTCCAGCTGCTCAGCCAGGTCACGGTGGATCAGGCGAGCACCGACTATATTCTCTACGATGAACTGAAGCCGCTCTGGGTGAACGACCGGACCCTCCTTTTCTCCCACACTTCCGTCTATCGGCCCTACTACACTGTCAACTCGCTGGCCGGCGGCGTGATCAGCGCCAACACGTTGTCCGCGGCGTCCACGTCGTTGGCGTCGTCCACCCTGACCACCGCCTCCATTGCGCCCACCGCGCCCACGGTGCCCACGCCGGTGACCGAACCCCTCCAGGCGACCATCACCGTCGGCAACACGGTGTCTTTCTTCTGGTGGAACAAGAACACCACCGAGTTTTTCGCGTTCGACGTCGGCTCGCCGGCCCGGCCGAAATACGCCTCCCACGTGAAGCTGGACCAGGACGGCATGTGGCAATCCGCCGCGCCGCTGACCACCGGCGACAAGGTCTACCTGAGCTACAAGGTCCTGTGGCGGGATACGCGCGAGAAGCTCCCTCCAGGCGTGCCCGATCCCGTCAATCGCCATTTCCTGAAGGTGATCGACTATTCCGACAACACCGCCCCGGTGGTGGCGGCGGGAGGCATCAACCTGCCCGGCGAGCTGCGCGCGCTGGGCCGGCAAGGCACCGTGCTGTACACCGTGGGGCCGCTCCTCGATCGCGCCACGGGAAGCCTGCAGGGCAACGGACGGGCCGTGCAGGCGAGCAGCTTCGACGGCGCCGCCGCGCATCTGCTGGACGAGCTCCCGCTCGACTCGTCGGCGCAGCCGTTCCTCGTCTCGGGAGACGCGCTCCTCGTGCTGCATCCGCAGCCGGCGCACTTTTGGCAGTGGGATTATGCCACCGGCACTTACGCCTCCAACCCGGCCCACACCACGCTGGACAGCTGGTCCCTGGGCGACGATGGAAAGTTCAGTCTGGGCGCCACCTTGACGCTGGACCACGAGCTCTCCGTCGGTCGGGTCAACACCCTCGGCGTCCTGCGCAACAACGACCCCACCGTGCGCCTCCTCGACCTCGGCGACCCGCTGCATCCTTCGGATCTGGGCGTCTACCCGATCCACGCCAACGGCTCTTCGTCGCTCGACCACGCCGACGGCGACGCCGCCCGCGGTCTCTGGCTTCCCCTGGGCCGGGAAGGCGTGGACGTGATCTCCCTGGCCCCGTAGCCAGCGCCCGTTCCCGGGCCCTTGGAAACGCCAGGCTCCCGCTTGGCGAGTCGCGCCGTCCGTCCGGCTCGCGTCTCCCCGCCGGCCCCGCAAACTCGTCCTTGCGTTCGCCGGGAAGCATGGTCCCTTCAGCGCGGCTTGGTGACAACGGTGTCATGCGGCACGCCCAATCCTTTCATGAAAAGCCGCCTTGCTCACTCCCTCGAAGCTCTCGAATCACGCATCGCCCCCGCGGCGGTGCTCAGTCTTTCCTCCCGCTTCATCCTCACCATCCACACGGATGCCGCCGGCGCAGACCTCACGATCGTGCAGGGCGCCGACGGCAAGATCGACGTGCTCGATGCCACCCACTCCCTCATGCCGACGGGGCATCCGCAAAAGGTCAGCGGCATCGTCTACCAAGGAGGCGCCGGCAACGATTTTACGACCACGAAACTCCAGAACGGCCTGATGAACGATCGCGGCTACCTGATCGGGCCCAGCCTGCCGGGCGGCTTCATCATCAGCGAGTCGGGTGGCAACAACCACCATGAGATCGAGGCGGTCGAGGACTTCGCGACCATCGGCGGGCCGTTCCGGCTCACCGCCGCGAGCACGACCGACTTCATGCTCACCCACGTGCTTCGGCAGGGAGACCTCACGGTGCGCGGCGGCGCCGGCGAGCAAAACCTCCAGATCGTGGAGTCGTCCGTCTTTGGGACCCTCTCGATGACGGGGCTCGAACACTTCACGATCAGCCGGGGAGACACCTTCGGCTCCATCTTTGCCAACAATCTCCTGGCGACCGGTCCGAGTGACTTCACGGTGGAGGCCGAGCTCGTCACCGGCCGGGTCATCTATGTCGGCAGCGCGCAGGACGATGTCGTCCAGCTCATCACCAAGGTGAATGGGGCGATCACCATGTTCGCCCGGGGCGGTGAGGACACGCTCCTGCTCCAGGGGCAGGCCGCGAAGAGCCTCACCTACATCGGCGGCGCCTCCGGGTTCGATCACCTCCAGATCTTCGGCAGCGTGCTGGGCTCCATCACCGCCCACATGGGCCATGGGCACAACGAAATCCAGATCGTCGCCTCCATGAATGGCGGCAACCTCGTCCTCACGGGAGGCGCGGGCGTGGACGGCTTCGACGTGACGGTGCTGCACGGCGGCCAACTCCACGTGGCGCTCGGGGCCGACGAGGACACGCTCGAGACCAAGGGCACCTTCACCGCGCTCTACCTCGACGGCGGCCGGGATCTCGGGATCCACAACGGCATGGAGGAGACGGTCGGCCGGCTCGTCTTCCGGCGAAACTTCGTCTGACCCGGCCGGCGCCGCGGAGTTGAAATCCCGCGCTTGGCGAGTTGGGGGCGATCCGTTATACGTCGCGCGTGTTTGAATTTCGCCGCTTGCTCCCCATCGGTTTCCTGGCGCTCACCGCTCTCTGCGCAACGGGGGCGACGCCTCCTCGCTTCACGGGCGAACAGTCGTGCGCCTCGTCGTCCTGCCATGGGGGCGGCAAGGGCAAGGATGAATTCCAGCTCTTTTCCAAGAAGGACATCCACAATCACGCGCACCAGGTGCTCGCGAACAACCGCTCGACGCGGATCGGCGAATCGCTCGGGATCACGGACGTGACGAAGGACGCGCGCTGCACCGTCTGCCATTCGCCGCAGCAGAGTCTGGCGCTCGAGCGTTTCGCCGCCGGCGCGAAGCCCGCGCAAGGTGTCTCGTGCGAATCGTGCCACGGGGCGGCGGAGAACTGGCTGCGCTTCCACACGCGGCTCGACATCACGCACGACCAGCGGGTCGGCGCGGGGCTGCGCGAGGTGAAGTCGCTCTACGCGCGCTCGAATGTCTGCGTCGCCTGCCACCTGAACATCGACCAGCAGCTCGTGACCGCCGGGCACCCGGAGCTGATGTTCGAGATGGACGGCCAGACACGCGCCGAGCCGCCGCACTGGAAAGAGGAGACCGATCCTTTTCTCGGTCCGCGCACCTGGCTCGTCGGGCAGGCGTCCGATCTCCGGGAGATCAGTTGGAAGCTGACGAACGCGCCGAATGACGACCTCGCCGCGCGCTGGCGGGCCTCGCGCTGGCTGCTCAAGCAAATCCCCGCCGCGTCCTCGCTGCCCGCCGATCAGCTCACCGACTATCGCGCCACGCAATCGAGCGCCGACCGCCTCGCCCGCAGCGTGGGCAAGCAGCCGTGGACGAAGGACAGCACGCTCGCGTCGCTGAAGAAACTCTCGGCCCTGGGCGCGGAATTCCGCGACCCGGCCGTGCCGGCGGCAGAGCAACGCCGGCGCGCCGAGTTGCTCGTCCCGGCGATCGATCGCCACTGGCAGGCGCGCAAGACGGCGGGCCTCACCTCCCCCACCCTGGAGACCGCGCTGACGGCCGCCGCGACGGAGACGAAAGCGCAAGCCGCCTTCAAGCCCGACCGCTTCGCCGCCGCGCTCGAGCAGGTGGAAGTGGCGATGGAGTTGCTGCCGAAGTAGAGGATTACAGCCGCACCCCGAGCGTGCGCAGCTCCGTCATTTCCTCCATCGCGTAGCGCACCCCTTCGCGGCCGAACCCGCTCTCCTTGCTCCCGCCGTACGGCATGTTTTCCACGCGCCAGGTCGGCACTTGGTTGATCAACACGCCGCCGACGTCCAGCGCTTCGTAAGCATGGAAAGCGCGGGAAATGTCGCGCGTAAACACGCCCGCCTGCAGGCCGAACCGACTCGCGTTGACCAGCGCGAGCGCGTCGTCGAAGTGGCGGTACTTCGCGAGCACGAGCACCGGGGCGAAGGCTTCCTCAGCGCAGATCTCGCTCGCCGGGTCGGCGTTTTCGAGGATGGTCGGCTCCAGCGTCCGGCCCTTCGCGCCGCCGCCGCAGAGCAGTCGCGCGCCGCCGGTGATCGCCGCGACGATGCGGGCGCGCACTTTCTCCAGCGCGTCCTGCGTGATCATCGGGCCGACGAGGGTCGTGCCCTTGCGCGGATCGCCGCTGAGGATCTTCTCGCGGGTGTGGGTGACGAGGCGCGTCTTGAGCTCCTCGTAGATCTTCTCCTGCACGAAGACCCGCTGCACGCTGATGCACGACTGGCCGGCGTACGCGAAGGCCCCGGTCGCGATGGCCGGGATCGCCGTGTCCAGATCGGCGTCGTCATGCACGATGACGCCCGCGTTTCCCCCGAGCTCCAGCACGACGCGGCGCCGGCCGCTCTGCTCCTTGATCTTCCAGCCGACCTCCGTGCTGCCGGTGAACGAGATCACTTTCACGCGCGGGTCGGTGATCAGGCGCGAGGCGAGTTCGTTCGTGCAGGTGATGATGTTGACCTGCCCCGCGGGCAGTCCGCTCGCCACGAGAACCTCGCCGAGCAGGAGCGCGCTGAGCGGCGTTTTCGGCGCGGGCTTGAGCACCATCGTGTTGCCGGTGGCGAGGCACGGCGCGACTTTGTGCGCGACGAGGTTCAGCGGAAAATTGAAGGGCGAAATCGCCGCGACGACGCCGAGTGGGAAGCGCCGCGCGAGCCCGAAGTGGCCCGCGCCCGCGGCGAACGCATCGAGCGGGATCGCCTCGCCCGCGGTGCGCCGCGCCTCCTCCGCGGCGAGCGTGAAAGTCGCGATGGCGCGCTCCACTTCGGCTTTCGCGAGCGTCACCGGCTTGCCCGCCTCGGCCACGATGGTCTCGGCAAACTCCGCGCGCCGCGCCGCGATGCCCGCCGCGACCCGCCGCAGCAACTCCGCGCGCTCGAACGGCGCCACCCGGCGCGCCGCGGGAAAGGCCGCCGCCGCCGCGGCGATCGCGCGCTCGATGTGGCGCTCGTCGCCCAACGGCACGCGCGCGATCTCGCGGCCGGTGTAGGGATTGACGATGGGCAATTCGCCGGCCGCGCGGCCGACCCACTTGCCGCCGATGAGGAGCCCTTGGGAGGCATGGGCAGAATGCGAGGAATGGGATTCATCGGTCCCATGCTTCGCATGCTTCTCATGCTTCCCACCTGCTGGCGCGCCGCGTTTCATGCCATCGAGAAGCTTACCGGCACGGTGCCGGTCACGACATTCACCGGCGCGCCCTTGACGAACGCCTGGACGTTGCGCACGGTCTCCAGCGCGATCTTTTCCACCGCCTCGGTGCTGTTGAACGCGACGTGCGGCGTGAAGACGACGTTCGGCCGCGCGAGGAGCGCGTCGCTCTGCATGATCCGGTCGAGGTCGTGGAGGTTGCGGTGGGTCGGCACTTGCTCGCTGTCGGAGTGAAGGTGTTGCAGGATCTGTTCGGTCATCACGGTGGAGGCCGGCTGCCGCATCACGCGCTCCTCTTCCAGCACGTCGAGGCCCGCGCCGCGGATCTGGCCGCTGTCGAGCGCAGCGCGGAGGGCGTCGGTCTCGATGAGCCGGCCGCGCGCGGTGTTGATGATGAGCGCCCCCCATTTGCAGAGCGCGAAGGTCTCCGCGTTCAGCATGTGGTGCGTCCACGGCGAGAGATTCACGTGCAGCGACACGATGTCGGACACGCCGAGCAACTCCTTGAGCGGCAGCCAGCGCCAGCCGCCTTTCTCTGCCGCCGCCGGGGGCATGCCCGCCGGCTCGAACGCGACGACGTTCATCAGAAAAGCCTGAGCAAGCGTGCAAACGCGCCGGCCGACCCGGCCCATCCCGATGATGCCGAGTGTCTTGCCGCAGAGGTCGGTCGCGCGCGCATCCTCATAGGAAAACTTCTTCTTCGTCTGCGCGAAAATCATCAGTTCCCGGAGCCGCCGCGTGAGCGCCAGCATGAGGGCGAAGGTGTGCTCGGCGACCGTATTCTCGCTGTAGTCCGCCACGTGACAGACCGTCACCCCCCGCTCCTGACACGCCGCGAGATCGAGGTGATCGACCGCGCGCGACCGCGTGGCGATCAGGCGCAGGGAGGGCAATCGCTCCAGAAAGGCACGGTCCACGCGCGTGCCGATGAAGAGCGAAACCACCTCGGCGTGGCTTTGCACCTCCTCGCCTTTCGCCACGAAATACAGCTCGTCCTCCGGAAATTGCTCGCCGTAGTACTGCCGTTCCTCGCTCTCGGTTTCCACGAAATAGATGATCACGAAAAGAAGGTACGCCACAACGTGGGCAAACCGCAATCCGCGCCGGCGCGGCCCATCAGGCGCACGTCTCCGCACGATCAGGCTCTTCCCTCATTTCGCCGGCGTGCCGGAGGGTTACATTCCCGTCCCCACGAGAACCGGACCGCGCCGGTGTATGGACCACTCCCCTCCCAAAATTCGCCCCGACGGCACGGCGGCGTCGCTCGCGACGCTGTATGCGGACCCGGCCGTGCGCCGGCGGATCGTCGAGTTTCTCGGCGGCGATTCGCACGGGACCGCCACCGCGCATTTCATCGCCGGGGACGATACGCGCGCTTCCCTGCGGCACCCCGAGCCGGTCTCCAGCTTGTGGGATTTTCTCGATGCGCAGAGGGAAGTGAGCCGGTCGCTCTGGGACCGCGGATCGCTGGTCGTCCACCTCGATGTCGAGTACGTGAACTTCGACGATCCGGCCGAGGCATGCCGAAATCCCGAGCGCATCTTCGAGCTGCAACGGCCGGCGGTGGAGGCGACGCTGCATCTTCTGGGCGGCTATGGAATCGAGCCGCTGCACGTACTGAGCGGGCGCGGTCATCACTTCGTCTGGTCCGTGCCCAAGGGATCGCCGGCGTTTGCAAGGCTGGCGGCGCTTGGGCACGGCCCGGCTTCGATCTGGCGGATCAATGCCGCGCCGCATCGGCCGCACGCGGAGGGCGTGCCGCCCGAGATGGGCGCCGCGTTTGCGGGACTCGGCCTGCTCATGGAGTTCCTCGCGCACCGCATTCAAAAGACGGCGGCGCCGATGAGCGCGATTCCGATCGAGCTGACCGCCGTGGAGGTGGGGCCGCGTTTTCGCGATCGCGAAATGGTGTCGCTCGACATCTCGGAGTACGGCGACCCGCTGCACACGCGCACATTGCGCGTCCCGTTCAGCCTCTACCACAAGCCGGCGCAGCTCGGCTGGCTGAGCGACGGGGATGGGCAGGCGCCCCTGGCGCCGCTCTGCTTTCTTCCGCTGGGCCGCATCAGCGTGAGCGAGGCGCTGAAGATCCGCCACGACGGCGCACGAGTCGCCGCGCTGGCGGCGCAAGTTTCCACCGCCATCCCCGCGCAGGCGGACGGAACCGCGCGGCTGGTGGACGACTATCTCGCGTCGCCGCTTGCGCAATTCCACGCGTGGTTCTATTCGCAGGAGCAGCATGGGGCGGAAGCCTGGCCGGAGACCTACGACCGCACGGCACTCGACGTGCTTCCGATGTGTGCCCGAGCGATGCTCGAAACTCCCAACGACCTCCTCCTGCACCCTTCGAGCATGCGCCTTCTCACGCGCATCCTGCTCGCGCTCGGCTGGCATCCGCGGCACATCGCGGGACTCATCTGTTCCCGCTTTGCCCGCGACTACGACTGGCGGGATCAGTGGACCGAATGCGACCCGGCGACGCGCGCCGATTTTTACACCCGCGTCTTTGCCGGCTTGTTTGCGGTCGGAAACGATGACCTGACCGACCTCAACTGCCAGTCCGCCAAGGAACAACAAATCTGCGGAGTGGCCGAATGCGGTTTCAACCTGCAAACTTTCCAGCACTCCGCCCTCGCGCGAAGAACCTATGACCAATTGGCCCATCGGCCTTTCCACAGGCTGTTTCCATCGCAGCCACATTCTTGATTGCCTCGGGACGATCCGCGCAAGCGGCTTCCACCTCCTCGAAATCTGCTCTTTGCGTTCGCACCTCGATTACCACCAACCGCCAAGCCTGCGCGCGACCGCCGCCCGCCTGGAGGAGCTCGGGATGGAGGCGCACTCCTTTCATGCGCCGTTTGCGGATCGCATCGATCTCGCCTCGCTCGATGCCCATCGCCGGGAGTCGTCGTTTGAGGAAATCATCCGCGCCGCCGAAGCCGCGGCGGCGCTGAAGGCCCGTTGGTTCGTGCTCCATCCCGGGCCGGAGCACGCGCAAATCCGCCACGATGAAACCCGGCTCCGGCACCTGGAAAGCCTGGCCGGCGTCGTGCAACGCATTGCCCGCCGGTGCGCGGAATTGGGGCTCCACTGCGTGCTGGAAAACAAGCTGCCGCACCTGCTGTTTGGCAACACAGGCGATCTGCGATGGATCCTCGATGCGCTCGCGAGCTCGGACGTCGGTGTCTGCCTCGACACGGGGCACGCGCTGCTCACCGGGGACTTTCGCGACATGGTCGGGAAACTCGCACCGCACGTCCGCATCATTCACGCGCACGACAACCGCAACCATCACGACGACCACCTCGCGCCGGGCGATGGATTGGTGGATTGGCCGTGGCTGTTCGGAACTTTGCGCGCCGCCGGCTTCCAGGGCGCTTTCATGCTCGAAATGGCGAGCGCGCCGGACCCGGCGACCATGATGGAAAACGCGCGCCGCGGCCGGGAGTTTCTGCAAAAGGCTGCGGGCGATTCGTCCGCATAACTAGGGCTTGGAGTCGCGCCTCCGGCTGCGCACTCTTCCCGCCCCATGAAACGCTTCCCCCGTGCGTGCCTGCTCGCCCTCGTTCTGACCCTCCATCCCGGCGCCACGCGGGCCGGCGAGACGCTCTACAATGGCATCGTCCTGCCCGATGCCTGGCCGCCGACGCGCACGCCGGAGGAGCTGGCCGCACGCACGCCGCAGCCCGTGCCTTACTTGCAACACCCGCCGGCGGTGATCCCGATCGACGTCGGCCGGCAGCTCCTGGTTGACGATTTCCTCATCGAATCGAGCACGCTCACGCGCGTCCATCATCAGCCGAAGCTCTACGCCGGCAACCCGGTGCTCAGACCCGAGACGCCGCCGGAGCTGGAGGGCCGCGGGCCGATGGCGATGCCGTTCAGCGACGGCGTCTGGTTCGATCCGGCGGATCAGCTGTTCAAGATGTGGTACCTGTGCGGGTATGGAAAGCAGACGGCGCTCGCCACCTCGCGCGATGGGTTGCAATGGACGCGGCCGGAGTTCGACGTGCGGCCGGGGACGAACGTCGTCTTCATCGGCGACCGCGACTCGCAAACGGTCTGGATGGACCTGCGCGACAGCGATCCGAAACGCCGCTACAAAATGTGGCGCGGACATTTTGAAAACAAACAGTTCGGCCTCTCGCTCTACTTCTCGCCGGATGGCGTGCATTGGGGCGACCGCGTGCTGCGCACCGCGCTCACCGGCGACCGCAGCACGGTCTTCTACAATCCCTTCCGGCAAGTCTGGATCTACAGCCTCCGCCATGGCTGGAGCGGCCCCCGCGCGCGGAAATATTGGGAGGTGAAGGATCTGCTCAAGGACCCGATGTGGACGGCTCTCCCCGATGCGCCGACCTGGCTCATTTCCGATTCGCTCGACCCGATGCGCGAGGACCTGAAGACGATTCCGCAGCTCTACAACTTCGACGCGGTGGCTTACGAAAGCCTGATGGTGGGGCTGTTCGTCATCTGGTCCGGCGACATGAACATCCCGCCCGGGCGGCCGAAGCCGAACACCGTTTTCGCCGGGTACAGCCGCGACGGATTTCATTTCGATCGGCCGGATCGCCGCGCTTTCCTGCCGGTCTCGGAAACGAAGGGCGACTGGAACTGGGGCAACGTGCAATCCGCCGGCGGCGGCTTCATGGTGGTGAAGGACGAGCTCTGGTTTTACTTCAGCGGCCGCGGCGGCGGGAACGATGGCAAGACGCGCGACGGCTCGGGCTCCACCGGCCTGGCGACCCTGCGCCGCGACGGCTTCGCGTCCGTGCACGCAGAGGCCGCCGGCGGCACGCTGACGACGCGCCCACTGACCTTCAAAGGGACGCATCTCTTCGTCAACGCCACGGCCGCGCAAGGCGAGTTGAAGGCGGAGATTCTCGATGAAAAAGGAGCGGCGATCGCGCCGTTCAGCGCGGAGAATTGCGAGCCGCTCCGGCAGGATTCCACGCGCGCGGAGTTGCATTGGAAAGGCGCGCCCGACCTCGCCGCCATCGCCGGCAAACCGGTGCGCGTGCGGTTTCAACTCAAGTCCGGCGACCTCTACGCCTTCTGGGTGACGCCGGACGCCGGCGGCGCGAGCCACGGCTATGTCGCGGCGGGAGGCCCGGGGTTTGCCAAGCCGACGGATGAGTAGAGTTACCACGTACTTTCTTCCGAAGGCGAACGCGATGCTCCCCACTTCTTCGGAGGTTCGACGGCCCCACGCAACCAAGATTGCCCTGACTCTCGCTAATTGGGTGGGGTGAGCATAGCTGCCACGTCCGCACTCACCTCCCTCCGATCGGAAAGTCGCAGAGCACCCGCACACCGCTCCAAATCGAGGCCAAATACGCTTACTCGCGCGAGAGGACCCGATGCGCCCATGCCGTGGAATTCAATGCTCGGCTCGAGACCCGCGCGAAACGAAGTTGAGGGGAAAACGAGCCGGACGGGGACGAAGCTCTCGCGACCGAAACTCATCGAGTAAAGAGTAAGCTGACTTAGGTCGGTTGCCGAAGGCCGGCCACGACCGAGGTCTTTATACTTGGCATCAAGCACCAGGCGCGGCTCGCGTCCGGCGTACACGACAATGTCCGGCCTGATCTGAGGCAGGCGCCAACCATGGGGGTTACGGCGGAAACGAAACGAATCGCGGAGGCCTTGCTGAGTCTCAACCCTCAGGCCAGGCGGTGCGTGCTCCCGGCAAAGACGGGCGACAAAGCGCTCGAAAAGCAAATTCATGTCGAACAGAAAGCCCGGCAGTTGCGCGCTCTTCTCCAACGAACCGAATGAAGAGCCCTGTGCCGCGAGGATGAGCTCGGCCAGATCAATCAGCGGCTCGTAGTAAGCGCTCCGGCGGTCGAGATCGGCTCGCGCCTGGTGCAGCAATTCACAAGTGAACGGACGGTCTTCGCAAAATTCGCCAAGCAGCGCCTCGCGAGCGTGTAATTCGAATTGGAGCGCGCGATCTCCGACGGACGGACGCAAGCACCGGGCGGCGGCGAGCACGGTCTGGTTCAGCGCCAAGTCGGACGTTCGTTCGTGATAAGTACAAGGCAGAGCCAATCTGTGGCGAGGCGCCTTGCGCGCCAAGACGTGGACCACCAGTCGGCCTTTCGGCGCACCGAGCCACTCGGTCTTCGTCCGGTAGTCGCGGAAAAGGCCCGCGTGAATCATGCGATCGATCTCCTGAACGAGGAGCACTGCAATCACGTCCACAAAGCCCCCCTTTTCGACCGGCATTTCCACAGGTGCGGACTGGGCGATGCTCTTAAAGGACAGTGCATAGCGCATGATCGTGGGCACCAATTCCGGGGCGATCTTCGGGCGAATGTGCAGAGTCACGGGCCCGACGTCCAGGGAGCCAACGAACGAGAACGTCTTGACGCGCAAGCCGCCACACACCTCCAGAACCTCGACGGCGTAGCTGTCGTTGATCGCCCGCACTCGATCGGCTCGTCGCGCGAGGACTCTTCAACTGGGGCCGCGTCACCCACCAACTCGCAAAGCTTCAGATGGAGCTGATCGGGATTGTCCATCACTGCCAGATGGAGACTCTGATCTGCGACGGCCACGATCCCAGAGCCAAGGATGTCTCCAAGCGCTGCATAATTCTCAAAGCAGTACTCCGCGAGCAGCTGGATCACGTCGTCGCGCATCACGAGATGAAGGTCCTCTTTGGTTTCCAATGAACCGGTCGCGTTCATGAAATACGAATGACCAATCTGGAGTTCACGCGCATTTCGCGAAACGTGCAGGCGGATGCGCTCATTCAGGAGACGCAGCAGCGAGCCGAGGTGGAGTCCACCGACGGAGGAGTCCAGCCAGCTGGGATCCGGCATGAGCTCGACAAACCCGAACCGCCGGCGGAGCGCCGCATCGAGCAGCGAGATGCTGCGGTCGGCCGTATTCATGGTGCCGACGATCCACAGATTATCCGGCACGGTGAACGGCCTTCGCGATACCGGCAGGCGCAAGTGTATCGTCCCGCGTTTATCCGACTCCAGGAGCGTGATCAATTCGCCGAGGACGGCGGCGACGTTGCCGCGATTGATCTCATCAATGATCAGGACCACGGGTGAAATCCCTGTTCCGGCTTGGTGCAAGCTTCGAGAAAGATGCCGTCCCGAAGCTCGAATCCTACGTGACACGAGTATGCGTTCGACAAGAAGCGTTCGGGCGTACTGGTCTGTACTACCTTTGAAGTGCATGATCATTGCCGACCCCCGCGAACGCCTCATCCTTGCCTATCGAGAGGAGACTCGAAGGAGGCCGCTGGAAGAACTCGAACGTCGTCCCATCGCGGAGGACTCCGATCCCACCAGTACACTTCCCGAGACCTGCCCGACGCCGTCACAGTGATAAACGATTCGAACGAAACGGGCTCGGACCGTGACTACAACTCCGCGTCTTCCGTTCGACCGCTTCGCCAAGACCTACTTGTCGCGAAAGGCGAACGCGTATAACTCGGCGTTCCGAAACCTAAACCGGACACTAACCGGACGGCCGGCGAAGGCCTTGAGATTCGCCGTGCCGGGAAAGACCACGGTGTGCCGGAGTTGGTCTCCCGTGAAGGGCGCGGCCGGCGCCAAGCCATCGATTGCGCGGCCGGCGGGATCGAGCAACTCGACTCGGAGACGAGGCGGCGTCCCCCCCCGCCCGGCTGACCGAGGTGCCGCCGGAGCTCAACACGCTCCTGGAAAAACTCCAGCTCCTGCCGCTCTTCGCCGCCCCGCCCAAGGGGGCTCTCCCCAAGGCCCCGTAGCCCGACAAAAGCGTGGAACCGTCGGCTTCACGGGGCCTTTCTCCCGGTCGACGGGAAGTCAGGCTAACCTGAAACGATTGCCGCCGCAGGCGGCCAGGATAGCGCGCCAACTGAATCGTGGCGGCTAAGTCCCGCCCCGGTGCAGCGCGAGCCACCACGCCGTCGCGAGCACCGCCGCCACCGCCGCCGCCGCCACCCATTGCACCACCGGTGAAGCCCGCCGGCCCCCGGTCGCGACCGCGGCAACGAGCCCGATCACCAAGCCGCTGAGAAAACCCCAGCCGTGCGCCATGAAGTCCACGCGGTCGTGTCCATCGCCCACGCCGAGGTACGCGAGAAAGCTGAGACCCGCGCCGAGCGGCACGATAAGCGACCAGTGATGCCGCGTGGCTGGCGACCGCCAACGCGCGCAGAACTCTCCCACGACGAGCAGCCCCAGCGCGCCGAAGACCGCCGTCGACGCGCCGAGCGAATAATGCGCCTGGCCGCGATAGCCCCACGCGTTGATCGCGTTGCCCAGCGCTCCGCTCGCCAGCACGAGGAGCCACGCGACGCCGCTCCCCAGCTCCGCTTGCAGAAAGACGGCGAACATCAGCCCGGTCAGCAGGTTCGCGAGGAAATGCCCCAGGTCGCCGTGCAGCGTGAGCGCCGTGACGGCCCGCCACCACTCGCCGTGCCCAAGCATCGCCTGCCCGTCCGCGAGGCCGGCTTCGGTCCAGCGCTCGCCGAGCCACATCTGGACTTGGAAAAACGCGCTCATGACCAGCGCGGGCACGATGAGCGACGCCGCGCGGATCGGCTCGAGCGGCGCCGCTTCGGCGGGAATCACCGCCGGTTCAGCGGCCGCGAGGCTCGTCAACTCGCGGAGCGCTTCCTCCGCCGCGTGCTCTTCGACGAGCAGCACCCAGTCCTTCCCCACCGCGTCGATCTCGTAGAGCAACCCTCGCGCCGCCAGCGCCAGCGCCGCCTCGCGCGCGTCGGGGAGCCGGGAAAAATGCCACACGCCCACGAGCGGCGCGGAGGGAATTTCGTCGGGCGGCGGCATGGAGAAATGAAGCACGAAGAAGGCGCTTCGCCGGTCCACAAAATACACCGACGACCCGAAAGGAAAGCCGGCTGTCTGTCATCGTTGCGTCATGCCGGTCAACCATCCGCCACGATGATTTCGCGCGCCCAGAGCCAGTGCAGGATTTCTCGCGCGAGGTCCGGCGGGATCTCCCGCCATTGCTCCAGGAGAGCGGCCAACGTTTCGCCCCGTCGAATCCCGGTCAGGAGAGGGACCGTCTCGACCCCCGCCAGGTAAGCGACGGGCGTGGAGAGCGAAGGGTGCGAAAACGCGGGCGCCGGGCCGATCAGATCGCCCTTCAGGACCGGGGTTTCGATGAACTGCACGCCGGAGGAAAGGCGCACCCGCGAGCCGAGGGATGGAAAGGCCGGGCGGACCGCGGGCGTCTCCGGCGGCGGGGCGGGCCCCATGCGCGCGCGCCAAAACGGCCGGTCGCATTGCAACGCTTTCTCGCGGTAGAAGCCGGCCGCCGCCCGGCTCAGGCTCGCCACTCTCTCCCGCTGGCGCGCGAGGTAGAAAGCGCCGGCGTGCCCGGAGTCCTCCGGCCGGCGGAGGAAAGTATTGGCCACCGCGGCCGCCTGGATGCCGCCTGCAATCGCCGAGAGGACACCTTGGGAAGAAAGGGGATCGAGCCGCATCGAGGCATCGCCCACCCTGATCAAGCCCGCCCCGCTCGGCTCCTCGGCAAAGCAGAAGGAGGCGTCGCAGACCCGCACCTCGCCGGCCGGGGAGCCGCCCTGCCCGCCCGCAAACAGCCGGAAGCGCTCCAGGAGGCGGAGATAAAAGCCGGGCCGGTCGCGGGCGGCGACTGCACGCAGGCGGAGTGGATCGAGAAAAACCGCGGCCAGCGCGCGGTCGCGTCCCGCCGGCGCCGCCCAGTACCACTCGTCGTCGCCGGCCTCCACACAGCCCTGCAGCGCGCCGGGGATCTTCCAATACGCGTACATTGCCAGCAGCGGCGGCGCGGGCCGGCGCACCGCTCCGCCGAGCGGATTGGCGCGGCCCGCGGCATCGATCAGCACGCGCGCCGCGATCGTCCGCCGGCCGCCGGAGTGCTCCACGGGAACCTGCCATTCGCCGCCCGTGCGCACCGGCAGCGACGCGCGCGCGGGCTGGAGGATTTCCACGCCCTTCTCGCGGGCGTTTTCCAGCAGCAACAGGTCGAACTTTCCGCGGTCGACGTAGAACCCGGGCTCCGCGCCGGCCGGCCGGCCGGCCGGGAGCGGTTCCGACCACCAGACGAGCGTCTCGTGCGCCCGCGGAAAGCCGGCGCGCTCCACCCGTTCGCGGGCCCCGATAAACTCGAGCAGCGGGAGAATAGCGGCGGGCAGCGTGGCCTCGATGCCCGGCCTGGGAAACGCGTGCGCCTCGACGAGACAGACGCGGTGCCCCAGCGATGCCAGGCGACTGCCGACGGCGGAGCCGGCCGGTCCGCCGCCGATGATGCAAACGTCGACTTCGCCCGGCGGCCCCGAGGAGGCCGTGTCGTCGTCGCGATTCACCCCGCCGGCTCCTGAAGGATGCGCCCGAGCAGCCGGGGCGAACGCTCCAGCAGGCGCGCATACATACCGAGGCAAAAATCCAGCCAGCCACGGATGTAATCGCACGCCGGCCGGCCGCGATGGATGGCTTCGTGATGGCAGCCGCCGCTGCACAGGTAGCGCGCCCAGCATTCGCGGCACGGCTCCTGGCGATGCACGTTGCGCGCGGCGAGCCACGCGCTCTGCCGGTCGGCGTCCACCCCGGTGTCGACGTGCCCCATCCGGCCCGCCTCGTCATTTACAAAGCGGTGGCAGGCATACAACGAGCCATCCGCGGAAACTCCCAAATAACCGCCGCCGGCCCCGCACGGGTATGCTTCACGGCGGTAGCGATGGATTTTCTGAAGGGTCGAAACGGCGTTCGCCCAGGGAATCCAGCGGTCTTCGTAAAGCTGTCGCTCGAAGACCTCGCCGCACGCGATCATTTGTTCGAGGAGCAAGGTCAAATCCGCCGCGCCCATCTCATGCTCGCCGCTGGGGGCGAAGAGGAGCGGCGAGAACTGGATCGAACCGAAGCCGAGCTCGACCAGCGCCGCCAGCGTTTCGGAGAGACAGAGGTTGCGCGGAGTGACGGTGACGCGCGCGCGGACCTCGCAGCGGCGGGCGGGCGAGCGAAGCCACGGCTCGAGGCGCGCGATGATGTCCGCGTACGAGCCCCGCCCGGACTTGTAGGGGCGCAAGGCATCGTGCGTGTCGCCGACGCCGTCGAGGCTCACCGTGACGCAAAAGCGGTAATGGTCGAAGAACGCGAAATCCTCCGGTGTGAGGAGAGTGCCATTCGTGGTCAGCGAAAAGGCCACGGTGATTCCGCGGGCGGCGGCCTTTTCCGCCGCGTAGGCCGTGGCCATGCGCAACGTTTTAGCATTGGCGAGCGGCTCGCCCCCGAGAAACGTCAGCGAGACTTTGCCGCCGGGTTCGACGTCGTGCAGCAGGCGATCGATCGAAGCCTGGGCGATCTCCAGACTCATGTTCCGGGCGGCACCCCCGAAGCTCCCCTGTTCGGCGTAGCAGTAGGTGCAACCGAGGTTGCACTTTTCCGCCACGGCGAGCGAGATCGCCCGGCACGGCACCGCCACCGGCGTCGGCTCTTCCGGCCAGGGGACCGGTTGCAGCCGCGCGCCGGCGAGGAGGTGGTCGACGCGGGCCCGGTCGCGGTGTTCCAGCGCCGGCTGCAAGGCGGCCGCCAGCGGCGCCTCCAGCTCGAAAATCGCGCCCTGGTCCACGAGGAAGAGCAGCGCGCGGCTCCCGTTCGAGAAGCAGTGGACATCCGGCAGCCACGGGTGCCCGCGCGGATGCGCGAGTGCATCCGCTGACCTCGGCGATGGCGGTTCGATCGTCACGGGGGCAATGGCCGCTCAGGCGTCATCGCCCGGTCCGCGCTCGGTTTCGACCAACTTCCCGTCTCGCTTCCGGAAGACGCCCATCTTGTCGATCCCGGCTTCGACCGCTTCCCCGCTGACGGAAAGGGTGACCGCGCCCGGGGAGTGGTCGGCAAACTGCTTGCGGAATGCTTGCACCTCGACCGAAGGATCTTCCTCGAGCGCGACGGTGTCGGGCAGGGTGGAGGTCCAGAAACCGATGCACGCCTGGTAGTCGCCCTGCCAGGTGGAGCAAAGACCGCTCGTCAGCTGGCCCGGAACCACTCCTTCCCCCCCGGCGCCGGCGCGGTAACGCACGCGCACCTCACGCGGGTCGATCCGGGGATCCGTCGTCGCGCTGAAAAAGGCGGCGCCCAGGGTCTCGACCTCGGTCCGGTCGGGTTGCAAGCCGATCTCGACACCGGGATCGAAGATCGCCGTCGCCGGCCGCAACGCCGCCCGGTCGAGCTCCTCGGCCGCGGCATTGTGCGGGTTCTGCGGCGCGGGCCCCTGCGGGATATGCAGTTTCTGGCGAAGGTGATCGTCCAGGGTCCTCGCTTCGTTGACGTCGGGGGAGAAATCCTGCGGCGCCACCAGAATGCAGGCCGGGAGGACGTCCAGCGCCTGGCCATCCTTGACCAACTTAACACTGATGGAACCGTCGCACGTGGTATCCGCCACATCGGTGGAAAGAGCCTCGTAGTTTTCGATTTGCGCCTCCGCGGTCCTCCGGAAGATGCCGCCTTTCGCGGGGATGAACAAACCCGCGCCGGTGATCTCACCGAGCGGGATCGCCGAGGCGTTGGAGAAATCCGGCAGCGAGCCGGTCAGCGCTTTCGTCTCGTACGGCTGGGCCGAGGCGCTGGCGGCGATGACGTTCTCGGTGGTGCCGGGAGCATTTCCAAGGAGGCGCGCCAGCTTCCGGTTGGCCACGGTGGCGGTCCAGGTCGGCGTGATCTGGAGGTTCTGCATTGTTTCTGCCGTCAGCTCGCCCAGGCCGACATGATTCGCACCATAAGCAAAGATCCGAAACTGGACCGCCTGGCGTTTCATCTTTTTGTTGGACTTGTAGGTGCCCGGGTCGGCGCCGAAGACAAAATAATCGTCATTCTGCGCCAGCCGCGCGATGCCGATCGCGGGATGAATCTTGAACACGGTGACGTCGCTCAGATCGTTTGGGTAAGCCATGGTTGCTGGGGTTGTGGTGATGCTGACTTGCTGCGTTTACAAAAGAACTTGCGGAAGAAAGTGGCGGTCACTGAAAGAGCGCCTGCAGCGCGGCATCCTTGCCGATCAACTGAGTTCCGAATCCTTGCTGACCGGCCGGCAATTGCGGCACGGCGGTCCGGGTTTCCGCGAACAAGCTGACGAGTTCGGCTTGCACATCCGCCACGGTGGAAGGCGGTGGCTGGAGCAAACGAAAGGGCGCGCCGAGGTGTTGCCCGGCGAGTGCGCCGGCGAACGTATGCAGAGCCCGGCGCATCCCGAACAGCGCATGGGCGCGCGCCAGGTCACGCAATGCCGTCCCCACGGTCGGGAACAGGAGCAGCCCCAACGTCCCGAGCAGGATTCGATAGCGGAGGCGGAAGAATCGTCCAAGGATCTCCGCGTCGCCGGCCAGCGGGGTGCTCACGGCGTTTCCGGGCCACGGCGGATCGTTCGGCAGGACGGGATTCTCCGCGTTCGTCCGCAAGACGTTCTCCGCCGGGTAGGCGCGAAAAATGGCCAGGAAACGCTCGAAATGCGAGGGCGCGGTGTCCGGCAACGTGTCCCAGCCCTCCCCTTGCACGGCAATCCGCTGCATCACCCGCCGGGCGTCTGCCCGCGAGGCGACGGTCTCCACGAAAAAACCCGCCGGCTCGGTGCCCCAGCCGTCCTGCGTCTCCTGCCCTTCCGTCTGGAAGACGAAGTCCGAGGGGAGGCGGGCGTCCCCGAAATGCACCGTCATGTCCTCCGTGAAATCCTGCGGACCGCCGCCCTGGTCGTCGTCGCGGAACAGCCAAAGCAGCCGGGCGTAGAGCATGCCGACGTGGATGACTCCGCCCGCCAGTTCCTGTTTCGAAAGGGTGTCCGCTTCCACCGCAGCCGCCCGATCTTCCTCGCTCAGGCCAGGGAGGGGAACCGGCGCCTCCGCCGTGACATAGGTCGCCAGGGCCGCTTTCGTCAGCGGACGCATGTGCAGCGGAAATGGATAGATCGCCTGCTCGCCGGGATTCGGCGCCTCGGCCTGCAGGTTGAAATGCGGTCCCGCCCCGACGCTCAGCAGGAGATTCTGCACGCACATGAGATGGCCCATCTCCTCGATCGCGATCTCACGAAGCGTGAACCCCTGGTCGCCCGTGAAGGTGCTGTTGGGATCGAGGGAAAAATAGCCGTAAAGATATTCCGCCAGCAGCGCGTGCTCCACCTCGGCCGCCGCCTGCAGGAGCGTCTTCACGAGTTCCACCGGATTCTCCTCGGTGTGCGCCTCGGCGAAGGGGACCCGGGCGCCGTGCTCCAGCGCGTGCAGGACGGCGAGAGTCAGCCGATTCGTCGCCAGCCGGGCGCCCCTGACCAGACTCCTCTCCGGAGAGAGCAGCGATGCCCGCATCGCCCGCGCCGGGAGCGCCGATTCGCGCCAGCGCAGCCGCGGACTCGCGGAGGGCGTGCGGGACGAATGCTCTTCGGAACCGGGAGAGGTATTTGCAGGCATGGCAAG
>DASYIS010000241.1:0-3250 GCA_035997375.1 Chthoniobacteraceae bacterium
GTTGCCTTTTTGCAACGTGGGTTCGTTTCACCAAGTGCACCGTGGGGACCCGGAGGCTCGCCCGGGACACGAGCGTGCGAAGTCGCGGCGCGCAAAGCGAACCGTTCGCGGTCGTCGCAAATTCACGATGTCAAACAGCGCAGTGTTCTTCGTTCCCGCGGCGCGTTGGTGCGCCCGGGTTCTCGCTTTCCTTTCGCGTCCACCCCAACGAGGGGTGGGCGGAGCGCCGACAGGCGCACGATCTCTGTTGTCGCGTTTGCGAGACACGACTGATCCGCGCGAGTGAGGCGCGGCGCGTCCCATGACGCGGGACGCTCGCCTCTCGGCGCTCCACCGTGGCGATTTTCGGCCGGGGGCCGCGCTTCCATCTCCGGCATTTCCTCCGGATCCGTGCAGCGAGAGCTCTCGCAGCCAGGTCGTCGTGCCTGGCGGGCGGTGTCCCGGACCTAGGCAAGTGGCTGAAATAGAATATCGTCAGCCGCTAACCTGCCCGGAATCGACCGACACGGCGATGTCACCAGATAGCCTTCTGCCGCACTTGGCGGCATGATCCGCGCGGATTTCTCATCCGCAGGGATCTGCCGAATGCTGCCGCTCCGTCTTACAGATGACCAGCTCGACACCGTCATGCGCGGTGCCGCGCCGCTATGTCCGCAGGATCGGCCCTAGTATCTTCAGAGGATCGCCGAGCCGCTCTATCAGCAGGGCGAGCTCGGTGACAGTAGGGTGGCGCGCGCCGCGCGCAAGGCACAACAGGCCTTCTTCGACCCGCCGACCGCCACCGAGACATCGCCGACTGGGCGGCCGCGTAAATACGGTCGAAGCTTCATTGTGTAGTCGCACCCCACATGCGGGCGCGATGGCGCAGACCGGGAGCCGGGGCGCAGCATCCGCGTTCTAGTGCGGACGAAAGTGTGGACGAATTCGCGATCAAAGTCTAAAATCATAATATCATCAAAGGCTTATGAGAATTTCAAGGCGGAGCGGGGAGTGGCGTCCCGCGGCGGCGGCGCGAACCGCTGCCGCGGGAGGTCAGGGATCCCTCCGCCGGGCCTTGCGGCTTGCGGACAAGTCGCTGGCGGTTCCGGTCTTTCACTCCCGGAGGCGGCGGCATCGATCCCCGGCCGAAAATCGCCACGATGGAGCGCCGAGAGAGGTCCCGTTCGCTACGGGACAGGCCGCGCCGCAAGGCGCGGAGGTCGCGCCTCGCACGCGCGACAAAACAAAGAGTGCCCTGTCGGCGCTCCATCCACCCCTCGTTCGGGGTGAAATGGGATTGCTGGTTTCGCCAGATTACAGCGGGTTCGCCCGCTGAAGTACTGGCGCGAAAGGCGGGTGCGAAGAGGAAAGACAAACCCGGACGCCGGAACGCGTCGCGGGAACGAAGAAGACTGCGCTGTTTGACATCGTGAGACGAGACTGCGGCCAACGGTTCGCTTCGGGTGCCGCACGGTCGCTCGTGTCCCGGGCGATCGTAGCGAGACACCGATCTCGGGCTTGCCCGAGATCGGCAGTTAGACGACGCAAGTCGGGTAAACCCGACTTGCGTGGACCCAGGGGCGCCACGATGGACCGCGGCCCTCTGCGCTTCGCGCTTCTTGCGCTGGGTCCCGGCTCTCGTTCCGCTCGCGCAAGTGGCGCTCGCTGCACTCGGCCGGGACACGAGATCGGCAGTGAGCGGGCTCCTCGGCATGACGAGCTATGCGCGCTTGGTCTTCTTACTTGCCCGTCGTTTCTTTGGCGGCGGCTTGAACACCATGCCTTCGAGCTTCATGCCGTCGGGATCGGTGAAATAGACCGCGTAGTACGAGGGCTCGTAATACGCGCCCGGCGGATCGACCACTTTCATGCCGTGCTCGACGAGGAAGGCGCCGAGCGCGTCCACATCCTTGCGGCTCGAGAGCTCGAACGCATAATGGTGAAAGCCGATGTCGCCCTTGCGGTACTTGTGTTTCTTGCCCTTGGCGTCAGCGGCGGCGATCCAGAACAGGGTCTTGCCGTTGCTCCAGCCCGCCATGTCGGGATACGCGTGCTTGAGCTTGAAACCGAGAAAGCCGAGCACCTTGCCGTAGAACGCCTTCGAGCGCGCGAAATTGCCGACGCTGAGCACGAGGTGATCGATGCCGACGACGCGGGGCATGGCGTGCTAGCGCCCGCGCGGCTTCCAGCCGCCGCGCATGCCGGCGCGGCCGGAGGTCGAGCGCGGGCCCGGGCGGTAGGGCTTGGACTCCCGCTGCGGGCCCATCTCGTCGAGATCAGGCTTGCGCGGTCCGTCGCGCTTTGCGCCTTTCGAGCCGCTGGTCCCGCCTGGGCGCAGGGGAAGGCTCTCGTGGTAGAGCGCGATCCCCATCTCGTCGAGCTCGGGCTTGTGCACCTTGCTGCGCGCACCGGCGGGGCGTCCGCCGGCGCCGGGATTCTTCGCGGTGGGGTCGTCCACCACCGCCAGCTCGGTGGTGCGCAGGCGCTTGACCTCGTCGCGCAGGCGCGCAGCCTCCTCGAAGTCGAGGTCGGCGGCGGCCTCCCGCATGCGGGTTTCGAGATCGGAGATCACCGCCTCGAAATTGTGGCCGATGGTGGCGGCGTCCTCTTCGCCGATGCCGGAGAGCCCGCCGCCAGTCGAAATCAGCACGTGGTCGCGCTCGTAAACGCTGGAGAGAATGTCGCCGATCGACTTCTTGATGCTCTCGGGCGTGATGCCGTTGGCGGCGTTGAACGCCTCCTGCTTCTCGCGGCGCCGGTTGGTCTCGGCCATGGCGCGCTCCATCGAGCCGGTCACGGTGTCGGCGTAGAGGATGACGCGGCCGTCGATGTTGCGGGCGGCGCGGCCGATGGTCTGAACGAGCGAGGTCTCGCTGCGCAGGAATCCTTCCTTGTCGGCGTCGAGGATCGCCACCAGGGCGCATTCCGGAATGTCGAGGCCTTCGCGCAGGAGGTTGATGCCGACCAGCGCGTCGAAGGCGCCGAGGCGCAGGTCGCGGATGATCTCGATGCGTTCGAGCGTATCGATGTCGGAGTGCATGTAGCGCACCCGGATGCCCTGCTCGTGCAGGTATTCCGTGAGGTCCTCGGCCATGCGCTTGGTCAGCACGGTCACCAGCGAGCGGTAGCCGCGCTGCGCCACCTGGCGCACCTCGCCGACGAGGTCGTCGACCTGGGTGCGCGCCGGCCGCACCTCGACCGGCGGGTCGATGAGCCCGGTGGGGCGGATCACCTGCTCGGCGAAGATGCCGTGCGCCTGCTCGATCTCCCA
>DASYIS010000242.1:0-14227 GCA_035997375.1 Chthoniobacteraceae bacterium
TGATCATGGGAGCGATCAGCGGTAGCAACGGTCTTATCATCGGCGGCACTTCGTCCGGCTCGGTGGAGCTCATTGGGAGCAACACGTTCATTGGAACGCTCATTGTGAACGCCGGCCAGTTGATCTTTTCCACCGCCGGTGCGCTGGGCGCGGACGCCTCGCCGCTGGTCATCGGGAACAACACCGTTGGTTTTCAGTACAAGGGAGCGGCCCCGCTGACGATGGCGCGCCCGGTGGAGACGCGGACGGGGATCGCGTATCTGGACAATCAGGGCGGTGATCTCACGCTGGGGACGATCGGCGGGGGCGGCGGGTTGCGCTTCAGCGGCAGCGGTCGCTTCCTCCTGGCGCCCGGCAGCACCTACACCGGGCCGACCCAAATCAATTCCAGCACCGTGCAGTTCGGCGCCGACAGCGCGCTCGGGGTGGGCGGCGCGGTCGACTTCAACGGCGGCACGGTGAGTCTCACCGGCGCCTGGACGACCGCGCGCGCGATCTCGCTCAGCCTGGCGACCACCCTCGATACCGGCGCCTTCAACGCAGCGTGGAACGGCGACGTGACCGGCAGCTTCCTGCTCATCAAGGCGGGCGTCGGCGAACTGAACGTCACGAAGAGCAACGCTTACACCGGCTCCCTGAGGATCAACGGCGGTACGCTGCGGCTCTCGGAGAACGGCGCTTTGCGCACCACCGCCTCCGGCTACACGGTCAACCCCGGCGCGGCGCTCGTCCTCGACAACACCAACGTCAATGCCCCCGACCGCATCGACAATGGTGCGACCTTGTTCTTGAACGGCGGCAACTTTCGGCTGATCGGCAATACCGCCGCCGCCACGAGCGAGAAGATCGCGAGCATCTCCGGAACCTCCGGAACGATCGACCTCACGCCGGCGGGCAGTGTGGGCACGACGCTCCACTTGGGGAACTCCCTCGGCACCGCCCTGATCCGCGCGGCGAATCTCGGCGGCGCCAGCGGCACCGGCTTCACGCGCATCGTGTGCGATACGAACGGCCCCAGCCTGCTCCCCCTGCAACCGCGCGTCGTCGTCGATTCATCCCCGACCGGCACGGGTGAGTTCTTTGCGTTCTACGACACGACGAGTGACGCCGCGGGCGTCATCGGCTACCGCGCCATGCGAGCCTCGGAGTACACCACCGGGACGACGATCCAAAATCCCGCCAACGGTGGAACCACATCCGCGTTTGCCCACTTCGTCGCCACCGGCGATGTGACGCTCTCCGGCGCCGCCAACTCGGTCTACAGTCTCACGCTGCCGGGCAACCTCACCCTCGCCGCCGGGCAGACCCTCACGATTGCCTGGAGCGGCCTCCTCGCGCGCGCCGCCGCCGCGCCGACCACGATCACCGGGGGCACGATCGCCTTCTCCAACATCATCAGTTCCACGGCTGGGAACCTGTACACCGGCGGCGACGTGACCCTGACGAGCACGATCACCGGCACCAACGGCTTCACGAAAAGCGGACCGGGCGCGCTCAATTTCAACGGCACGGCGGCCTACGCCGGCGGCACGTCGGTGGCCGCTGGGACGATGCGGCTCGGCGCGAGCGATACCATGGCCCTGCAAGTCGTCGATGTCGGCACCGGGGCGACGCTCACCTTTGCGACGACCACGGCGCGGGTCGGCGGCCTCAGCGGCGCCGGCAACGTGGTGGCGCCGAGCACCCTGACTTTGGGCGGAGCGGGCACGAGTTTCAACGGCGCCTTCGTGGGAACGGTCGACTTGGTGCTGGATGGCGGAAACTCTGCGACCTCCTACAGTTTTGCCGGGACGAGCCCCTTTGCCGGCACGGTGACGCTGAACGGCGGCGAGCTCACCCTCTCGAGTACCGCCCCATTCGGCAGCACCCCGGTTGTCATCAATGGGGGCGCGCTTCGCGGCGTCGGCAATACCATTGCCACGCCACTGCAACTCCACACCGCGCTCACGGTCGTGGGCCCGTTCGCGCTCACCCTCGCGCCGGGCGCCACGCTCACCGGTGCCACCGACGTGGTGCTGCGCGGCGCCGGTGGACTCGCCATCCAGCTTCCGCTCGTCCAGACGGGTCAATTGCGGACGCTTTACTCACCCGAGTTCGATTACGTTTACACCAACCCAAACCCCGGCACGATCACGGTCGGCGGCGCGTCGGGGACCGTGCAGCAGGCGACGGCGGTGCAGCTCACGGGCGGCGGCTTGAAGCTCGACTACACGACCGCCTTCACCGGCGGAGCGGGCGGACGCCTCGGCGATGCCATCCCCGTGGAGCTCAACGGCGCCACGCTGACGCTGGCCGGGAACAGCGCGGCCGCGATCACTGAAAACGTCGGCGCGCTCAGCGGCGTCGGGTACGCGGGGGTGACGATGACGCCGACGACGATCGGCACGACGCTTTTGCTGCCGAGCTCCCTCAGCCGCACGGATCGCGGCACGTTCCTCCTCACCGCCACGACCGGTGTCCTGGGGACCACGGCCACGACGAATACCGGCAAGATCAAGCTCCCCTCCGCGCCGGCGATGATCGGCGGCGGCGGCACGCTCACGGCCACCAGCATCGTCCCCTGGGCCATCACCTCGGTCGGCTCAGTGTTCGGCCTCGCGACCTACGACGCGGACGGCTTTCGTCCGCTGGCCGCCAACGAGTACGTCACCGCGCTGGCCGGCGCGGCGGCGACGGCCAATGTCCAGCTCACGGGGGCCTCCACCAACGGCGCCACGCAGACCATCAATTCTCTCTCGCTCGCCGGGACGGTTCCCAACGTGTCGGGCACGGGCAAACTGACGATCACCAGCGGCGTGGTTTCCCACAACGTGGCCGCGACTTCCACGGCAACCATCGTCCAGAACGACCTCGATTTCGGCGCGGCGGAGGCGCAGTTCTATCTCCCCAACGCCGCTCCGTTGACGGTCCAGGGCGTGATCTCCGGCAGCGGCGGCCTGACCAAATCCGGGCCGGGCGGGCTCACTCTTTCGGCGCAAAACACCTTCACCGGTCCCGTCACGATCAACGGCGGCCTCTTGACCGTGCCGAGTCTGAGCGCTCTCGGAACGGGATCCTCGCCCATCACGCTCAACGGCACCGGCGCCGGCCTCGTTTTCTCCGGCACCGGCCCGACCACGCTCTCGCAGTCGCTGCGCCTCGGCGGCGGCATCAGCACGCTGTCGGGGACCGCGCTCACGGTGGATGGAACGGTGAGCGGGCCCGGCGGACTGTACGTCCTGGGTTCGGTGGTCCTGGGGCCCGGCAATACCTACGCCGGGCCCACCCACGTCGCCGGCACGCTCACGATCGCGGACGATTCCTCCCTGGGCAGCGGCACCGGGCTGTTCATCGGCAACGTCACCGGCATTCCGACGTTGCGCCTCAACGGCGACTGGATCACCAGCCGGCGCATCGAGTTCCAGTTCCAAAGCGCCCAGACGTCGGTCGCGATCAATACGAACGGACATGATGCCACGCTGAACGGCGAGCTCGCGCAGATCTCCAGGCCGTCCTTGATCAAATCGGGCAATGGCAGCCTCACGCTCACCACTGCGAGCGGCTACGCGTCCTCGATCACGGTCAACGCCGGCGCCTTGCGCCTGAGCGGCGCGGGCTCGCTCGCCTCGACCAGCTTCACCATCGGCGGAGACGGGATCGTGCTCGACAACACGACGGTGGCCAACGGGAATCGGCTTGCGGATTCGAGCGCGCTCACCTTGACGTCGTCGTTGAGCGTGCTCGGGAATGCGACCGCGCCGGTCAGCGAGACTTTCGGTTTCCTCACCGTCTCGGGCACGACCACGATCTCGCTCACTGCGCCGGGCAATGCGAGCACCATCCTGCGGGCCAACACGCTCACGAAAACGGGCACGCTCTTCCTGCGCGGGGACCAGTTGGGCGGTGGACCGACGGGCGGGTTCACCCGGCTGGTTTTCACGACCGTACCGACCTCCACCATCCTCGCCTCCACCTCCGCGACCGGCGGCCCGTTCGCGATCGCCACGTACGATGCGACCAGCGACACCGCGGGCGTCATCGGCTTTCGGCCGCTTCGCGCGGCGGAATACACGAGCGGCGCCGAGATCCGCAATCCGGCCGCCGGCGGGACGACACCGCTCACCGCGCAGATCCGCCTGACGGACGCCACCACCGTCGGCGGCAGTGCGGCGACGGTGAACACGCTCACCTTCAGCGGCGCCTCTTCGCTCAGTCTCGCGACCGGGCAAACGCTGACCCTGCAAACCGCGGGCGTCGTGGCCGAGCCGGGCGCCGGCGCCACGATCTCCGGCGGCACGCTCGCTTTCCCGGCCGAAGGCCCGCTCATTCATACCGAGGGCGACCTGACGTTCCGCTCCACGCTGCCCGCCACCGCGCTGCGCAAATCCGGCCCCGGCCAGCTCTTCTTCGAGCCGTCGACGACGCCCGCGGTGTCGATCACTTTGCTCGGCGGGGCGATCCGCGTGGGGCCCAACAGCCCGCTGAGCAAATCCAGCGTCACCTCGAGCGCCGGGACCGTGCTCGACTTTGGCAACGGGCCGGCGGCCATCGCGAGCCTGACCTCCGCCGGCACCGTGCTCCTGGGCGCCAACACCCTCCGCGTGGCCGGCGCTTTGACGGTCACGGCCGGCGATATCACCGGGAGCGGCGGCCTCGAGACCCGCGGCGCCGCCACCATCCAGACGCCGATCTCCAACACCGGCGGGCTCACGGTCATCGGCAACGGCGGCACCTCGCCCCGCATCACGCTGACTTTGACGGAGAACGGCACCGCGCTCGGCGCGTCCGGCCTCACCGGGCTCGCGGTGTCGGAGGTGTATCTGGACAATACCAACACCGCGCTCAGCCGCGTCGGTGCGATCCCCGTGGCGCTCAATGGCTCCAATCTCACGGTCACCGGGAACCTGACCACACCCCTGGCGCAGGACTTCGGCGCGCTCACCGCGACCGGCGCGGTCACGATCACCGCCAACATCGCCACCCCCTCCTCGACCCAGACGCGCCAAGCCGTAACGGTGCGCTTTACCAACCTCATTCGGAACGACCATGCGACGCTGTTGTTCTACGGCGGCACCGACTCTTCGGGGTCGACGTCGCCCGCGGTTGGCGAGGGCAAAGCCGTCATCACCCTCGGGAGCGGGCTCACGTCCGCGCTCGTCGGGGCGAACACCACGGCGACCAATCACCCCGTCCTCCCGTTTGCCTACGCGCACCCGACTGCGGGCAACAATCTCGTCACCTACGATCCGGTGAACGGCATCCGCGGACTGCGCGCGGACGAGTTTTCGACGGCCCTCACCGCCGGCGACAACGTCTGGCTCACCACGTCGCAGGTGAACAACGCCGATCTCTCGATCAACTCCCTGAAGACCGATGGCTACATCACGGGCACCGGCACGCTCTCCGTGGCGAGCGGCCTGGTCCTGAGCAGCTCGAATTCGCCCTCGATCCAGAACAACCTCTCGTTCGGCGCGGCGGAAGCGGTCTTCCTGACCGCGAGCGCTTTGAACGTGAGCGGCCAAATCTCCGGCACCGGTGGGCTGACGAAAGGCGCGGCGGGCAGCCTGAATCTGACGGGTGCGAATACCTTCACGGGGCCGATCACCGTCAACGAAGGGATGCTGAACTTCAAAGACATGGGAAGCCTCGGGGCGGACACCTCGGAGATCGTGCTCAACGACGGCGCCTCGCTCGTTCCCAACACCGCCAACGTTACGCTGACGCGCGGCTTGCGGCTGAATGGTTATTACCAAGCCTCCATCTCCGGACCGTCCACGGCCGGCAACTTCGTCATCGGCGCGCCGATCACGGGCACCGGTCAGTTGCTCGTGAGTTTCAGCAACGTGGTTTTCACGGCGGCCAATACCTTCGCGGGCGACCTCACCGTCGGCGGCACCCTCACGTTTGGCGGCGACGCCATGCTCGGCGGCGGCACGCGCGTCGCCCTGAATAGCGGTGGCAAACTCGTGCTCGCCGCTCCCTGGACGACGAGCCGCACGCTCGCGGTGAACGGCAGCAGCTTTTCCACGGTCGACACCGCGGGCTTCGATGCGTCGATCGCCAAACTGACCAGCCAGTTCTCCTCATCCAGCCTTGTCAAAGCCGGCGCCGGCCTGCTGACCCTCCCCGACGCCGGCGGCTTCTTTGGTGCAATGAGCGTGACGGCCGGCGAGGTGCGGCTGGACGGGACCATCCCCGACAATGCCACCGGCACGCTCTCCGTCAGCGCCGGCGCCACCCTCAGCGGCTCGATGCAGGGAACCCGGACGGTGCTCGTTTTCGGCACGCTCTCGCCCGGCGACGGTGTGGGCCCGATGTCGAGTGGGAACCTGCTGTTCCAGGGCAACTCCACCCTTTCCATGGAGCTGGCGTCGTCCACCGGCTACGACCAGGTGAACGTCACCGGCAGCGTCACTTTGACCGGCACCGTCCAGCTCGCGCTCAACCTCGGCGTGACGAACCTCGCCGATACTTTCACCCTCATCCTCAATGACGGGACCGACGCCGTCAGCGGCCGCTTCACCTACGCCGGGACGACGCTGAACGAAGGGACGCAGTTTCAGGCGGGCGGCCAGGCGTTTCAGATCTCGTACGTCGGCGGGACGGGGAACGACGTGGTCCTGACTGCCGTGCCCGAGCCGGCCAATGCCGGCCTGCTGTTGCTCGGCGCGCTTGCCCTGGCGGCCCGGCGCCGGAGGCGTTCACGGGAGGCTTCGGCGTAGCTCGTCGCGGGTGAGGAATGAGGCCAGTTGGTCTTCCGGAAACGACAGGTGGACGATGCGATTCCAGCGGTGCGGCACGATCAAGTGAATGACGCCGTGGTCGACGAAGAGGTCGATGTAGGAGCACTGGTAATTTGGGTTCGCGGCGTCGAGCGTCTCGGCCAGCGCATTGGCAAAAAGGAAGCGCGGCTCACTCCACGTTTGCCCCTCGTCTTTCGATAACGAAAACCAGACTTCGGCGCGGCTCACCCAATCCTTGACGGAGGTGCGGTGCTCGTTGCGCAGCGCGATTTCCGCGGCGGTCGGCGCGGGCATGTTCAGCCATTCGGAATGGACGGGCTCATGCACGGAACGGAGCACGGCGCGATTGTGATGCAGCGCGATCAGCGTCTTGCCATCCGAGAGAGTGAAGACCATCGGCGGCGCGTCGGGTTGCACGAGCGAAGTCGGCCGCACGTCCCGCCAGCTGAGTCCATCGTCGGCGCTGCGCATCTGCCAGAGGTGCCCTTCGCACGTCCGCGCCATCGCGAGCACGCTCGCGTCGCTCAGCCCAAGCACGCGCAGTTCGTCGAGGAAATAGAGGTTTTCAAGTGCGAGGGGATCGGCCGGCTTGGTCGGCGTCGTGACCGACCACTCGCGCGTCGTCCCCTTTAATCCGCCACGCAGCACGCGGCCGTGGTGGAAGCCGACCATCCACGTGCCGGCCGCCGTTTCGGTCATCTGAATCACGCCGAGTCCGCCGAAATATTTGCCGTCGGTGAGGCGGACCAACTGGACTGGCGACCAGGTGTGACCGTCGTCATCCGAAGTGCGAAAGCCGACCGCCTTGTCGCCGGTCGCCGGCTTGGCGAGCGCGCCGCGCTGCGTCTCAAAGACATACATGCGCTCGCCGCCTTTGGGCACGAGCGGCAGGCCGCCGTGATGCTTCGACTGATCGCCGAACGGCGAGAACGGCCCGCTCCACGTCTGGCCCTGATCGCTCGAGCGATAGCCGAGCAGCGAGTTCGCGTCGTCGCGCGGCGTGTTCGCGTGCTGGCCGTCGGGGATCATCACCAGGTAGTCGCCCCGCGGCGTGACTACGGCCCGCGTCTCGTACAACGTGCCGGCCTTCGACCGCGCGCGATGGATGACTTGTCCAGTCATCGACTCGTTGATCAACAGGCCGAGACCGTCGGGGACTTTGTAGCCGTGCGGCGGCTGCGCCGGAGTGAACGCGATGTCCCGCGCAATGCAAATCGAGTCGGCGAGCAGGTCGGGGTCGTGGTTCTCCGGCGGCACGCTCGTGAGGACGAAGCGGCCCGGCGGGGCGCCGCGCACATCGGCGGCCGTCGCCAACCGGCAGAGGTCGTCTTCGCGAAACCAGACGTCGCACTTTTTGCCCGGTGTGTTTTCCAGCGTGAACCGCAGCGTCTTGCCGGCGGCCCGGCGAAACTCGAGGCTCTTCAACGTCGCCTCGCCGGTGAGAGCCGCGACGAATCTTGGCTCGCTCCACGTGCGGCCGCCGTCGTTCGAATACGATGACCACAGCGTTTGCGGATCGCTGAGCGTCAGCTTGATTTGGTGGCCCGGATCGAAGAGCGGGAACACCCAGCCTCCTTTCACGAGCGTCCTTTGCAGACGGGCCGCCTCGCTGCCATCGCCCCGCCACGCCCGCGCGAGCATGTTCTCGTCCACGGTGAGGCCGAGGTCGCGGTACGTTTTCAGGCCCAAGGGGGGCGCGAGCGGATCGAGCCGTGGGGCCGTGTCCTCAACCGCGACGGCGGCGACAATCACCAACCAAGTGCAGAAGAAAATCGTGAGCCTATTTCCAATCATCGGTGCGGAACGGTGAGGCGGGGAGGCCGGCGGCGTTGACGAGATTGCACTTGGGATTGGCCGCCCACGCGTAACGCACCGCGGCCGGGTCGCGCACCGCTTCGCTCCAGACGATGACCTTGTCGCCGGCGATCTCCGCTTTGGCCCAGACGAATTTCCGGTCGCTGCCCGCGATGGCAAATCCCGCGAGCTCGCCCGACGCGGTCTTCAATCCATCGGCGTGGTCGAACGCGATCACCATCTTTTCGCCGGCGCGCTGCGCGGTGCGAAACAGCGGGCCGGACCACTCCGCGACTTTGAGGCCATAGACATCGTGCAGCACCGGCGGCGAGAGGCGCGCGGCGTAGTCGGCCTTGTTCGTGGGATGGCCGTCCTTCTCGCCGCCGAGATCGATGGTGATCGCCATGCCGGTCGCCGGGACGGCGAGTGTTTTGCGCATCTCGTCGCGCACGGCGACGCCCCAGCCCTTCGGCTCACTCGGCTGTGACTGCTCCTTCTGGAAGCGCGGCAGTTGCACCCAGGCGAAATAAAATTCGCTGCCGAAACGTGCGCGCCAGTCGGCGATGAGCGTCCGCAATTGCAGCCCGTACAGCCCGGTGAAAGGCCCGGCGGCATTGCGCTCGCCCTGGTACCAGATGCAGCCGCGAATCGTGTACGGCACGAGCGGCGCGATGACGCCGTTGAACAACACCCCGGGCGTCATCACGCGGAGATTCTTGAAGGGGAGGGGAGCCTTCGGCGGCGGCTCGCCGCGCTTCACCGCGGCGGCACGCTCCTTCAGCCAGGCCTCTTTCTTCACCAGAAATTCCTGCTGCTCGCGCGCGGGCTCGAAGCTCCCGGCGCGTGCCTGCCAGTCGGCGAGCAGCGGCTCGAGCGCCGGCGCGGACTGCTGCGCCGCAAGGCTCGTCCAGGCCTCGATCGGCGTGCCGCCGACCGCCGCGGTGAGGATGCCGATCGGCTCGCCGAGTCGCGTGTGCAAATCGCGCGCGAAGAAATAGCCGATCGCCGAAAAGTCCGCGACGGTCTGCGGCGAGCAGACGCGCCATTGGCCCGGTCGATCGGCCGGCGGTTCGGAAGGCGGCACGCGCAGCTCGTAGATGCTGAACGGCGCGTCGTGCACGAACATGCGGATCTGCGGAAAGTTCGCCTTCGCGATTTCCGCATCGGCTCCGTCGACCGACCCATGGAGTTTGTCTTTGATCGTCATCTCCATGTTCGATTGCCCCGCCGCCAACCACACCTCGCCGACGAGCACGTCCTGCACGGTGAGCGTGTTGCGGCCCTTCACCGTGAGAGTGCGCGATTCGCTCGAGGGTTCGAGTGGATCGAGTCGCACCTGCCACTTCCCGTCGGCGGACGCCTTCACAGAGCGGCTCTGATCCGCGATGGCGACCGTCACTTCCTCCCCGGCCTCCGCCCAGCCCCAGATGGCCGCGCCGGCCCGCGCCTGCAGGACCATGTGATCGGAGATCACCGCCGGCAGCTTCACCTCGGCGCGAAGGAGGCCGGTGGAGGCGAGCAGGATAAAGAGCAATCGCTTCATTGAGTGATCAAATGTTGCCTGCGAATCACGCAAGTCGATCCAACCGACGGCGTCGGGACCGCACCGACCAACGCCAACGGCGTTTCATCCTATAGCCCAGGGTTGCGAGGTACGAGCTACCCTGGGTTCTCTGCGCCGGGAAGCGCCAACTCTGAAAGAGTTGCATCAGGCTCGCATCAGGCACCGGTCGCAACCGTGGCTGCAACCCTTGCAGGGTTGAACCCAGACCGGATCGATAACCCAGGGTAGCTCGTTCCTCGCAACCCTGGGCTATAGGATGAAACGCCGTTGGCGTTGAGCTTCCGCGGCTGGCTCTCAGTGTCATCGTTTTCCCCTTCATCGACTCACTTCCAGTCGTCCGTCCGAAAGGGCGACGCCGGGAGACCCGCGCCGTTGTAGAGATTGCACACGGGATTGTTTTCCCACGCATAGCGGACCGCCGCCGGCTTCGGCACCTCGGGGCTGGAGACAATGACCTTACCGCCTTCGATTTTCGCGGTGGCCGGCACCCATTTCTTGTCCTCGCCCGCGATGACGAAGCCCTTCAACTCGCCGTCTTTTGCGACGAGGCCGCCGTCGGCGTGCTCGAAGCTCAGCACCACCTCGTGACCGCGAATCTCGTGACCCGCGGGGAGCGGCCCGCTGGTGCTCGGGACTTCTTTTCCGTACACCGTGCCGAGCGCCCAGAGCGCCAGCCGGTGGCCGACCTCCTGTTTGTTCTTCGGGTGAATGTTCTTCGCCTCGCCGACATCGATCGCGATCGCCATGCCCGTGTCTTTCACCTGGAGCGTCTTCAGCATCGACTCGCGGATCGCCGGCCAGTCGCGGATTTCGCCGCCGTCAAAGTTCGGCAATTGCACCCAGGCGAAGGGAAATTCGGAGCCCCAGCGCGTGCGCCAATCGGCGATGAGCGCGGGGAGTTGCTGCGCGTAGAGCACCGCCTTCGCCGGCGCGGAATTCGCCTCGCCCTGATACCAGACGACGCCGCGGATGGCGTAGGGGATCAGCGGCGCGATCTTGCCGTTGAACAGCTCGCCGCCGACCCCGATCTTGCGCCGGATCGCGCCGAGATCGCGCGGAGCGAGCGGCTGCGTTTTGCCCTCGGCCTTCGCCTGCGCGGCGGCTACTTTCCACTTCGCGAGATCCTGTTCGTACTTGGCCTTGGCGGCTTCGAAATTGAAGGCCTGCGCGATTTTCAGGTCCGAATCCACCGCGGCTTTCAGGTCGGGAAGCCGCTGCTGCGCGTCGAGGCTGATCCACGATTCGATGCGCGTACCGCCCACCGACGAATTGATCAAGCCCACCGGCACCCCGAGCTTCTGATGCAGCTCGCGGCCAAAGAAATAGGCCGTCGCGGAATAGAGCCGCACCGTGGCCGGCGACGTCACCACCCACGAGCCCTTGCAGTCCTCCTGCGCGGTCTCCGCGGCGTCGGAGCTCACCTTGAACATGCGCAGCGCGGGCAACGTCGCGGCCGCGATCTCCTCGTCGGCGTTCTTCACCGCCCCGACATTGAGGGCCATGTTCGACTGGCCCGAGCCGAGCCAGACTTCGCCGACCAGCACGTCTTTGACGGTGACCGTGTTTTTGCCTGCAACCGTGAGCTCCAGCGGCTGATCGTTCGTCTTGAGCGGATCGAGCTGCACCTTCCACCGGCCCTCCGCGTCGGCCTTCGTCGTCTTCGTTTGGCCCGCCAGCGAAACCGTGATCTCCTCGCCGGGCTCGGCCCAGCCCCAGACCGGCGCCGGGGCGTTCGCTTGCACGACCATGTGATCGGAAAAAAGTGCGGGCAGCTTCACGTTCGCCCGCACAGAGACGGCGGACGCGAAGAGGAGGAGGAGAAGGGCGGACGTCTTCATTTGAGATGGAGTGGATGAAATGGCCCAAGGCACGGAAAGTTGCGGAGACCCGCCGCGTTGACCGTGGCGGGCGGGTCCGCCAGGCTCCACATCATGCAATCGATCGGATTCACTTTCTGGCAGGACGGGGAGATGTGGCTGGGACACCTGGACGAGTTTCCCGACTACGTGACTCAAGGAGTTACGCTGGAGGATTTGCGAGAGCACCTGGCCGACCTCTACAAGGATCTGTCGTCGGGGGCGATTCCCGGCGTCCGGCGACACGCGGAGCTGCAAGTTTCATGGGGGGAGGCAGATGACGAGTGATCTCGATTTCGTCACCACAAATCCGGCTGGTCTCCGGTGACCGACGATCCAATATCTCCCGCCTTCCCCCTATGAATTTCCTCCGCATCTCTCCGCCGGCTCGCAGCCTATGGGTCTGGTCATGCCTTGTCCTGCTCGTGCTGACGGCCCCACCTTCCCGGGCGGCCGATCCAGCCGCGCCGGTGGCTGTCGATCGCGTCCGCTTCCTGCCCGCGCCGGAGCGCGAGCAGGCGATGGTCGGTGGCAAAATCACCGGCTCAAACGTGTCGCCGACCGAGGGGTTCAAAACGCTGGCGGAAATCAAGACCGCGCCGCCGAAGGGCGAGTGGGGCGAGCTGAAAATCGACCACGCCGCCCCTTGGCGCTGGGTTCGCTACGAGGCGCCGGCGGGCTCGCACGGCAACGTGGCGGAACTCGAATTCTACGCCGGCGCGAAGAAGCTCCGCGGAGCCGGCTTTGGTGCGCCGGGCGGATCATGGAGGACGGCTTTCGATGAGAAGCCGCCGACCTTTTTCAACGCGAGCAACCCCGATGGCCAATACGTGGGGCTCGACCTGGAAGACCAGGCGTCGACCGCGCGGCCGGTCATCACGCCGGCGGGCGGGGATTGGGACAAGCCGCAGCTCGTGACGATGAAAAGCGCCTCGCCCGGCGCGACGATCCGCTACACGCTCGACGGCACGACGCCCGGCGCGCAAGGTGGCCGGACGTATGCGGAGCCCTTCACCATCGAAAAGAACACCACGCTGGTCGCCGTCTCTTTCAAGGAGGGCCTGGCGCCGAGCCCGCCGACCCTCGCCAACATCTGGATCGGCCCGCCGGCGCGGGCGGCGATGAATTCCTTCCATGTCGGCAACAGCCTCACGGGCAACGCGAGCCGCTTTAAGACATTCATCCGCACCGCGGGCGGGCGCGACGATTTCCCCGCCTATCTCATCGGGGGATCGTTAACCAATCGCTTGTGGAACGATGCGCACGGGACGGACAAGGCGCGCTGGGACGACACTTACGCGAAGGCCGTCCACCCGCTCGAATACTTCACGCTGCAACCGCGTGATTTCAACGTCGCGGAGGAAGCCGACTATGCGACGCGCTTCATCAAGCTCGTGCGCGAAAAGTCGCCGGAGGTGCAACCGTGGCTCTATGCCGAATGGGTCGAGATGCCCCGCGCCCGTCCGACGGATAAAGGCGAAGTGCCGAGTTATCAAATGAAGAAGACCTTTCCTGCGCTGTCGTGGGAGGAATCGATGGGCGCGATGTTGCTTTACAACGAAGAAGTGCGGCACCAAATCGCCGCCCAATATCATGAAGGCAAGCCGGTGCGCATCATTCCGACCGCGCTCGCGCTCGGCTGGGCGCGCCACTTGATCGATGAAGGGAAGCTGCCCGGCGTGCCGCCGGGGCAGGCGAGTTTCTATCAGACATTGTTTGAGGACCAGGTGCATGTTAACTCCGCCGGCTGCTATCTGGTGGCGCTCACCTGGTACGCCGCGCTCTATCGCGAATCGCCGGAGGACAAACTGCTCCCCATCGGCACCGGCTTGACCGCGGAACAAGCGCGGGTCCTCCAGCGCCTCGCGTGGGACGTCATTAAGAATTACCCCGACTGCGGTTTGTATGAAAAGGGCGACGAACCTTGCGGCAAGCCGGAGTTCGCGAGCGATGGCAAGACGATCGCCCTTAAGTCGAGCACGCCCGGCGCATGGTTTCGCTACACGCTCGATGGCACGACGCCCACCCGCACGAACGGCTATGTCTATTGCGGCACGATCAGCGTCCAGCCCGGCATTCTGCCGAAGGCGATAGCCTACAAAAGCGGCATGGCTGACAGCGCGGTGGCGGAGCAGGCCTGGCCAATCGTGAAGTAACGCTGTCAAGTTCTTGGCGTAACTATTCAGTTGGCGCGCGGTCCCGATGTGGCACGGGCATCCTGCCCGTGGGGCCGACGGGCGTCCCGCCCGTCGAAACGTAAAATCACCGTATTGTGAATGCGTCAATCAGCG
>DASYIS010000243.1:0-10787 GCA_035997375.1 Chthoniobacteraceae bacterium
CGTTGCAGTTTTCGCACCACCTGCGATTCGTCCGAAGTCCGGACGACTGCGATGGAAATGCGGTCGCCGGTCAGCCGCTCTCCATCGACCTCGTAGGAAAAACTCACCGCCGGCCAATAGAAGAGCGCATCACCCGCGACCACACCAAAGTCCCGTCCGCTCGCCACCCGGCTGGAAAGAATCACGCCGTCCGTGGCGCGAATCTTTTGCCGCGAGAGTTGCCACGCCTGGCGGAGTCCGGCGACGACATTCCAGAAGCCGATCGCCCCGACCCAAATCAGACATCCCGCTTTGAGAATGGAAAAGGCAATCACCGGGGATGGCGGAAAGAGATCATGCTGTCTCAAAACTCTCGTCCGTGCCACCTCTTCGTCGGGGTTCGCCGCCTCCACTCCGAATTGACGTGCGCGCCTCGGTGGTTCAACAACAGCCGCGCCATGCGGCACCTCCTCAAACGGCCGATCTTCCAACTCCTGTTGCTCTTACAGCTCGCTTGCGCGGGGTGTCGCAAGCCGGCTGCGCCCGCGGTGCCCGCCGGCCCGGAGTTTCCGCCGATGGCGGCGCTGGGGCCGAGCGATTGGCCACACTGGCGCGGGCCGGGGCGCGATGACGTCTCGCGGGAGACGGGGCTGCTGAAGTCGTGGCCGGAGGGCGGGCCGAAGCTGCTCTGGCTCAGTCGCGAGGTCGGCATCGGATACGCGGGGCCGGCGATCGTCGGGGGGCGGCTCTTCACCGCGGGCGGGGAGAACAAGAAGGAGCTGCTGCTTTGCCTCGACGCGGCGACGGGGAAACGGATCTGGTCCGCGCCGATCGGCGATTTTTACAAGAACGACATGGGGAGCGGCCCGCGCGCCACCCCTTCGGTCGACGGCGACCGCGTTTACGTCATGGGGGGGAATGGCGACCTCATCTGCGCGGCGGCGGGCGATGGGAAGATCGCCTGGCAGCGCTCGCTCAAGGAACTCGGGGGCGAGACGCCGCGCTGGGGCTACTCGGAGTCGGTGCTGATCGACGGCGACCGGCTGCTCTGCACGCCGGGCGGTGCGAGCGGGACGATGGCCGCGCTCGACAAGCAGACCGGCCGGACGCTCTGGCAGAGCAAGGAGATCGACGACGTCGCGCACTATTCTTCCGTGAGCCCGCTCGACGTGAATGGCGAGCGGCAGTACGTGCAGTTGACCAAAACGCACGTCTTCGGGGTCGCGGTGAAGGACGGCAAGCTGCTCTGGAAAGTGGACTTCCCCGGCGTGACGGTGATCCCGACGCCGATCGTGCAGGCGCCGTATGTCTACGTCACCGCCGGGCAGGGCGCCGGCTGTCTCTTGCTCAAGGTCGGCGCGGGAAATGCCGCCGAGGTGGTCTACCAAAACAAGGTGATGAAGAACCAGCACGGCGGCGTGATTCTGGTCGACGGCTACCTCTACGGCCACTCCGATCCCAACGGCTGGGTCTGCCAGAATTTCCTCACCGGCACGCAGGCCTGGGCGGAGCGCAACCGGCTCGGCAAGGGGAGCGCGACCTGCGCGGAGGGGCTGCTCTATTGCCTCGAGGAAACGAAGGGCGACGTGGTGCTGGCCGAGGCCTCGCCCAAGGCCTGGCACGAGGTGAGCCGCTTCAAGCTCACGCCGCAATCGGCCCAGCGCAGCCCGCAAGGCTTGCTCTGGACCCATCCGGTCGTCTCCAACGGAAGGCTGTACCTCCGCGACCAGGAACTGCAATTTTGCTACGATGTCCGAGCCCACTGACGACCACCCCCCTGCTCCCAAACCACCCCGCGCCTGGCTGCGGTGGCTCGCGATCGCCCTGATCGCCGGCCTCGTGGCTGAACGGGGCGTGGAAGAATGGCAGCGCCATCACCGCCCGCCGGCGAAGGTCGTCCCGGCGTCGCCCCAGAAAAAGCCGAAGGCCGCCGGCGAGCCGGGCGGCGACGTGCAGCCGCTCCCGGTGCTCAGCCCCGAGGAAGAGCGCGCGAGTTTCACCATCCAGCCGGGCTTCCACGCGGAACTCGTCGCCGCCGAGCCGCTGATCCACAATCCGGTCGCGCTCGCGTTTGGACCCGACGGCCGGCTCTGGGTCTGCGAAATGCAGGGGTACATGCAGGACGCGGCGGCCACGGGCGAAAAGGAGCCGCTCGGACGCGTCGTCATCCTGGAGGATACCGACGGCGACGGGCGGATGGACAAGAGCACCGTCTTCCTCGAGGGGCTCGTGCTGCCGCGCGCCATCGCGCTCGTGCGGGATGGCGTGCTCATCGGCGAGCCGCCGCACCTCTGGTTCTGCCGCGACACGGACGGCGACGGGAAGTGCGACGAGAAGACCGAGGTCGACCCGAAGTTCGCCCTCGCCAACCAAGCCAGCCCGGAGCACCTGCCCAACGGTCTGCTCTGGGCGATGGACAACAGCCTCTACAACGTGAACTCCGCCGTCTGTTACCGGGAGAAACCCGACGGCGGATTCGATCGGCTGCCGACGGCCTTTCGCGGGCAGTGGGGCATCGCGCAGGACGACTGGGGCAAGCTGTTTTACAACCACCATGTGTCGCACCTCTACTCCGACATCACGCCGGCGGCCCATTACCAGGATCGCAATAAATTCGCGCCGAACGAATTCGGGCTGAGTCCCCTCCTCACGACCGACGAGCGCGTTTGGCCGTCGCACGACACGCCGGGCGTGAATGCCGGGCCGGCGGCGCTCGTCAACGGCCGGCTCAAGCTCTTCACCTCCGCCTGCGGGCCGACCGTCTATCGCGGGGAGCTCTTCCCTCCGGAGTATCGCGGCAATGCCTTCGTCTGCGAGCCCGCGGGCAACCTCATCAAGCGGAACCTGCTGCACCAGGATCGCGGCGTGACCAAGGCGGAGAACGCCGCCGAGGGCTCGGAATTCTTCGCCTCCAGCGACGAGCGATGCCGGCCGGTCAGCCTCTATACGGGACCGGACGGCGCGCTGTGGGTCGTCGACATGTATTGCGGCATCATTGAGCACAAGGACTACATGCGCGGCTACTTGAAGAAGCACATCCACGACCGCGCGCTGGACAAGCCGCTCGGCCTGGGCCGGCTCTGGCGCATCGTCCCGGACGGCGCCAAGCCGGGGCCGCTCCCGAAGCTGCCGCGCGAGACCGCCGCGCTCGTTGCCGAGCTCGAGCACCCCAACGGCTGGCGGCGCGACACCGCGCAGCGTCTGCTCGTGGAAGGGCGCGACCCGGCCGCCGCGCCCGCGCTGGCGCAGCTGTTCGCGTCCACGAAATCTCCCCTCGCCCGCCTGCACGCCCTCTGGACCCTGCACGGCTTGGGGCAACTCGACCCGGCCCTCGTCGACCGGGCGCTCGGCGATCCCGAGTCCGGCCTCCGCGCGGCGGCTATCCGGCTCAGCGAAGATCATCTCGGGGACACACCGGCAATGGCGAGCCGGGTCATTGGGATGGTCAGCGACCCCGCGGCCGAGGTGCGTTTACAGGCGCTCCTCTCGCTCGGCGACGTCCAGGGGAAGGAGGCGATCGACGCCCTCATCGACGGCCTCGAGCGCGGGGAGGAAAACCCGTACGTCCAGGTCGCCGCCTGGACCGGTCTCGGCGGTCGCGAGCTGCAATTCATCGAGGCCTTTCTCGCCTCCCCCGTGAGCGCCGCGCGGAATCCGTATCAGGCGCGCATGATCCGCGGGCTGATGTTCTCCATGCTCTCCCAGCGCAAGCCGGACCGCTGCCTGGGGCTCCTCGATCTGGTCGCCGGCCCGCACCCGCCCGAGGTGCAAAGCTGGCTCGTCGCCGCGCTCGCCTTCCTCACCGAGACCGACCTCAACGGCGTCCGCCCCCTCGTGCTCGAACGCGCGCCGGCGCACTGGGCGGAACTCGCCGGCGCGGTGAACCAGGAGAGCCTGAAAGAAGTGGCGGACCTCTTTACCTGGCCCGGCAAGGTGAGCCAACTGGAGCCGGAAATCGTCCCGTTCACGCCGGAGGAACAGACCCGTTTCGCGGAAGGCAAAATCCTCTACACGCAGATCTGCGCCACCTGCCACCAGGCCGACGGCCACGGCCTGGCCGGGCTCGCGCCGCCGCTGGTCAACTCCGAGTGGGCCGTTGGCAGCCATCAGCGGCTCGTCCGGATTGTCCTCAACGGCGTCGCCGGTCCCATCCCCGTCGCCGGCCGCATTTACTACATGGAAATGCCCGCGCTGGCGACGCTGAACGACGACCAGATCGCGGCCATCCTCACCTACATCCGGCGCGAGTGGGAGCACACCGGCGACCCCGTGGCGCCCGCCGAAGTGGCGGAGATCCGCGCCGCCGTCGGCCCGCGGGATCACCCGTGGAATGTGAAGCTGCTGCACCGGTTCAAGTGAGGCGCACGGTGAGTGCCCCGCGATCCACGGCATAAAAAAGTCGTCCCGCCAGCCAAACCGCTTGACCCAGGCGTGCAGCGACCCGAAATGCGGCGGCCCACTGCAGCCGCCCCTCTGCATCATGCGCATCACCCGTTATACAACCTTCGAAGTGCTCGAGGCCCGCATCGCGCCGGCCGCGTTTTACGTCAGCGGCACGTCGCTCGAAATCGACAACGCGTCGGGTGTGGCTCAGGGCGGCGATTCTGCTGCAGCCACGGCGGCCGGGGCCGATAAAACAATTCTGCTGCACGCGGGCGACCGGCTCTACTTCAACCCCGACGGCGTGGTCGGCACGCACGCGACGGACAAGCTTTGGGTCAGCGTGACCGCGAGCAATGCCCTCGTCTTCTTCAAGGACATCAATGGCGATCAGCGCTTCTCGCTGGACGAGCTGAGCGGGCTCGCGGTCGGCGATCGCTTCAGCGGCAGCGTCTTCAGCGATCTCCACGGCTCGGTCGCGACCATGCTCGACCGCGACGGGCACTTCGCTCCCGGCGAACTGCAGCGCGCGAGCATCAGCCGCCTGAGCGTCACGGGCGCGCTCGTCTCCGCGACCGATGGCTACACGAACATCCTCGCCGGGGTCGGGATCAGTAATCTGACGGTCCTCGGCCAGTCGTTGGCGAATGGGCTGAGCGTCAACGGCCTGGTGGCGACCGGGTCGCAGGCGCTCAACCTTTCGTGGGGCTTCGGCGGTCCCGCGGCGCCATTCGATCCCGCCACGTTCCAGCACGTCATCGGCACGAGCGGCGGCGATGTGATCCATGCGCACTTCTCCGGCGGGCTGCGTGGGATTCTCACCGGTGACGGCGAGGAGACGCCCCACGGGCTCCGGGGGAGCGCCGGGAGCGGCGGCTCGATCGTGGATGTGACGATGGGCATCTCGCCGGAGGGCTTTCTGCTCCAGACGGGCAAGGGCGGCAACGTGGGCAGCGCTCCGGGTCCCGCCATCGCCGGCGCGGGTGGCGCAGGGGGTGGCATCATCGGCGTTCGCGTCGCTTTCCATAGTTCCGTGACCACCTACCCGAAGATCGTGACCGGGGCCGGCGGGTTTGGCATCGGCGCGCACGGCGGCGCCGGAGGTTCGATCATCAACTCTTCTTTCCGCGATCTGGATCCGGCGCTCTCCTTCCTTATGCAAACTGGCGACGGCGGCGCCGGGGACGGCTCCGGGAACGGCGGCGCGGGCGGGAGCATCGTCAACACCAGCCTCATCCTGCTGGGCGACCTCGGCACCACGGTCATGGCGGGCGGAGCACCGCACCGGAGCGGGGGCGATCTCGATATCGTGCTCGGCAGCGGGGGCGCCGTGGGTACGGAGCACAGCCATGGCGGGCACCGTCCGATCGTGGGCGCGGGCGGGAGCTGGGACTGGTTTTCCACCACGAAGAACTCCGCGCTGCAACAGGCGCTTTCCGGCGGGACGAACGCGGCCATCACGACCCAGGGGCTCGCCGCGTTTCACCTCACCGCGGGCGGCGCCGGCCTCCCCGGCGCTCCCGGCTTCAACGGAACGGGCGGATCGATCCTCGGCGGCCGATTCGATTTTCGCGGCGCGCTCGGCATCCTGGGCGACGGCGAGTTCACGGTCACGAGCGGAAGCGGGTCCGACAGCTCCTCCTTCCCGGGCGCAGCGGGGCGGTTCGAAGGCGCGGTCTTCTCCTTCGGCGGCCCCGTCCAGTTCGATCACGGCGATTTCCGGGTGACGGCGGGCAGCGGCGGCCGCCTGGTCGACGATCCCGGAAGCCTCACCGGAGGTCGCGACGGCGGCGCCCTCAACCGGCTGGTGTTCGATTTTCATGACCTCGTCGCGATCGGCGGCGCGTTCTCCTTCACCGCAGGAGAGGGCGGGCTCGACGGGGGGATTCTCGGCGACGCCGGGAATGGTGGTCCCATCAATGGCCTGGCCATCCTTTCCACCAAGGGCATCGCCGCGACCCTCAGCGTAAGCTCCGGCCAGGGGGGCGTCGGTGGCACCTTCGCCCCCAGCGGCGCGACCGGGGCCGGGGGCGATGTGTCCAACCTGCTGATCCAGGCGCCTTCCCTCGGGGGCCTCCAGTTGGCCAGCGGCGACGGCGGGTTCCAGTTCGGGAGCGGCGACGGCGCCCGCGGCGGCGACTTCAGCACGGGCGTGGGGCTGATCCCGCACCCTGCGGTGGACGCCGGGCTCGCGGCGCGGCTGCACACGCCCGCGGGCGTCTATATCTCCCGCGCGGTTGGGTCCGTCGAGGTTCACCTGGGAGCCGGGGCCTCGGGCGGAGGCTCCAGCGGCCGCGGTGGCCTGGGCGGCAGCCTGCTCGATTCGCGTTTCGTTTTTGGCAGCGTGGCCGACGATCTCCTCGTCTCCGGCGGCGGCGGCGGCGCCGGCAAGGGGCACCGCGCCGGCGGCCGGTCGGGCGGCATCGATCATGCCTCGTTTCAAGTCGGCGGCAACGTCGGGGGCGACGTCCGCATCGCGCTCGACCACGGCGGAGACTCGGGTGAGTTTGCCAGCACCGGCTCGGGTGGAAACTACTCGTACCTCGCCCTGGACGTCGGCGGAAACGTCACGGGAACGCTCGCCATCTTCGCCCCGCGTGCGGGAGACATCGGCACGCGGATCGGCGGCTCCGGCGGCTCGCTTGATCACCTGCACCTCAACGTGGGCGACATCCTCGGCGGCAGCCTTCCGCCGCCGGAGGTCCCCTTCGGCCCGGCGAAGTACAGCCTCCAGATCAGCGCCGGCCGGGGCGAGGGCGCGGCCAAGGGCGGCGTGGGCGGCGGCATCAGCGATTCGTTCATCGGCACGAAAACCCTCACTTTCGGCGCTTACATCCTGACGGGAGACGGCGGCGACAGCGAAATCTACGACGCCGGAGCAGGCGGCTCGTTCACCAGTGACACGTTCGTTTTCGGCGGAAACATCGGCGGCAATCTCGAAGTGCACGCCGGCCGGGGTGGCACGACGCAGGGCCGTGGAGCGGCCGCGCGCGGCGGGTCCATCGTGTCGACCGACCTCACCCTCCAGGCCGCGGTCGACGTGAATGTCTTCGCGGGACCCAACGGCACCAGCCGCCGCGACGGGGTCACCGGCGGGGCCATCTTCGGGCTTACGCTGGAAAACACGGGCCCAGTCCGCAACGTCATGATCGAAGCCGGGGGCGGAACCGTCACCGCCTTTGGCGTCGGGCAGGCCGGCGCGGGAGGCCCCATCGTCGGCTCCACGTATTCCAATCATGGCGGGGCGGAACAGGTCACCGTGATGGCCGGCGACGGCGGCGCGCTGCTGGGCGAGACCCCGTTCACCCGCGGCAGTGCCGGTCCCGGCGGAACGCTGGCCGGTTTCACCTTCAACAACGCGGCCCCCCTCGGCACTGCCCAATTCGTGGGCGGCGCGGGCGGTGCGGTGCAGATCAGCGGCGAGAACGCCCGTGGAGCGGGCGGCCGTGGCGGCTGGGTCACCGGGTTCACGCTGCACGACTCCGCCGGTGCGGACAGTCTCACTTACCTCCGCGGCGGTGCCGGCGGGACGGGCGTGGGCGAAGGCTTGCGCGGCGCGGCGGGCGGCGCGGTCCTCCAAACGCGCCTGGATACGGACGCCGTAGTGCTGGTCACCGGCGGCCAGGCCGGCGAGTTTTCGGAGTACCACGACCACACGGTCGGCGGGTTCGGCGGCAGCGTCCGTGGCATCACCGGGCGCGTGGGTCACCTGAGCGTCATCGCGGGGAACGCCGGTTCCGGCACCGTCGGCGGCTGGGGCGGGGACGTGAGCGGCGTCGTCCTCAGCGAGGTCAGCGGCTTCGTGCGCCTCCTTCAGGGCGGCAGCGGCGGAAGTGGCGTCCTCGTCGCCGGCCTGGGCGGCTCGGTCTCCGGCATCATTGTTCCCGGCGATATTGGCGACTTCCACTCGGCCTTCGCCTCGGGCATCGGGAACCTCGGCCTGGCCGGCATGGGCGGGCTCGTGGCCGGCCAGGGTGGCCCTCGCGACGCCGTCTTCGCGGGGCCCGCGGGTCGCATCTCGAATGTTACCGCCAACCGCATCGCCGCCATCTACGCGAGTGAAATCGGGTTCGACGGCGAACAGGCCGTCGCCTCGATCACCGGCGTGCGCGCCGGCGAAATCGGCGCCGACACCGGGCTGCCCGGGACCAACGAAGTCCCCGGACTGCGCGGCTACGGCACGTACACCTACAACTCATCCGGTGGTCGCGATACGCCGGTCGACGGCCCGGTCATCGTGCGCGCCAGCGGATATACTCCGCACTCGCTCTCCGTCGTCCCGCTCTTTCTTTTGCTGGTTCCGGGGTAAATGCTCCGGCGGGAAGCTCCGATTCAATCCTTTCAGGATTGGCGCCATCCGCATGGCAAACCCAGGGTAGCTCGTGCCTCGCAACCCTGGGCTATAAGATGGAACGCCGTTGGCGTTGGGCTCACGTCGTCGATCCTGCCGCCATCGTGGGGCACGTCAGAGTGGGGCTTAGTCGAATCCCGCATGCAGCAGCATCCAAACCAACCAAAGCCACCAGCAGCCACCTCCCAGCAACCCGAGCAGACAAGCACCCGCAGGCCAATATCGTCGTCTTTCTTCACTGGAGGCCAGGTACGCGATAGCGGCCAGCGCGAGCGCCAGGCAATTCACCAGCGCCCCCAGCACGGCGATCCAAAAAGCCAGCGGGGAGGTGGAGGATTCGGCCAGCCAAAACAACAACCAAGGCACCGCGCCCCCAATCAAACCGAGCACGGCGGCGGTGCGCTGCCGAAAGCGGTCGAGCGCCACGGCCCCGACCGCCGCCGCGCTTACGACCACCGGTCCTCCGAAGAATAGAATCGGGAGGAGATCCATACCCCACGACCCGCTCAGTACTTCGCCACCGTCGAATCCACCTGATCGCTCCACGCGAGGATGCCGCCCTCGAGGTTCGAGAGCTTGCTGAAGCCGGCTTCCTGCAGGAGCTTCAGCGCGCGGGCGGAGCGGGCGCCGCTCTTGCACTGGAGGACGATCTCGTCGGCGCTATCGAGCTCGCTCATCCGCGAGGCGAGTTGGCCCAGCGGGATGAGCCGCGAGCCGGGGATGCGGCAGATGTCGTACTCGAACGGCTCGCGCACATCGACCAGCACGAACGCGTCGCCGCGCTCCTGCTTGGCCTTCAACTCCGGCGCGGTGATGTGCGGGACGTGCGACTCCTCTTCCTCGGCCGCCTTGGCCTCGGGGATGCCGCAAAACTGGTCGTAGTCGATCAGCTCGGTGATGGTCGGGTGGTCACCGCAGACCGGGCACTTGGGATCCTTGCGCAGCTTGAATTCGCGGAACTTCAGGTTGAGCGCGTCGAAATGGACTAGCCGGCCGATCAGCGGCTGGCCGATGCCCATGATCAGCTTCACGGCCTCGATCGCCTGCATGACGCCGATGATGCCGGGCAGCACGCCGAGCACCCCGCCCTCCGCGCAGCTCGGGACCATCCCCGGCGGCGGCGGCTCGGGAAACATGCAGCGGTAACACGGCCCACCAAGGTGCGGCGCGAAGACGGTGCACTGCCCATCGAAGCGGAAGATGGAGCCGTAGATGTTCGGCTTCTTCAGGAAAACCGAGATGTCATTCGAGCAGTAGCGCGTCGGGAAATTGTCGGTGCCGTCGATGATGATGTCGTACGGCTCGGCGATCTGCCGGGCGTTTTCGGAAGTGAAGAACGCGTCGTGCAGATCGACCTGCACGTTGGGGTTCACCTCGCGGATGCGGTCGCGCGCGGAGTTGAGCTTCTTGCGGCCCACGTCCTTCGTGCCGTGGAGAATCTGCCGCTGGAGATTGGAGAAATCGACCACGTCGGCATCGACGATCCCCATGCGCCCGACGCCGGCCGCCGCGAGATAAAGCGCGATCGGCGAGCCGAGCCCGCCGGCGCCGATGCAGAGCACGCTGGCCGCCTTGAGCCGCTTCTGCCCCTCCAGCGTGACCTCCGGCATGATGAGATGGCGCGAGTAGCGGGCAATCTCGTCATTGGAAAACTCGATGCGCTCGAGTCGGCTGGGATCGATAATGGAAGCGGCCATGGAAGGTGCAGTCTAGCGCGGCAGGCGGGTTTGGAAAGGTTTGGAGGTGTCATATACCCCGCACATACCCCAGCGGGCCAATTTGCGCGCCGCCATGAAGCCATCCTCTTCATCTTCATCATCCTAACCCGGCAGAGCCGGATGATGCAGCCGTCCCGGAGGGACGAAGGAAATTAGCCCAACCTCTGAGGTGCACCGCGCAACAGGAAATTTGATTTTTTTACATGGCGGGGAGGAGAGCGAAGAGTGTGGGGTTGCGTTTTTCCAGCGCCGCCAGGTAGCGCGCCTCATCATAGGGCTGGCGGTCCTGCCAGCAGCGCCAGAGGATGCGCAGCCACTTGAAGGCGAGGCTGCGGATGATGGTGGAATGCGGTTTTTGC
>DASYIS010000244.1:0-20082 GCA_035997375.1 Chthoniobacteraceae bacterium
CAAAGCGGCAGCAGGCTGCCGCAGTCCAAAGCGCTTCGCGCCCTCACGTGAAAACGCGTCCTTTCGCTTGCCCCCCGCAACGCGCCCCACTAGCTTCTCCGCGCTTTGCGCCCTTGCGCGAGGCACGCACTCTCGACCCACTTTCTTACTTCACCCATGCGCGCAATTCTCGCTCTCGAAGACGGCCGGCACTTCATTGGCGAGGCGTTTGGCTCGACCGACAGCTCGGTCGGCGAGGTCTGTTTCAATACCTCGATGACCGGCTACCAGGAGGTGTTGACCGATCCCTCCTACCGCGGCCAGATCGTCGCGATGACCTGCCCGGAGATCGGGAACTACGGGGTGAATGAGCTCGACCAGGAGAGCGCGTCGCCGCACGTGCGCGGTTTTGTCATCGAGGAATTGAGCCCGGTGACGAGCAACTGGCGCTCCGAGGGGACGCTCGACGATTACCTCAAGCAATGGAAGATCCCCGGTATCCAGGGGATCGATACGCGGGCGCTCACGCGGCATCTGCGCGACAAGGGGGCGATGAAAGGCTGCCTGACGCATGACGACATTTCGGTGGAGGAGGCCGTGCGGCGCGCGGTCGTCGGGACCGGCGTGATCGGCATGGATTACGTGCGCGAAGTGACGCCGCCGGCGGCTTACGATTGGGACCCCGAGGACAAGCTTTCGCGGCGCTGGACGATCGTGAAAGGCGACGGCGAGAACACGGTCGCCGAGGCGGACGGCCAGGTCTACGAGAAGCTCCCGCGGGTGAAGCACCGGATCGTCGCCTACGATTTCGGCATGAAGCGCAACATCCTGCGGCGCTTGCGGCAGGAGGGCTTCAGCGTGCGCGTGGTGCCGGCGGATACCTCGGCCGCCGACGTGCTGGCGCTGAAGCCCGAGGGGGTCTTCCTTTCCAATGGGCCCGGCGATCCGTCAGCGCTCGATTACGTGCATCGCACGATCCGCGACCTCGTCGGGAAGACGCCGATTTTCGGGATCTGCCTCGGCCACCAGATGCTCGGCTACGCAGCCGGCGGGAAGACGTTCAAGCTGAAGTTCGGCCATCGCGGCGGCAACCAGCCCGTGAAGGACCTGGCGACGGGGAAGGTGACGATCACCTCGCAAAACCACGGATTTGCGGTCGATCCCGACTCGCTGCCGCCGGAGATGGAGGTCACGCACATCAATCTCAACGACCAGACGGTCGAGGGGATGCGGCATCGGAGCGAGCCGGTCTTTTCAGTGCAGTATCACCCCGAGGCCGCGCCGGGGCCGAACGACGCGAGCTACTTTTTCCAACAGTTTGCCAAACTGATTGAAGAAAGCCGTTAGTCCTGCCAAGGTAACGCTCCCATGCCCAGACTCCACGTCACCCTTCCCGACGGCAGCGACGCGATTCACGAGCTCGCCGAGGAAATCATCACGCTCGGCCGCGTCGAGGACAACATGATCCAGATCGACGACGCCTCGGTCTCCAGCCATCACGCCGAGCTCTCGCAGCGCGGCGAGGAGTACATCCTCAAGGACATAGGCTCGACGAATGGCACCCGCGTCAACGGCACGACCGCCGAGCCCGATACGGAGATCGTGCTGAAGCCGGGCGACCGCATCACTTTCGGCAACATTCCGGTGCGCTACCTGACCGAGGCGGACGCGCCCCACGACAACGACGCCTTGCAGCCGCTGCCGGCGGAATCGGAGCCGGCGCTCGCGCCCGCCAGCAGCAGTGCGGCGCCCTCGAACTTTACCAACGCCTCGCCCTTCCAGTCGAAGAAGGAGAAGAAAGACCCCGGCAACGGCCTGGTCATCGCGCTGGCCGTGCTGGCGATCGGGGCCGCGGGGTATGCGATCTACGCGGTGACGCAGATGCCGACGCCGCCCTAGCGCGCGCCCGTATGCCGCTGGAGCCGCCGCCCACCTTGCTCTGCCCGGCGGGCGATTTCGGGCCCGTGGCGGCCGATGTCCACGCGCCGGCGTGGCGGAAAATTGCGCCGGTGGCCCTGCGTGAGACGGTGACGGGCGGCGCCCCCAACCAGGCGACGGATCTGCGCGTGGCGGTGAGCGGGATGGACCTCCGCGTCCTCTTCGACTGCGTCGATGAGGACGTCTGGGCGACCAAGACGATGCGCGACGACCGGCTCTTCGAAGAGGAAGTGGTCGAGGTGTTTCTCGATCCCGTGGGCGACCTCGAGTGCTATTTCGAGCTCGAGCTGAATCCGCTCAACACCGTCCTCGACCTGGTGCTCCGCAAGTCGGTCAGCGGCCTGAAAAAGGAGACGGCATGGGATTGCGAAGGGCTGCGCACCGCCGTGCAACTCACCCCGCGCGGCTGGACCGCCGAGCTCGCGATCCCCTTCGAGAGCCTCATGCCCGGCTGCGCGCGGATGCCGGGGTGGCGCTGCAACTTCACCCGCATCGACCGCCCGCGCGGTCACCCGCGGGAGCTCAGCGCTTGGTCGCCGACCGGGTTGGCGCTGTTTCACGTGCCGGAGCGGTTTGGGGTTCTGCGGTTGGGGGAGTAGGCCGACGGCACCGTTTTTCGCGCGCTTGCCCCAAGGGTTGAGCGCATTATTATTACGTCATGAGCACCGCCACCGCACAACTGCTTGAGGAGTTCGACCGGCTTCCCCCCGACGACCAACGGGAGTTTAGCGCGGTTATTGTTCAACGAGCCGCGCAACTCGACTATGGCGACATTACCGACGAGGAGTTGACCGCGTCGGCGGCTCGCATTTTCGCAATGTTTGACGCGGAGGAAGATGCCCAAGCGAGGTGAGGTTTGGCTCGTGGATCTGGGCATGGCGCAGAAGACACGTCCCGCTCTCATCCTGAATGTCCCGTACGGAGATACGGATCGAGTCGTGGTGACCGTGGTCTCCCACACCACATCGCTTCGTGGTTCGCCTTTCGAAATCAGCGTGTCGGTTCCGTTTCTGCGCGAGGGCGCATTTGCCGTCCAGAGCGTGACGACGATTCCTAAGAAGCACGCTCTTCGGTATCTCGGCACTCTCACGTCCGAAGAGCTTGCGCCGATTGAAGAGGGAGTTCGAGCGTGGTTGGGTCTTTGAGAAAAGACTCAAGTTTGTCCTCCGATCTTTCTATGACGCATTTTCGAAAGGCAATTGCGGGCAAGCAGGCGACAATTTTGGACTCACAGGCGCGGAATTTTCCGCCCAATCTTCTTTCTATATGCGACTCGATCGGCTTACCCAAAAACTGCAGGAAGCGTTGCAGGCGGCCCAGCACTCCGCCGGCGCGGCGAATCATTCGGAAATCTCCAATGAGCACATGCTGCTCGCGCTGCTGGAGCAGCCGGAGGGGCTGGGGCGGCCGCTGCTCGAGAAGATGGGGATCGCGGCGCAGAACATCGAGGACGCGCTGAAGGCGGATCTCGGCCGGCGCGCGAATGTCCACGGCGGCCACGGCGAGCCGGGCCTCGGGCGCGAGCTGACGACGGTGTTCAATGAGGCGCAGGATCTGATGGAGAAAATGAAGGACGAGTACACGAGCGCCGAGCACTACCTGCTCGCGCTGGCCGAATCGTCCGTGCCGGCCGGTCGCTACCTGAAACAGGCGGGGGTGACGCGCGACAAGCTGCTCCAGGCGGTGCTGCAGGTGCGCGGCTCGCAGCGCGTGACCGACCAGAATCCCGAGGGGAAATACCAGAGCCTGGAGAAGTACGGGCGCGATCTCACTGCCCTCGCGCGGCGCAACAAGATCGATCCCGTGATCGGCCGCGACGAAGAGATCCGCCGCATCATGCAGGTCCTCTCGCGGCGCACGAAAAACAACCCCGTGCTCATCGGGGAGCCGGGGACGGGCAAGACGGCGATCGTCGAAGGGCTCGCGCGGCGCATCGTTTCCGGCGACGTGCCGGAGTCGCTCAAGAACAAAAAAGTCGTCTCGATGGACATCGGCTCGATGATCGCCGGGGCGAAGTTTCGCGGCGAATTCGAGGACCGGCTCAAGGCCTTTTTGAAAGAGGTGACCGACTCGCAGGGCGAGATCATTCTCTTCATCGACGAGCTCCATACGATCGTCGGCGCCGGCGCGAGCGAAGGGGCGGTCGATGCCTCGAACATGCTCAAGCCGCAGCTCGCGCGCGGCGAGTTGCGGACCATCGGCGCGACGACGCTGAACGAGTACCGCAAGTACATTGAAAAGGACGCGGCGCTGGAGCGGCGCTTCCAGCCGGTGATGGTCAACGAGCCGAGCGTGGAGGACACGATCGCGATCCTGCGGGGGCTGAAGGAGCGCTACGAAGTCCACCACGGCGTGCGCATCCGGGACAGCGCGCTCGTCGCTGCGGCGCAGCTTTCCCATCGCTACATTTCCGATCGCTTCCTGCCGGACAAGGCGGTCGATTTGGTCGATGAAGCGGCGTCGCGTTTGAAGATCGAGCTCGACTCGATGCCGACAGAAATCGACGTGATCGAGCGCGAAGTCATGCAGCTCGAAATGGAGCGGCAGGCGTTGAAAAAAGAGAAGGACGCCGCGAGCGTGGAGCGCCGTGAGCGGCTGGAGCGTGAGCTCGCCGAGCTGCGCGAAAAGTCCGCGGCGATGAAGGCGGAATGGCAGAAGGAGAAGGGCTTGCTCGACCAGCAGCGGAAGGCCGCGGGCGAGCTGGAGAAATTGCGCACCGAGCTGGAGACAGCGCAGCGCCGGGGCGATCTCTCGCGCGCGAGCGAGTTGCAATACGGGCTCATTCCGCAGCTCGAGCAGCGGCTCGCGGAGAACCAGAAGTCCGAGGAGAAAAACCAGCGCTTCCTCCGCGAGGAGGTGACGGAGGAGGACATCGCCAAAGTCGTCGCGGCGTGGACGGGCATCCCGGTTTCGCGCCTGCAGGAGGGTGAGCGCGAGAAGCTTATTCGCCTGGAGGACCATTTGCGCGAGCGCGTGATCGGCCAGCGTCCCGCGATCAAGGCGGTGGCCAATGCGGTGCGGCGCGCGCGCGCCGGCTTGCAGGAGGAGAACCGCCCGATCGGCTCCTTCATTTTCCTCGGCCCGACCGGCGTCGGCAAGACCGAGCTCGCGCGCGCGCTGGCCGAGTTCCTCTTCGACGACGAGCAGAACATGGTGCGGCTCGACATGAGCGAGTACATGGAAAAACACTCCGTCGCGCGGCTCATCGGCGCGCCGCCCGGGTATGTCGGCTACGAGGAAGGCGGACAGCTCACCGAGGCCGTGCGCCGCAAACCGTACGCGGTCGTGCTGTTCGACGAGATCGAAAAGGCGCACGCGGACGTCTTCAACGTGCTGCTGCAAGTGCTCGACGACGGCCGCATTACCGACGGCCAGGGCCGCACGGTCGACTTCAAGAACACCGTCATCATCATGACGAGCAATCTCGGCTCGCAGCACATCCTCGAGATGGACAACGCGGAGCAGCGCGAGGCGCAGGTCATGGAATCGTTGCGCAAACACTTTCGCCCCGAGTTCCTCAATCGGGTGGACGAAGTGGTGATCTTCAACCGCCTCGAAGGCGACGACCTGACGGAGATCGTCGGCATCCAGCTCAAGCGTTTGTTGAAGCGTCTCGCCGGCCAGAAGTTGCAGCTCGAGTTGACGCCCGCGGCGAAGCTCCGGCTCGCGCGGGAGGGGTACGATCCCGTGTATGGCGCGCGGCCGCTCAAGCGCGTGATCCAACGCGAAATTCTCGATCCGCTCGCGATGGACCTGCTCAGCGGGCGCTTCCGCGAAGGGTCGGTCATCGTGGCGGATGAGGTGGGGAATAAGCTGGAGTTTTCGGAGAAGGGCTAGGGCGAGTCGTCGACGCGGCGTGTGGATATCACACGGAGAAGACTCGCGCCCTGTGGGCCGACGGGCGGGACGCCCGCCGGAACAGGCGGGACGCCTGTGCTACCCAGGGCGCGTGCTGCGCACGCCTTGCGCCCTCTTTTTTTCGTGTTTTTCGTGTCTTTCGTGGACCAAAAAATCCGGCCCCGATAGGCTCTCCCAATGGCAGGGCTTTACGTCTATCGCAGCAATCGTCTGGAGGCGCTCGGGGAGCGGCTCGCGGAGGTGTTGCGCGTGCCTTTGCCGAACCCGCTCCAGCCCGAAACCATCGTCGTGCAGAGCCTCGGGATGCGGCGCTGGATCTCCTTCGAGCTCGCCGCACGCCTTGGGGTGACGATGAATTGCCACTTCCCGTTCTTCCAGGAATTCGCACATGGGCTGCTCAATCCCGGTATCAAAACGCAGAGCGCTTTTTCGCGCACCGCGCTGCCGTGGCGCATTCTCGCGCTGCTGCCGCGGCTCATCGAGCGGCCGGGCTTCGAGCCGCTGCAACATTACGCGGGCCACGACGCGCAGGCGGCGCTGAAGCAATTCCAGCTCGCCAATCAAATCGCGACCGTGTTCGACCGCTACCTCGCGCACTCGCCGGAGCGTCTGTTGCAGTGGGAAAACAAGCGCGAACAAGGCTGGCAGGCGCAGCTCTGGCGCGAGCTGGCGAAGGGGCACGCCGAGACGCATCCGCCGGCGCTCTTGCGCGCTTTCACCGCCCGCGCGGAGGCGAACGAGCCGCTGCCGGGTGTGGCGCCGCGCCTTTCCGTGTTCGGCATCTCCGGTGTGCCGCCGTTTTTTCTCCATCTGCTGCAAGCGGCGGGCCGGCTGATCGAAGTCCACCTGTTTCTACTCGAGCCGACAGATCAATATTGGGGCGACATCCTTTCGCAAAGGGAGCAGAGCCGCCTGCTCCGCCGGCCCGAGCTCAAGGGCAGGACGGCGGAGGATCTGCACTTCGAGCCGGCCAATGAATTGCTCGCCTCGTTCGGCCGGCCCGGGCGCGCTTTCAGCCGCGACATCGAGGACCTGGAGCCGAACGACTCCGAGCCGCTCTTCGTCGAGCCGGTGCCGGACACGCTACTCCGCGCCTGGCAGAGCGACATCTTCCAGGTGATGGAGCCGATGACCGCCGAGGAGCCCGCGCGCCGCGCCGGCGAGCCCGGCGACGCCTCGGTGCAAATCCATTGCTGCCACGGGCCGATGCGCGAGCTGGAGGTGTTGCACGATCGCCTGCTCGATCTCTTCGAGCGCCTGCCGCGGCTGATGCCAAAGGACATTCTCGTCACCATGCCGGAGGTCGAGACGTACGCGCCGTACATCGGCGCGGTCTTCAATCAGGCCGACGCCGCAGGCCAGCGGCTGCCGTTCTCCATCGCCGATCGCAGCGCGCAGGCGGAGAGCTCGGTCGCGGCGGCGTTGCTCAAATTGCTCGCGCTGCATGGCGGCCGTTTTCTTGCGCGCGACGTGCTCGGCTTGCTCGAGATTCAGGCGGTGCGGCAGCGCTTCGGCATCGCCGAAAGTGAGCTCGACGACGTGCGGCGCTGGGTCGATGACACGGGCATTCGCTGGGGCATCGACGCCGCGCATCGCGCCGCCGTGGGGTTGCCGTCGTTCGACAACAACTCGTGGCGCGCGGGGCTCGACCGGCTGCTGCTCGGCTACGCGCTGCCGGGCGACGGCGCGACGCTCTTTGAAGACGTGTTGCCCTACCCGGAGATCGAGGGTGGCGACGCGGCGTTGCTCGGGCGGTTCGTCGATTTTTGCGAGAAGCTCTTCCGGCTCGTGCCCGCGCTCGATGCGCCGCGCCCGCTCGCCGAATGGGAGGCGAGCCTGCGCGAGTTGCTCGATACGTTCATCGCCGATCACGACGACTTCGCGGGCGAACTCAAGCGCGTCCGCAGCGCCGTGCGCGGCGTCGGCGCGCTGACCGAATTTCACCCCGGCCCGGTCTCCTTCGACGTCCTGCGCACGCACCTCGCGACCGTGCTCGGCGATACGGAGGGCGGCCACGGATTCCTCGCGGGGCACGTCACGTTTTGCTCGCTGAAGCCGATGCGCAGCGTGCCGTTTCGCGTTATCTGCATCCTCGGGTTGAACGACACCGCGTTTCCCCGCCGCGAGCCGCCGCTCGGGTTCGATCTGCTGGCGCAGGAAGGCCGCGGGCGCTCCCGGCGCGACGACGACCGCCAGCTTTTCCTGGAGACGATTCTCTCCGCGCGCGACGCGCTCTATCTTTCGTACAGCGGCCTCTCGCCGCGCGATAACAGCGAGGCGCCGCCATCGGTCGTCGTGACCGAATTGCTCGACTACACCGCGCGCAACTACGAGCCGGCGCTCACGGTGACGAAGCATCCGCTGCAGGCGTTTTCGACGCGCTACTTCGGCGTGGATCAGCCGGTGTTCTCGTACTCGGCGGCGGCGCTCGCGGCGAGCCGCGCGAGTTGCGCGCCTGCACCGGCGGCGCGCGCGACGGAGCCGCTGGGTGAAATGGAGGCGCCGGAGCGCGAGGTCGAAGTGGCCGCGCTCGTGAAGTTTTTCGCGAGCCCGGCGAAGTACTTTCTCGAGCAGCGGCTCAAACTGCGCCTGCCCAAGGCCGAAGAGGTCGTCGACGATTGCGAGCCGCTGCGGGTCGCGGATCTGGACCGCTGGAATTTGCAGAACCGGCTGCTGCGCGGCGGGTCGAGCGTGCCGCAGGATCTCCGCGTCTGGCAATCGGAGGGCGTGTTGCCCGCCGGCTGGTTTGGCCACGCGGAGTACGAGGACATGGCGGGGCAGGTGGAGCAACTCCTGGCCGCCGTGGGGACGCTCTGCGCCGCCGGTCCGTTTCCGCCGCAACCGACGCGCCTGCCATTCGGCGAGTGGCATCTCAACGGCACATTGCCCGACCTTTTTCCCGAGGGGATCGTGCATCTCGTCGGCTGGAAAGTGAAGGCGAAGGACCGGCTGAGGGCCTGGATACATCACCTCTTTCTCAATGCGGCGGCGACGCACGGTCCGCGCACGACCCGGCTTTTTTGCGTGGATCGGCTGGTTGAGTTTCGGCCGCCGGCCGACGCGGCTGCGCTTCTCGCCGATCTGTTGGAGCTCTATGCGCGCGGGCTCCGGGAGCCGCTGCCGTTCTTTGCGGAAAGCTCGTTCGTCCTCGCGAAGGCGCGGCTCGACGGCAAGTCCGAATACCGCGCGCGCGGCAAGTGGGAGAAAAAGGAAAAGACCGATGCCCACGTCGATTTGTGCTTCCGCGGGCGCGACCCGCTCGACCGGGATTGGGAGGAGCTCTCGCTGCGCGTGTATGCGCCGATGATCGAGCACTCGGGGGAAAGGAAGCTGGGATGAAAGCCGAGGCGGCGAGCCACAAGATGGGTAGCACAGGCGTCCCGCCTGTTCGGCTCGGCGTCCCGCCGAGTCGTCGACGCGGCGCGTGGCATTCACCCAGCGGTGAGCACGTGCGCGACGTGGACCGGCGGGCGGGACGCCCACCGGAACAGGCGGGACGCCTGTGCTACCCAAGCCGCCTGCGGCGGCGACCGAGATGAAAACCCCGCCTCCCTTTCAGGCGCAGGACTTCGCGCATCCGCTGCTGCCGGGCGCCACGCTCATCGAGGCGAGCGCGGGCACGGGGAAGACGTACACGCTCTGCGCCATTTATTTGCGGCTGGTGCTGGAGAGCGCGCTGACCGTGCAGCAGATCCTCGTCACGACGTTCACCATCGCCGCGACGGCGGAGCTGCGCGGGCGCATCCGCGGGTTGCTGCGCAACGCGCTCGATGCGTTCACGATCGGCGCGACGGAGAACGCGTTCGTCGCGGCGGTGCTCGCGCACTGGGAAGGGGAGGGGGAGGTCATGCGCGAGCGGTTGACGCAGGCGCTGCGCGATTTCGATGAGGCGGCGATCTTCACGATTCACAGCTTCTGCCAACGCGTGCTCGGCGATCGCGCGTTCGAGAGCGCCACGCTCGCGAACCAGAAGCTCGTGCCGGATGAGCGCGAAATGTTGCGCGCCGTCGCCGTCGATTACTGGCGGGTGAAATTCTACGACTGCAACGACTGCCTGGCCGCCGCGGCGCAGATCGCCGGGCTCAACGTACAGAAGCTCGTCGACGTGCTCGGGCTGCGCCTCCAGCAGCCGGCGGCGCGCATTCTCCCCGCCGCCGCGCCGGGCGATCTCGACCTGCTCTGCGGCGAGATCGAGGAGACGTTCGAGAAGATCCGCGCCTGCTGGCGGCGGGAGGAAAAGGAAGTGCGGCATCATTTCAGCGTCGGCGCGAATGGCTGGGCCAAGAACAAATACGACGATGCCGAGGCGATGCAGGCGAGGCTCGATGCCATCGGACAATGCATGTCCGTCCCGCAGGGCGACGTGGAGGGACATCGGGCGCTCGGATACTTCGCGGCCTCGGAGATCGCGAGTCACACGCGGGTGCGCCGGCCGCCGCCGAAGCTCGAGTTCTTCGACCTCTGCGAAGAGCTGCGCCTGCTCGGCCGGCGGTTCGACGCGGCGGTGCGGCTCGACTTCCTCCACTGGGCGCCGCCGCGGCTGGCGCAGCAAAAGGCGCAGCTCGGGGTCCACTCGTACGGCGATCTGCTCACGCGCGTGGAGGCGAGCCTGCACGGGCCGGGCGGGGAGGGGATGGTCGCCGCGGTGCGGGCGCGCTACCGCGCCGCGCTGGTCGATGAATTCCAGGATACCGACTCGGTGCAGGACGCGATTTTCACGCGCCTTTTCGGTCACGGCGAGGCGTGGCTCTTCCTCATCGGCGATCCCAAGCAGGCGATCTACAGCTTCCGCGGCGCCGATGTTTTCACCTACCTGCGGGCCGCGAAACGCGTCGGCGCGGAGCGCACTTACACGCTCGGGACGAACTACCGCTCGGCCGAGAAACTGGTCGCGGGGACGAACGCGATCTTTGGCCGGGACGAGCGCTCGTTCGTGCTGGAGGAGCTGCACTTTCATCCCGTCGCGAGCTGCGGCGAGCGCGAGGGGGAGCGCTTCCGCGGCGACGGGCACGAGGCGCCGTTGCGCATCTGGCAATGGGAGGGCGATCCGGATACCACGATCCCCGAAGTGCGCGCCGGCCTGCTGCGCGCGACGGCGGCGGAGATCGCGCGCCTGCTCAGCGGCTCCGCGCGGCTCGGTGAAAAGCCAGTGACGCCGCGCGATATCGCGGTGCTCGTCAGCGCGAACGACCACGCGCGCGACATGCAAAACACGCTCGCGGACTTCGGCGTTCCGAGCGTGTTGCTGGAAGCCGAGAGCGTCTTCCGCGCGCGCGACGCCCGCGAGTTGCACACGATCCTTTCCGCCATCCTGCGACCGGCGGACGAGGCGCTGCTCCGCGGCGCGCTGCTGACCGATGCGCTCGGCCTGCGCTTCGCGGAGCTCGACGCGCTGGGCAAGGACGGCGCGGCTTGGGAGCGCTGGATCTACCTGTTTCGCGGCTGGCACGCGGCGTGGCAGGGGCCGGGTTTCATGGCGATGTTTCAGCGTTTCCTCAACGAGGGCGGCGTGCCCGCGCGGTTGCTGGCGCGCGGCGGCGGGGAGCGCCGGCTCACCAATCTCCTCCACCTCTCGGAGCTGCTGCAAAAGGCAACGCTGGAAGAGCGGCTCGGGCCGCGCGGGCTCGTGAAATGGCTCGCGCGGCAGATGGCGCAACCGGACTTCGGCAACGAGGAGCAACAAGTCCGCCTGGAGCGCGATGACGAGGCGGTGCGCGTGGTGACGATCCACAAGGCGAAGGGTCTCGAGTACAACATCGTCTTTTGCCCGTTGCTCATCCGCGGCGCGAGCGGCGTGCGCGAAGTCCGCTTTCACGCGGCGGGCGAAAACGCGCTGACCGTCGACCTCGGTTCACCCGACGAAGAGACGCACCGCCGGCTCGCCGAGCGCGAGGCGCTGGCCGACGACGTGCGCAAGATTTACGTCGCCCTCACGCGCGCGAAACAGCGCTGCGACTTCGTCTGGGGGCGGTACAAGGACGCGGACAGCTCCGCGCTCGGCCGGCTGTTGCATCCGCCGCCGGACCTGCTCGCTTCCATCGCGGAAATGCAGGCGCACATCGCCGGGCTCACGCAGGAGCAGCAGAAAGCGCAGCTCGACGCGCTCGTCGAGCAGGCCGCCGGCGCGATCGCCATCCACCCGGTGCCGAGCGCGGAGGCGCCGTGGTATCGCGCCAGCATGCCGCCACCGGAGAGTCTCACGGCGCGCCGCTTCAAGGGGTCCATCGCGCGCGACTGGTGTGTTTCGAGCTTCAGCTCGCTGACTGAGTCGCACGACGCGGAAGTGCCCGACTACGACTTCCCGCGCCCCGAAGTCATCGCGGCGGAATCCGATGCGCCGCCGGAGGGAATCCACGCGCTGCCCGGCGGCACGCGCACGGGCAATTGTGTACACGAGATTTTCGAGAACCTGGAATTCACGGACGACGCGGCGATCAATCCGCTGGTCGAGTCGAAACTGCGCGCCTTTGCCTTTCCGGAGAAATGGGGCAAGACGGTGAGCGACTGCGTGCGGCACACGCTGCAGGCTCCGCTGCCAGACGGCTTCCGGCTGGCGGACCTGCCGGCGGAGTCGCGCTTGGCGGAGCTGGAGTTCTTTCTGCCCGCGGGCCGGCTGGAGGCGGGACGGCTGCGGGACCTGCTGCGCGCGGATGGGATGGAGGAGATGGACCGGATGGACTTTTCGCCGCGCCAGGGGTGGCTCAAGGGGTTCATCGACCTGCTGGCAGTGCATGAGGGGCGCTTCTACATTTTCGACTGGAAGACGAACCGCCTCGGCGATCGCGGCAGCGCGTATGTGGCGCCGGCGCTCGCGGCGGCCATGGCGGCGCATCGCTACTCGCTGCAGCTCCATCTCTACACGCTCGCGGTGCATCGGTACCTGGCGCGGCGGGTGCGCGGGTACGATTACGACAAGCATTTCGGCGGCGCCTATTACCTCTTCCTCCGTGGGATCGACCCGCTGCAGCCGCGCCTCGGCGTCTACCATCGGCGGCCCAAGACGAAGACCATCGCCGCGCTGGAGACCTGGCTCGCCGGCCCGGAGCCCGACCTCTTTGAATATGCCGCTGCTCGACCAACTTGACATCACCCCGCTCGACGAGCACTTCAGCCGGCTCATCGGCCGCCTCGGCGGCGGTGCGCGCGTCCAGGAGGCGGCGCGCTATGTGAGCGCGGCGCGCGGCGCGGGCCACACCTGTTTGCCGCTCGGCGAGCTGGAAGGTGGCGCTGCCGCGTGGGTCGGGGACCTGCGCGCGTCGCCCGTGACCGGAGCGCCGGGCGGGTGGAATCCACTGATCCTCGATGAGGCCGGGCGGCTCTATTTGCAGCGCTATTGGCGCTACGAGCAGGAGCTGGCGGCGGGCATCCGCACGCGCCTCGCCGCACCCGCGACGGAGATCGACGAGGCCCGCCTAAGCGCGGCGATCGAGTGCTTGCTCCCGTCGTCGGACGAACGCACCGCCGACCAGCGTCGCGCGGCGGCGGCGGCGTTGCGTTCACGGTTTTGCGTCATCACCGGCGGACCCGGCACCGGCAAGACGCGCACCATTTCCGTGATCCTCGCACTGCTCGCGGAGTTCTCGCCGGCGCCGCCGCGGGTGCTGCTCGCCGCGCCGACGGGCAAGGCGGCGGCGCGCATGACCGAGGCGCTTTCCCAGACGACGTCCCAAGCCGCCGTCACGCTGCATCGGCTGCTCGGCATCCGCCCGCAATCGGCCACGCCGTGGCATCACGCGGGCAATCCGCTCGTGGCGGACGTGGTGATCGTCGACGAGGCGTCGATGATCGATCTCGCGCTGATGGCGAAGCTCTTTGCCGCGACGCCGCCGGGCGCGCGACTCATCCTGCTCGGGGACCGGGATCAGCTCGCGTCGGTGGAGGCGGGCCACGTGCTCGGCGACATTTGCGAGGCGGCGGCCCACGGCGGTGCGGGTTTCCACGCGCTCCAGCGGAACTTCCGCTTCTCGAGCGACAGCGGAATCCAGAAGCTCAGCGCGGCGGTCAATCGCGGCGAAACTGAGGCGGCCCTCGCGTTGCTCGCGGAGCCCATGGAAAATCTCAGCGGCCGCGCCTTGCCGGCGCCCGGAGGGCTCGCGGGGCAACTGCGCGAGATGATCCTGCAAGCACACCGCCGCACCATGCAGGCGGCGAGCGCCGGCGAAGCGCTGCTGGTCCAGAGCGCCTTCCGGATCTTGAGCGCGATTCGCGGCGGGCCGTATGGGGTCGATCACTTGAACCGCCTCGCCGAGAGCATTCTTGCGGGCGTCATCCAGCCGGCCGGCCAGCACTACCCCGGCCGTCCGATCATGATCCTGCAGAACGACTACAACCTGGGCCTGTTCAACGGGGACGTCGGAATCGTGCTGCGCAATCCCGCCGATGCGAGCGAACTGCGCGCGTATTTCCCCGCGCCCGGCGGCGGGGTGCGCGACATTCACGCCGCGCGCCTCCCCGAGCACGAGACCGCGTGGGCGATGACCGTCCACAAGAGCCAGGGGTCGGAATGCGACCGCGTCCTCCTCATTCTCCCGGATCGCGACAACCCCGTCCTCACGCGCGAGCTCGTCTACACCGGCCTCACCCGCGCGCGGACCGCCGCCGAGGTCTGGTATAGCGCCCCCGTGCTGAAGACCGCGATCGGGCGGAGGACCGTGCGGTTCAGCGGGCTGCGGGAGCTGCTGGGAGGGGGAAGGGCCAAGCTCCAAATTCCAGAGATCAAATAAGCTCCAAGGATCAGGGGCCAGAGACCAAACAAAGCATCGGCGTGGCCACGCGTCTCGGTGCGGCGAAGCGCCAAGCACCAAAATCCAGAGATCAAATAAGCTCCAGGGGCCAAGGGCCAAAGACCAAACAAAGCATCGGCGTGGCGACGCGTCTCGGTGCGGCGAAGCGCCAAGCACCAAAATCCAGAGATCAAATAAGCTCCAGGGGCCAAGGGCCAAAGACCAAACAAAGCATCGGCGTGGCCACGCGTCTCGGTGTTTGGAGCTTTTTCCTTGGTCCTTTGCTTTCGTTTGCGAAGGGCCAAGGGCCAAAGACCAAACAAGCATCGGCGTGGCCACGCGCCTCGGTGTTTGGAGCTTCCTCTTTGGTCCTTTGCTTTCGTTTATTTGGCCCTTGGTCCATGGGGCTTGGATTTTCGTCGCCGGTGGGCTTGGAATTTCTTCGTTTCTTTGGTCCTTGGTTCCTGTAGCTTGAAGTTTCATCGCAAAGGGGCCACCCCGCCCCACACCCCCGATTTACCATTAGACACCGCCCCGAAAGGTGATAAAATTTTACGCAAGCCCGCAACCCCCTCTTGTATGATCCGCAAACGCCTCGTCCGCTCCTCGGCCGTCATCGCTTCTTCCTTCCTCTCGCTGCTGCCGCACGGAGTGGTCAAGGCGCAGGAGGGCCAGCTTGGCAAACGTCTGCGGGATTCCGTGCTCTCGCCGACCGGCTTTTCGATCACACCCCTCACTCCGCCGGCCGGTCCGGTGCCGGGCCCCGGGCAGCAGCAGACGTTTCAGTGGAAGACGGGCATCGTCACCACCACCTTCTGGGTCGGCGAAAAGGCGTCGAAAAACAATCCGGTGCCGAACCACGCCAGCTCATGGGACGCGAAGTGGGCGCAGAACTACGGCGGCTTCGACGATCCCGACCGGGCGAACCGGGCGCAATTTATCCCGGCCAAATTCGTGCCGCAGCAGAATCCCTTCTACGTCGCGCTCCCGTACAACGACGTGACCAAGGGCGCGCACAAGCCGGAGGCGTCTCTGGTCATTCCCTGGTTCAAGAAGGACTTCCAGGCGGCGGGCAAATCCGTCTGCAAGGGGCGCTGGATCGCCATCCGCTTCAAGGATCGCGTCTGTTACGCGCAGTGGGAGGATTGCGGCCCGTTCCGCACCGACCACTGGCAATACGTCTTCGGCAACGAGCGGCCCAAGCCCAACCTGAACAAGGGCGCCGGCCTCGATGTCTCCCCGGCGGTGCGCGATTACCTCGGGATGAACGACACCGACGTGACGGACTGGAAGTTCTGCGACTTCTCGGAAGTGACGCAGGGCCCCTGGTCGCAGTTCGGCGACAACAACACCTTCGTGCAGTTTCGTCGCGCGGAGGAAGTGCGCACGGCCAAGCTGACGCCGCCGGTGGCATCGGCTGTAGTGGTGCCGTAGGCGCTTGCGGAGAACGCTTGTAGTTCCGCCTTCAGGCGGTCCGGACCGCGTAAACGCGGAACTACAAACGCGGAACTTGCCGCCGGCGGCGAGAGCACATCCGCCTCCCGGTCGAGGAACGATTCATGGGTATGAAGACCTATCTTTTCCCCCTGGTCCCGGCGATGGCGGTGGCGGTGCTGCTAGGTACCCCCGCCATCGCTGCGCCGGCCCTCCCCGTGGTGCCGCCGATCTACACCAATACCGAGCAGCCTACCCTCGCGCCGATAGAGGGCATCTACGGACAGACCGATGCCGAAACGCCGAATGAAGCTTCGCCCACCGGGGCGGTGAAAAACATGGCCCCCGTCCGCGGCCAACCGCTGAAGGAAGAACTCATCAAAGAAAGCGTCTCCGGTTTGACCGTCCCCGGCGCCGCGAGCGGCAGCAGCCTCGGCACCGGCATCAACCGTACGCTCGGCCCGGCGACCGAGCCGGAAGTGGATCCGGATCTCTTCTCCGATTGAGTGGAAGGCGGGAGCAGTCAACGGACAAATAAGAGCCGCCAAGGCGTGCCGATCCCCGGTGATCGGCACGCCTTCTTCATTTTGACGGCGGTTTGCTTGGAATCGCCATTGCGCAGTTGCTGCAAAGCAACTATTTATCACGGTTCGGCGAGCCGGGTTTCGCCTCTCCTCCACTTCCCACTCCGCTATGGCTCTCGTCTCTTACCGCTGGCGTCGCATTCTTCGGAACTCCATCTCCACGATTCTCGGGTGCGCCGCCATCGGCGCGGTCGGCAGCATGGGCTTGAGCGCGCTGTTCAATTGGGATCCGTCGGGCGATCCCGCGACCCTCGGCGGGACGGGCACCTGGGATTATACGACCACGACCCTGTGGGACGACAATGGCGCACTGCCGAATGTCCCGTGGAACGATGTCACCGGAGTCGATACCGCCGTCTTCAAGGGCACCGGCAATCTCGTGCACCTCGGCGCTCCCATCGCGGCGAATGGCCTGACGTTCAACGTGACGGGCTACACGGTCGACAACAACGGCACGCCGGCGAACACGCTCTCGCTCGTCACCGCCGCCGTCGCCGGCCCGCCCCCGGTCATCACGATCGGCGCCAATAACGTTAGCGCGACGATCAGCGCGAACATCCTCGGCAATGACGGGCTCCAGTTCACGGCCGGCTCGTCCACCGGCACCACCACGACGCTGAGCGGCGACAACAAATTCATCGGCGGCGTCACCATTACCTCCGGCACCGTGGCGCTGGCCGCCAACAGTCCGGGCGCATTGAACCAGACGATCGCGAACAATCTTTCCTTCGGCACGCTCGCCTCCACCCTGAAGCTGAACGGCAACAGCGTCACGATCCGCGATCTCGCCACCACCGGCACCCTCTCGACGATCACGAATGGATCGCTCACCCCCGCCACGCTCACCGTTTATCAGCAGAACGACAAGGTGGTCAAAGTGGTGATGACCGACGGCATCTCGGGCGCGCTCAGCCTGGTCAAAGCGGGGCCGGCCAAGCTCACTCTCGGGGCGGACAGCACCTACACCGGCGCCACCACCGTGCGCGGCGCCCCGTCCTTCCTAGGCGAGCTCGAACTGGCGGGCAACAACGTCGGCCGGCTCACGGCCACCACCGCGATCAACATCTCCGACGGCGGAACCTTGCGCCTGACCAATACCAGCACGAACAACAACGGCAACCGCCTCCCCGACGTCGTGCCGCTCAACTTGCGCGGCGGCACGTTTGCCTTTTCCAACGACGGCTCGACGGCCGCCTTTGCGGAAACCGCGGGCGCGGTCAACCTGCTCTCCGGTACCACCAACCTCTTTGCCGACCAGGCGGCGAGCGGGCAGACCTCCACGCTGACCTTTGCCTCGCTCGCCCGCAGCCAGGGCGCGGTCGTCTTCTTTCAGTCGAACTCGGCCGGCTTCCTCACCCCCAGCCAGATCGGCGTCGACAACCGCGACCGGATCGTCTTCACGGCCGCCCCCGCGTTGAACGACAACGTCATCGGCGGGTGGGCGCTTTACGATAGCGGCAACTTCGCCGACTTCGCCAGTTACAGTACCGTCGCGCCGATCTCGGTGAAGAGGACGACGTCCACGTTGAACCAAAGCCAGGACTTGTGGGCGACGACGAGCAACCAGAAGGTGGATCAGCCCGGCGGGATCACCTTGACCGATACTACTCCCCCGACCGGCACCCTCATCCGGACGGTCAACTCGCTGAATCTCGCCAGCGATGGGATCAGCATCGATCTCAGCGGCTTTACGCTCAACATCGACACCGGCGGTCTCATCCACCAGACCTCCGGCCTGTTTGGCGGGTCGATCGACAATGGCTTTCTGACCGCCGGCACCGCCGCCGGAACGGACCTGGTCCTCACGATCCCCAACCCCATCGGGACGCTGACGATCGGCAGCAGCGCCAATATCATCAATAACGGCGTCGGCGCGGTCAATGCGGTAGGCTTGGTGAAGGCCGGCCCCGGCACGGTGATCCTGGCCGGCGCGAACACGTATACCGGCCCGACCTCGATCGTCGGCGGCACGCTCCAGATCGACCTGGACAACCGGCTGGGCGCCCTCACCGGCACCCCCACGCTGAAGATTTACGATGGCACCCTGAGCGTCACTTCCACGATGACCTTGAATGCCGCGCGCACCATTGAGGTCGGCGGCAATTCGGTCATTTCGGTCGCCGCCGGCACCACGGGCACCGGCAAGACGCTGACTTACAATGGCAGCATCACCTCCCTCGCCGGCACGGAGGGGAACCTGACCTTTCTCAGCAACGCCAGTACGGATTCGAACTTTGCCGATCCCGGAAAGATCGTCGCGTCACTGAACGCCCCGCTGTCACTTGGGGGCTCCCTGCGGATCGACGCCACGACGCCCGCCGGGACGGCGACCGGCGTCTTCCGGCCGAACTCCGCGTTCTCGACCAGCATCGGCCGCAGTTTGCAGATCGGCGTGAATGGCACCGCCGTGTTCACCCAGACCGGCGGCACGGTCAGCGTCGGATCGGGCATTGACGACACGCTCGATATCGGCGTCGCCGTTCCGCTTTTTGTCGCCGGCTCCTTGACTTTTTCCCCCGTGGCCAAAGTGGGCACGCTGAACCTGACCGTCAACGGCATCGGCGCGGTGACGCAATTCACCGCCAAGCTCGACAAGATGCGCATTGGCGTGCAGACGCAGTCGTTCGAGTCGGTGGCGAGCAACACGGCCGGCACGGTGGTCCTGGCCACCGCCAACGACATCTCCGCCGCGAGCGAGATCACCATTTCCGATAACGCGAACTCCTCCGGCAGCACGCTGACGGCCTCGACGCTCACGCTTGGCTCCGGCGTCAATAATTTGACCACGCAGGCCATGACGATCGGGGGCCGCAAGGGGACGGCCACCGTCACCCTGCCCGCGGGTGGGACGCTGAACCTCAAGGGTTTCGCGGAGCGCACGCTCAGTCTCAACCTTGGCCGTATCGACGATGCGAACAGCACCAGTGGCGCCTCCTCCACCGGCACGCTGAACGCCGGGAACGCGGGCAGCATTTTGACCGGCAGCTTCGATGCCATCGTGCTCGGCGAGAAGACCCTCAGCACCGTACTCGGCGGGGCGACCGGCACCCTCACGCTCAGCAGCTCCGCGAGCAATTCCGTCGTGGCAAACAGCCTGACCCTCGGGGTCGACACCCACTACAACGGCAGCGCCAACGCGGCGGCGACGGCCCTCGGCACGCTAAACTTCGCCGGCGGCGCCTTCACCGTGTACAACGATGTCGTCCTCGGCACCCAGGCCAACAACGGCACCGCGCGCGGCTTGCTCAACATCACCGGCGGCACCTTCAACATCGGCGGCAACATCACCAAGACGAACAGCGACCGCAGCAACGGCGTCGTTACGGTGAACGGCGCGGGTGCGGTGCTGAACATGCGCAATCCGCTCGTGACCGACCTGACGTCGGGCAGCATCACCGCCAGCCAGTTCGTGTTCCGGCTCGGCTCCGTCACCAACCTCGCCGCACTCACTCTCGACGGGCGCGACGTGACGAGCGGCTCCGCCTTCGGCCCGCTCACCGACGCGCTCATCATTCGCGATGTCAGCCTGCCTGGGCTGATCAGCCTGACCGCGGCCGGGGCGAACA
>DASYIS010000245.1:0-9812 GCA_035997375.1 Chthoniobacteraceae bacterium
GCGCGTTCATCTCGTATCGCCACGCCGACAATGCCCAGGAAGGCCGGCGCTGGGCGGAGTGGCTGCACCGCGCGCTGGAGCGTTACGTCGTCCCGCCGGATCTCGTCGGCACGCCGAATCTGCGCGGCGAGCCCGTCCCCGCGAGCCTTTACCCGATCTTCCGCGACGAAGACGAGCTGCCCGCCAACGCCGATCTCGCCACCGGCATCCGCGCCGCGCTGGAGGTCAGCGATCACCTCATCGTCCTGTGCAGCCCGCGCAGTGCCGTCAGCCCGTGGGTGGGCAAGGAAGTGCGCGGATTCAAGGAGCTCGGCGGGTGCGAGCGCATCCTCGCCGTGATGATCGCCGGCGAGCCGAATGCTGACGATCTGGCCAAAGCGCGCGACGGCATCCTCCCCGAGGAGGAATGTTTCGGCCACGAGCTTCGTTTCGGCATGGTGCAACCCGACGGCACGCTCGACTGGACCGCGCGCACGGAACCGCTCGCCGCCGACCTCCGTCCGGGTGGGATGCGCGCCGAAGGCTTCGTCAGCGCCGCGGCCTACCGCGAGCACCTCACCCTGCACAGCGCGCTCCCCGCGGAAAGGATCGCCACCCTCGCCGAAGCCTACCGCGCCCGGCTGGAGCTCGGCCTGCTCAAAATCACCGCCGGCCTGCTCGGCGTCGACCTCGGTCAGCTCACCAAGCGCGACGCCTCCTACCGTGCGGAGCTGGCCCGCCAGGAACTGGCCCGAGCCGAAGCCGAAGCCGCCCGCCTGCGCACCTTCAACCGCCGCCTCCAGATCGCCGCCGCCATTGTCCTCTTTCTCGCCGTCGCCGCGGGTTGGTTCTGGTGGCGGGCCGGGGTGGAAAAGGAACACGCTAAGCAAGCGACCGCGAAGGCGGTGAGCGGCGAGGCTGCGGCCAGGAAAGCCGAGACCCAGGCGCAGACGCTCAACGAACAAGCCGCTCGCTCCGATCGGCTCATTGCTGAAGAAAAGCTGCGGGCCGGCGACGAGCAAGCGGCCTTTGCCCACTTGACCCGAGCTTGCGACTACGAGCCACGATCGACTCTTGCCGCCGAAAAAGTCGCAGCGGCACTCAATGACTGGAGCCATTCGCTTCCGCTCACTATTCTCCGGGATCATGAGGACTTGGTGAGGAGCGCGCAGTTCAGTCCGGACGGCACGCGGATGGTCACCGCCTCAGACGACAAGACCGCGCGGGTGTGGGATGCAACCAGCGGGAAAGTTCTGGCCACGCTCGCCGGCCATGACGGCGTGGTGGAGAGTGCACAGTTCAGTCCGGACGGCTTGCGGATCGTCACCGCCTCGTGGGACAAGACTGCGCAGGTGTGGGATGCGGCGAGCGGCAAAGTGCTGGCAACGCTCGTCGGCCATGAGGGCGGTGTGTGGAGCGCGCAATTTAGTTTGGACGGCATGCGGATCGTCACAACCTCGGCCGATAAGACCGCACGGGTGTGGGATGCAGTCAGCGGGAAAATGCTGGCCACGCTCGCCGGCCATCGGGACGACGTGAGAAGCGCGCAGTTCAGTCCGGACGACACGCGGATCGTCACCGCCTCAGACGACAACACTGCGCGGGTATGGGATGCGGCCAGCGGGAAAGTGCTGACCACGCTCGCCGGCCATGAGGGCTTTGTGAGGAGCGCGCAGTTCAGTCCGGATGGCTTTCTGATCCTCACCGCCTCAGACGACACGACCGCGCGAGTGTGGGATGCAGCCAGCGGGAAAGTGCTGGCCACGCTGGCCGGCCATGCGGGCGGGGTTTCGAGCGCGCAGTTCAGTCCGGACGGCTTGCAGATCGTCACCGCCTCAGACGACACGACTGCGCGGGTGTGGGATGCGGCCAGCGGAAAAGTGCTGGCCACTCTCGCCGGTCATGGGGGCTCTGTGAAGAGCGCGCTGTTCAGTCCGGACGGCTTTCGGATCGCTACCGCTTCAGACGACGAGACCGCGCGGGTGTGGGAGACAGCCACCGGACAAGTACTGGCCACGCTCGCCGGCCATGAGGGTGCGGTGTCGAGCGCGCAGTTCAGTCCAGACGGCTTGCGAATCGTCACTGCCTCAGACGGCGAGACCGCGCGGGTTTGGAATGCGGCCAGCGGGAAAGTGCTGGTCACGCTCGCCGGCCATGGGGACGACGTGTTTAGCGCGCAGTTCAGCCCGGACGCCACGCGCATCGTTACCGTCTCAATGGACAAGACCGCACGGGTGTGGGATGCAGACAGCGGAAAAGTCCTGGCCACGCTCGCCAGCCATGAGGACTTCGTGACCCGCGCGCGGTTCAGTCCGGACGGCACGCGAATCGTCACCAGCACGTTCGACGGGGCCGCGCGAGTGTGGGATGCAGTCAGCGGAGAAATCCTGGCCGTGCTCGCCGACCATAAGGGCGGGGTGTGGAGCGCCCAGTTTAGCGCGAACGGCGCACAAATCGTCACCGCCTCGGACGACAAAACGGCGGGGGTGTGGGATGCGGCCAGCGGGAAAGTGCTGGCCACGCTCGCCGGCCATGAGGGCGTGGTGAGGAGCGCGCTGTTTAGTTCGGACGGCATTCGGATCGTCACCGCCTCAGACGACAAGACTGCGCGGGTATGGGATGCGGCCACCGGGAAAGTGCTGGCCACGCTCGTCGGCCACCAGGGCGGGGTGTGGAGCGCACAGTTCAGCCCGAAGGGCACGCGGATTGTCACCGTCTCAACGGACAAGATCGCGCGAGTGTGGGATGCGGCCAATGGGAAAGTGCTGACCACGCTCGCCGGCCACGCTGGCGAGGGATTGAGCGCGCAGTTCAGTCCGGACGGCACACGGATCGTGGCCCCCTCAGCCGACAACACGGCGCGGGTGTGGGATGCGGCCAGCGGGAAAGTACTGGCCACGCTCGCCGGACATCAGAGCCCGGTGACCAGCGCACAGTTCAGTCCAGACGGCACGCGGATTGTCACCGCCTCCCACGACAAGACCGTGCGGGTGTGGGATGCGGTCAGCGGGAAAGTGGTGGCCACGCTCACCGGCCATGAGGACGTGGTCGTGAGCGCGCAATTCAGCCCGGACGGCACGCGGATCGTCACCGCTTCATACGACGATACCGCGCGGGTCTGGAGGATTCTCTCCCCGCGCGCCGGCCCGCCGCCGCCGTGGTTTGCAGATTTCCTGCGCTACATGGCGCGGAAGCAGTTGAATGCCGACGGGGAGATGGTCATGCTCTCGACTGACGAATGGCTGGCGCTGCGGGAGAAGCTGCGCGGGGTCCTGCGGGCGGAGGCCGGGCACACGACGGCGTATCTGGAGATCCTGCGGCGCTTCGTGCCGGAGTAGCGGAACGGTTCGACGGGCGGAGGAGCAGGGGTCGCGCCGGCGACAGTCCGCAAAAAAGCGCTTGCCAGCACCCGGCGCTTTTTTCTAGAAGGTCTGCACCCCCTGATGAATGGCTCCGGTTTCCAGTGCGGTTGCGGTTTGCACGTGTGCGGGTGGGGTGTCGATTGGCTCGGGAGGCGTGCAGCGGGCGGTTTCCAGAGTGATTTGCCCGCCGGGAGGTGTGTCGCGGCCGGCCAGACGTCCGGCGGGGAGGCGAGCGTGAGGCTCTCGATCGCCTCGGCGACAGTCGTCTTGGCGGGATCGAGTTACAGACGGGCGACGAGCTGGACGTGGAGGTGGGAGGGAGTCTCGCGGTCGGCGAAACGATGGACGATTTGGCGGGATGGAATCTCGCGGCCGGGTCCACGGCGGACGCGGAGGCGGGAGGGGGCTCACGGCCGGTGCAGCGACGGGCGCGGTGCCGACCGGGAGACGCTTCCCCGGCGCGGCGCCGGGCGTTTGCAGGATCGAGAGGCTCGCGGTCGCCAAGCCGATGGGCGATCCGGCGGGGACGAGCGGCCGGGACGGCGCACGCTTTGGCTTTATGAAACCTGTGCGCTGGGGCGAATTCGTCTGGAACGACAAAAACGTCTACTGGGGTTCGCCCTCGGCGTTCCGCCTGGAGCCCGGAGACCCCAATTACCAGCCGCCCGATTCTCCTGTTGACCCACCCTCCACCCCGAAGAAGAAACGCAAGTATATGGCCTCGAATCCTACTCCGAATCGTTACGATGAACTGGTCTCTGGCGGCGAAGATCTCTACGACGGGCTGGTAAAGCACGCCGTGGCGCTGGATTTGAAGGATAACAGCCCCGTCGTGGTGCGGGCCGACCTCGACGCGCTGATCGCGTCGAACAACGACCTCTCGGCCGCGGAAGGGGCGCAACCGGCGCTCTACACGGCGCTGCAGGTGGCCGACAGCAATGCGAAAGGCTTCATCGGCGCGGTGGTGAAGGTGCTCTCGATCTCACTCGGGAACGACTGGAGCGATGCCTGGGAGGCGACCGGGCTGCCGGACAATCGCGTCGGGATTCCGACGACGCAGGATGCGCGCTTCACCGCGCTCAATGGGCTGAAGGCGTACTTCGAGAAGAACCCGACGATGGAGGTCTCGACGACGGTGCTGACGGTGACGGCGGCGCTGGCCGGGACGCTCTGGACGGCGGTGCGCGACGCGCGCCTGGCCGTGAAGGCGGGGCAGGCGAACACGAAGAACAAGCTGATGGCCAAGGACGCGAAGCTGGCGGCCTTCCGCACCCGCTACCGCAGCGTCATCGACGACCTGGAGGGGAAGCTCGGCGACGACGACCCGAGGTGGTACGACTTCGGCCTGCTGCGCCCGGCCGACCCCGCGCTCCCCGGCACCCCCTTCAGCGTCGAGGCGAGCGCCATCGGCGGCGGCCGCATCCTCGTCCAGCTGGCCGGCTCCCGCCGCGCCAACTCCTTCAACTACTACCGCAAGATCATCGGAACCGACCCCGACCCGGTGAAGGCGGCCAACAGCGAAGGCACCCAGCAGACCATCGAACAGCTGCCGGTGGGCGCCACGGTGGAGGTGACGGTCACCGGGGTGAACGATGCGGGGGAAGGCCGGCCGAGCGACAAGGTGACGGTGGTGGTGACGTGAGGGCGGGGCGCGTCTCCGAAATCAACCGCAAGGTGAACATCGATCTGCCAAATTTCGATTTTGCGGAGCCGGATCGAAGCGGCATTGACGCCCTGATGGCCGATGTCTCGACCTGCACAGAAATGCTGCTCAAAGACAGCGACAACGGCTGTCTCCGTCGGGTCTATGCGCGCTCAATTTTCACAATGGTCGAGGGCGCCACTGACTACATGAAGCGATTCACACACGACTTTACCGCGAAGCTGCTCGTACCCGCCCGTGTGAGTCTCGGAATTCTGCATACACAATGTCCCATCCCAATCATACGTGACTCCATGGACATTGATGAACTCTCCTTGCTTCGAGACGAGCGACGGGAAGTTAGCAACGACGGCACAACGAGGATGCGGGCGGTTTACCCTGATTTCAAAGCCAATATTCGCTTTGCGATCAACGCATTCGGTCGCGTATTTCAACTCAGCATCCCGCCCAACCTCTACGCCGAACCGGGCTGGTCAAAGCTCCTTGAAGGAGAGCAAATTCGCAACAGAATCACGCACCCAAAAACGATTGCTAGTATCGACATTTCTGACAAAGAGCTAGAGATTCTCAGAGATGGAGGCCAATGGATTTACGATACTTACGGACGCTTTCTTACTGAAGCAGCGACCAGCTTGCAGAAAGCCCAAGCAGACTTAGAAGCGTGGGTCGCGCAACTGGAAGAGCCGATCGCCAACCTCGTCGCAGAACTTTTCGCCAGAAGTCAGAAGGGTTATTCGCTAATTAAGAACACGCCATAGCATGCCCCCATCGTTCCACGACGAGCCGCCGCCGCAAAACGACCTGGAGCGGCTGATGCACCAGGCTGCGGATGACCCGGCGCTGGAGGGGCGGATGTGGCGGATGATGTGGGAGTCGACGCTGTGCACGTTCGTCCCGGATCATCCGGAGATGTATGGGAAGTTGACGCTGGATGCCGGCGCCCCGTTCAAGCTCAACATCTACCCGAGTGAGCGGGGGCCGTTCATCGTGGTCTTCACGAGCGCGGCGGCGGCGGAGTGGGCCACCGAGCGGATTCCCTTGCCGAAGCCGGCACTCGCGGCCCTGCCGGCGGAGGCGCTGTTCAAGAGCGTCAACAACGGGAAGCTGTGGGTGCGGATCAACCATGGGATGCGGGGGACGGTCGTGCTGGACCCCGCCGGGGTGAAGGCGCTGGTGAATGCGCAGGGGATGCCCCCCACCAGCCCGCGGGCAGACGGCTGGTTGACGCTGGTCGATGCGCTGCCCGTGGAGTTCCCGGCGGAGTTCCTGGAGACGGTGCGGCGTTTCTGTGAAGAGCGGCGGTGGGCGCTCGGCGTCTACGCCTTCTTCGTGGGGAGCGATACGTCGAACGCGGTCGATTACGACGAGGTGCGCCTGGTCGTCTGGCTGCGCGCGCCGGCGCCCGCTCTGCTGGAAGAATTCCAAGCGAAGGTGAACGCCGTCACGCCGCGGGGGCAGCGGGTGACGTGCACGGGCGCGACGGCGGACCGCCCCGACCTCATCGAATTTCTGCAAAGCCGCCCGACGCTCTGGCCGGTGGTGTGAGCGTGGCGCAGCCTGCAGCGATGTGAACTTTACCAATCATGAGCTCATCATTCCACCTCGAACCCCCGCCCCAAAACGAGCTGGAGCGCCTGCTCCTCAAGGCGGGCGAGGAGCCGGCGCTGCGGGGGCGGATGTATCGCTTGCTGTGGGAGTCGGAGCTGTTTGTCTTCGTGCCGGATCATCCGGAGATGCATGACGTGTTGATGCCGCTGCGGAATGGCGACGAGTTTGTCTTTTGCATGTGCCCGCACCCGGAAGGGACGTTCATGGCGGTCTTCACGAGCGAGGCGGCGGCGGACTGGGCGGCGGCGCAGATTCCGGGGGTCAAGCCGGCGATGGCGAATCTGCCGGGCGAAGTGCTCTTCCGGCTCGCGGAGACGGCGAAGGTCTGGGTGCGCGTGAATCACGGGATGAACGCCTTCATGGCCTTCGGACCTGGCAACGTCGCCTAGATGGTCGATGGGGCCTGGGCCAAGTGGCGCCGCGGCGGACCGGGCGACGGGCCGACGCTGGTCCGCGCCGAAGACTGGGAACTGCCCGAGCCGCTGCTGGAGGCGATCAGCCAGTTTTGCGAGGATCGCAACGGGGCGTTCAGCGTCTTCGGATTCTTCAACGTGCCGGACACGTCGGTGCCGATCGAGTTCAACGATCTGAGCCTGCTGGTCTGGCTGCGCGAGACGGACGCCACGTTCTACGATGACTTCGTGGCGATGGTCGGCGAGGTCGACACGCCCGGGTTGACCGTGAGCTGCGAGGGAGTGACTTCGGAGAAAGCTGGGGCGGTCAAATATTTCCAGCGCCACACGCCCCTTTGGCCGGTGGTGTAAGCCTGCTTCCGCCGCTCGGCCGAAACCTGCGCCACGTCGGGATTGACAAAGCGCGCGCGGGTATTACCACCTTGAACGAAGTGCTCGGAGTGACCCGAGGACCATTGACGCCGTATGGCTTTCCCCCACCCACTCTCCCGACCACGACTTGCGGCGGAAGGAAAGTTCGGTGGGGGCGGAACGGACCCCGAGGAGACAAAAGTGCCCGGCGGCATGCTGGTGCTGACGCTCGATGACGTGCTCGCGCGCGTCCCGACCCGCGCGCTGAAACCCGGCCTGCACGATCCCGCGCGCCGGCTCCATTTCGCGATGGAAGAGCTGCTCGACGGCATCTCGCGCGGCCGCGCGACGATCATGCTTTCCAAGCTGGCGGAGCGCTACCCCGAGACCTTCGAAGCGCCGGCGCCGGGGACCGAGGATTCGCCCATCTTTCTGCCATTGCAGAAGCTCATCCAGCAGATCGGACGGGCCACGCGGCAACACCCGGAGAAGCCGGTGGCGCCCGTCGTGGCCGAGCCGGCTCCCGCGGCGAAGGTGATCGAGCTCGCCCCCGTCCCGAATCCGCCAACCGTCGAGCCTGATCCGGTCGTTTCACCCGTGGCCCGGCTGTTGCGCCGGCTGAAGGTCATGCAGGAGCCGGTGGAAAACACACCGGTGGCGTTCATGCCGACGGAGCCTGCGAAAGCGGAAGTCCCCCGCCCTGCCGAAGTGCCACTCGAGGCGGTCGTCGCGGAGCCTTCGCCGAAGGTGGAAGCCGCGCGGGTGGAGGCGGCCAAGCTCGAAGCCGCGAAGGTGGAAGCGGCGCGGGTGGAAGCCGCCAAACTCGAGGCCGCAAAGGCGGAAGCCGCGCGGGTGGAAGCCGCCAGGCTCGAAGCCGCAAAAGCGGAAGCTGCGCGGGTGGAAGCGGCCAAGCTCGAAGCCGCAAAGGCGGAAGCCGCGCGGGTGGAAGCGGCCAAGCTCGAGGCCGCAAAGGCAGAAGCCGCGCGCGTGGAAGCGGCCAAGCTCGAGGCCGCAAAGGCGGAGGCCGCGCGCGTGGAAGCGGCCAAGCTCGAGGCCGCAAAAGCGGAGGCTGCGCGGGTGGAAACCGCCAGGCTCGAAGCCGCGAAGGCGGAAGCTGCGCGGGTGGAGGCCGCCAAACTCGAGGCCGCCAAGGCCGAAGCCGCACGGGTAGAAGCCGCCAAACTCGAGGCCGCCAAGGCGGAAGCCGCACGGCTCGAAGCGGCCAAGCTTGAAGCGGCCAAGGCGGAGGCTGCCAGGCTCGAAGCCGCCAGGTTGGAAGCCGCGAAAGCGATGGAAAAGCTTCCCCCGTTGACCCCTCCTCCGCTGCCCGTCGCGCCGCCGCCGGAAGCGAGAGTCCATGCCCCCGAGCCTCCGCCGGTCGCCGCGCCCGCGCCCGAGGTGCCTCATTCGCCGATTCTCGAGAACCCGCCGGCGAACCTCGAGTCGAACGTTCGCCTCCCCGCCGGCCGGCCGCTCGTGCGCCCCCCGTCGCTCCAGGGGCCCGCGGGCCTCGTCGCGCCGGAGACCACGCCGACGCCCGCGCCCGCGATGCCGGGCTTCGTCTTCGCGCCGCGACCGACCGGCCAGCAATCCGATTTTGCCCGGCCCGCCGCTCCTTCGGAAGACGAACCGGCGGAACTCCACATTCCGCCGCTCTTCGCGGTCCATCCGGGGCCGCTGGTCGACGAGAAACCGCCGGCGCCCGAGCCGCCCGCTCTCACGCACGCCGAGCCGCCGCCGGTCGAAGCCGCTCCGGCTCCGCCGGAACCAAAAGCCGAGCCGGCGAAAGAGCCCGTCGCGGTGCCGATGCCGCCGGTGGACGAAACGCCGACGCCTGCCGAGCCCGCCCTTCCCGAACAGCCGAGAGCCGGCGAGGACAAGGAGTCGGGTGGAGTCGAGCACGAGAACGAGAACGAGGACGAGGACGACGCACGGGAGGGGCGCATCAGCCTCGACAGCGGTGCCCGTGCGGACGACCTCCTCGGCACCCATTTCACGCTCGCGCGCATCGACCAGGAGCCGCTGCAGGCGATCTTCATGACGGAGGAATTCCTCGACCTCGCCCGCGTCAGCCAACTCTCGTGCGGCTTCCCCGGCATCACCGGTTGCATGATCGTCGCCGGCGACGCTCTCGCCCAAGGCGGCGAACGTCCCGCCGGCCTCGACGCCGAGGCGCTCTGCAAACTGACGAAGCAGCTCTCCGCCGTCGCCGTCGCCTTTCCCGAAGAGCTGCCGGCCGTGCAGACCTACACGCTGCACGTCGGCAACCGCGCCCTTTCCATCTTCGCCCGGCCGCACGTCTCGCTCTGCCTCGTGCACAGCCACCGCGGATTTCTCCCCGGCGTCCGCGAGCGCCTCGCCGCCGTCGCCGACACCCTCTCCCGCGGACTGGGCGGGGAAGCGGAGGAAGGGTGACGAGCTAGCTCACTCGTTCAG
>DASYIS010000246.1:0-7558 GCA_035997375.1 Chthoniobacteraceae bacterium
GACGCGAATAGCAGCCCCACACAGATTCGCGCTCCCGGAAATAATCGAGGCGGGCAAGATGCCCGCCGGGGCGGGCGAGACGCCCACCCTACCCGGGGCCGCCGGCATCTGCTGCGGCGCGCCGTCTTCATCGCGCCTTGCTCTCCAGGATGCTCCCTTCCGCGAGCCCGAAGCGCTCGGGGCGATACATCTCCTCCACTTTGGTCGAGGGTGCCATCACGCGGCCGGCGGAGCGGACGCGCGCGAGGTAGCGGAACGTGTGCGCGCCCGCCGGCAGATGGTCGCAGAAATACAGCACCCGTTCGGCGCGCATTTCGCGGTAGTCGGAGTGCCAGTCCTGCCCGCCCGCGTCCTGTCCGCCGACCTGCTGGCTCTTGAACTCCGGGTTCACCGCCTCGAAGATCGCGGGGAGCGGATCGTCGATCGCGACGAAGTGCCCGGGCGCCTGATTCTCCAGCTTCAGCAGGACCACCACGCGGTCGCCGACGAGGAGATCTTTCGCCTCCGTCAGCGCGCCATCGTCGCCGATCTTATAATAGGCGCGCGTGACGCCGTACCCGCGATTTTGCCGCGGCTGGATCGCGACCGGCGGCTCGACCGTGAACCGCACGTCGCCGTAGAGCGGGCGGGTTTGCGGGTTGGCGACGGTGAGTTTCCCGAGGCCGGCGGCGGCGGTGAAATCGTATTTCGCCTTGCTCGTCATGATCTCCGGCGTGAGGGCGAACGGCTTCTCCTCCGCTTGCCGCGCGAGCGTGCCGCTCACGGGTTTCACCGTCCCCTCGACCGCCGCGAAGTACTTCGAGAGCGCGAGCAGCGCCCATGCATTTTCCTGCGTGGTGCGCCACGCGCCGCTCACCCGCGCGGCGAGGACCTCCTGGGTCAAGCGCGTCGTCTCCTTGTCCTGCGGGCGGAACTTCGTCCACGCCAGCAGGCGGATCGCGCGCTCGCGCGTGGCGCTGCCCCACCAGCAGGTGCATTCCGGGGAAGGCGCCCTGGGATCCAAGAGAGCCTCGATCGGAGCGGGGTTGAGCTTGGCGACCTTCGGAAGCTTGGCGTCCATGATCGCGCAGGCGAGCAAAGCGCGGCCCTCCGAGGTGAGTTGCGTCCGCTTCTGGAAGAGCGTCTCATGGTACGCCGGCTCCGCTTTCCCGGCGTTGGCCAGCGCGTAAAGCGTGAGCGCGATATCATCCGGCGACACCCGTGAATTGAGGTGGTTGGCGGTGCGCAGTGATTCGCTCAGGTACTTCAGCAGCTCCTCCGGCATCTCCGCTTCCCGGCCGACGTGTTTCACGATCAGCGACATCGCGAGCGCCGCATAGGCGCTGACCGCGAGATCCGGAGTCGACCCACCCGGCCAGTAAGCCAGGCCACCGCTCTCCGTCTTCATCGCCGCCAGCTTATCCCCGGCGCGCCCGATCGCTTCCTCGAACGCTTTCTCGTCAGCCAGCGCCGGCATGATCGTCCCGAAGTCGCGGGAGACGATCCACGGGATCATCGTCGAGACCGTCTGCTCCGCGCAGCCGTACGGGTACTCGAGGAGCGCCTGCGAGCTCTCGCGCAACGACGCGAGGCGCGTGTTCGAGAGCGTCACCTGCACGTTGCCGGTCCCCTCGAGGAGCTGCGGGTTGACGCCGGCGAGCAGGTCGTTCTGTGCCGCGCCGAGATCGGGCAGATAGGTCTCGTGCAGGATCGGCGCCGGCGAGATGACCTTGAGCGTGGCGAGGAGGCCGTCCTCCAATTGCCCGCCGGCCGCGCTCATGCGCGCGGTCCATTTCCACTGCGCCGTGCCGGGCTTCTTCAGCTTGATGGGAAAGTCGACGTTCTGCGCTTCGCCCGCTTTCAGGGGGACGCTCAACTCCAGCGGCTTCGCCGGTTTTTCGGCGGTGGCGTCGAGCTCCAGCTTCACGACGGCCGTGCCGGCCGCGGTCGATTCGTTGCGGACCACCGCGCGCGCCGTGAGGGTGTCGCCGGCATGCGCGAACTGCCCGAGCGCGGAGAGCAGGATGAGCCGTTTGCCGATCTGCACGTTCGATTCCGCGGAGCCGAAGCGGTTCGTCCCCGCGTGCGCGACCGCGACGAGGCGATAGCTGGTGAGCGCGTCCGGCGCCTTGAATTTCACCGTGACCTTGCCCTGCGCGTCGGTCTTCAGCGCCGGCTCCCAGCACGCCGTGCCGGGGAAGTCGCTGCGCAACCGGATGCCCGGTCCTTCGATGCCACCGCCGCCGATGAGATAGCCCTTGTTCATCAACGGGCCCTCCGCGATCGCCTCCAGGTCGCCGGAGATTTCGGGGATCAATTCGTAGAGGCTCAGACCGGTGCGGATCTTGAGCGGGAACGGCTTCTCGAAAATGGCGAGCGGCTTGGGACGGTCGTAGCCGGTGATCGCGAGCACCCCGTCGTCGACCGCGAAGAACGTCACGTCCGCGCCGGCGGCCGGCTTGCCGTTCGCCTCCAGCACGGCGAGCTCCGTCACGATCTCCTGCCCCGGCTCGACCTTCGGGACGCGCGGCGTGATCTTCACCGCGAGCGCCGTCTCCGGCTCGCTCACGTGCACCCGGCAGAGGCCGTAGCGGTACTCCGGCGCCTTCAGCTTGCGGGTCGATTGCTCGGCGCCGCGGATGAGGATCATCGAGACGAACACGTTCGGCCCGTCGCCCTTGACGAGCGGGATTTCCAGCAGCGGCGCGTTCCCTTTCAAGGTGACCCGCAGGCTGCGCAGGACCTGGTTGTCGCGCTCGACGTTGACCATCGCCTCGCCGGCGATCGGCGTCTTGATGAGCAGGCGCGCCGTCTCGCCGGGATGATAGTCGGCCTTGTCGGCGAGAAGCTCGACCTGCGCGGGATTGCGGTAATCCCACGCCACGGGCTCGGTGCCGGAGACGGCGAATTGATACTGCGTGCGCACCGTGCGGCCGCCGTCGTCCTTGGCGCTGATTCGGAAAAGATACGCGCCGCCGTGTCCCGGCTTGAACCGCGCGGTCTCGCCGGGCGGGAGCACCCACTCCGCGCCGGCGCGCTCCGGCACGAGCGTCTGGCCGTCGGCGCTTTGCACGACTTCCTCGCGCTTCTCCGTATGATACGCCTGCGCGCCGCCCGCACTCTGCGCCCGCACGGTTTCATAAAAGATGCGGATGAGCTCGGCCTTGACCGCCACGCGCTTCGGCAGCGGCGTCCCGTCCGGGCGGAGGGCGATCGCCATGGCGCCGATCGATTCCGTCTGCCCGATGTTGTCCCCCTCGGTCACTTTCATCCCGAGGTAGAAGCTCGACGCGTCGCGCGTGAATTCCTGCTGTTGCGTGACGGTCTGCTGATTCTGGTCGGTGACCTCGACGGTGAGCACGCCGTGATTCGGGACGTTCTTCGCCTCGGGCAAATGCGGCCGGAGGTCGAGCGTGCCGCCGGCCGCCAGGTCGCCTTCGCCGCGCTGCGTGAACGACTTCGCCTCGGAGAGCCCTTCGTCGTGAAACGTGAATTCGCCAAAATCGTTCGTCCCGAAAGACGTGTCGCTGCATTGCACCGTCCACTTCACGTGCGCGGCCCCGAGCGGCGCGCCGAAGAAATAGCGCCCGCCCGCCTTCGCCGCGACCTCGGCTCCCGGTGCAAACCGCGCAGGCATCGCGATTGTGACGTCGAAGGCGTTCGGCTGATAGTCCGCCGTGAGGAAGGTCGTCATAAAGCCGTCGATGTCCTGCTTGCCGTCGCCCAGCTTCAGGCTCACGGAGTAGCCGCCGACTTGCGCGGGATCGAGCGGAATGTCGGCCTGAAAAGCGCCGTGCTCGTCGGTGACGATCGCGATCTCGTCCGACTTGCCCTCGTGTGGATGCGAGACGGTGAGCGTCCCTTTCGCCCCGGCGACGAAGCGCAGCCCCGCCTTGCCGAGGGCGCGGACGAGGCCCTTCACGTGCGCCGTCTCGCCCGGCTTGTAGAGCGGCCGGTCGCTGAAGAGGAGCGCGCGCAGCACGTCGCCTTTCGGCCCTTGCGGCTCCCACCAGCCGTACTGGATCGGCAGACGAAAGGCGGCCATCGGCAACTCGGTGGTCGACGGGCGCAAGATGTGAGTGTCCTCGCCGTGCCGGATCGTGAGCCACGTCAAATTGGTCACGACCGGGAGCGTGGCCAGGCCCTCGGCGTTCGTGCGCGCGGCGCCGGCGGCGCCGAGCGGTTTCGGCGGGCGGGGCTTCGCTTTCGGGTCCGGGTCGTAGACCGCCGGTTCCTCGGTCAGGATTGTCACTTCGGTCTCCGGCACCGGCTGGCCCGTGGCCATGGAGAAGACCGAGACGCGCAACTCGTCGCCCACTTTCTTCCAGAGGACCCCGAGATCGGTCAGCTGCAGGAGCGCCTGCGCGCCGGCGCGCGGCGTTTTCAGCCCCTCCATCGGCAGCCCGTCGACGGTCAGCAGGATCACGCCCGTCCGTGCGCCCGCGAGCAGCTCCGTCCAGTCGAGGAGCAGTTCCTGCCGCTGATCGAGATGCGGATTCGGCAGCACCGTGGTGCGGTCGAAGACCTTCGTGCCGGCGATCTTCGCCGGCGCCACGCGCTCGAAACGCTCGTCGCCGTGCTCGACTTGTTCATACTCTCGAAAGGTCCGCAGCGCCTCGGCCGCCTGGCCGGCGGGGACGATCTGCGCGGTGACGCGCAGCGATTTCATGTTCACGCAAGTGACGGGGAATTTGCGCTGGCCCAGGGCCATCTGGTGGCCGTCGACGACCGGGAGATAGACGCGCGGCTTGACCGCCCCGAAGCGCAGCGTGCGCACCCGCTCGCCGCCGAGCGGCACGCCCCCCTGGTCGCGCAACTCCGGGCTGAACTCCAGGCGATAGTCGACGCCGCGCTGAAAATCGCCGCGGATTTGGATGCTGTTGTAGCCTTGCGTGAAGTGGAGATTCCCGACGGCCGGGGTGAATTTGAAAAACTGCGCGGCCGTGTCTTCTTGCAGCGCGTCGCTCGCCGAGCGCGAAAACTTCAGCTCCACGGACCGGCCGGAGTTCAAGTAGCTGGAGGTGGTGAGTTCCTCGATGGTGAACGGCGCCAGCGCGCCGAGCAGCGAAGTCTCCTTGCGCTGGAGGATGTAATCGCCGGTCAGCGAATGCAGCCCCGGCTTCATCTCGAGCCGCCAAGCCGTTCCGACGGCCAGCGATTCCACCGGCTGGATGATGAGACGATTGCGGCTGATCTCCGGCTTTTTGGGCCGGCCGAATTCATCGAGCACGGGTGGCGGTTTCGGGGCACCGTGCGCCTCCGCCCAGCGCTGCTCCCACGGCTCCTCATCCGGCTCGGAGCGGTAGTAATCCCCGGCCTTCGCGTAGCGCACGGCGGCGCCGACCGTTTGGCCTTTCGCATCGACGAAGCGGAACAACGCAGCCGCCCCCTCGAGTTTCACTTCGCGATTGAAGACGAGTTGTTCCGTGGGCGTGGGCGAGGACAAATTGTTGTCCTTCGTCCGCAGCCCGCTCATCACGCCAAACGCCGGCGTCTTGAGCCTGGCCGGCAGCTTCGCCGAGACCGCCTTGCCCTCGGCATCCTTCAGCCCCGCGCGCAACGTGACGGTGTAGGTCGCGCCCATCGCCGGCTCCGCGGTCGGCGTGAAGACGCCGCTGCGCTTGCTGAGCCAGGTGAACGTCCCGGCCAGCGCCGGCTGCACCGTGAGCGGCGCAGGCGTCGCCGGCAGGCCGACCTCCTCGGCCTTGATCATCTCGCGCGCAAAGCGCAACTCCAGCGTGGTCGAGGGGACCAGCGCATCGCCGTCGACCAGCAACTCGGCCTCCGCCGCCGCGCGGGCCCGGGGGGCGGTGAACAACGCGACGAGCACCAGCAGAGCGGAGAGAGCTTTCATAAAAGAAGGACGCCGGCTCCCGTTGTACCGAAGGCCGCGCGGGTTGCCGAGTGCAGAAGAGCGGCCGGCTAATCGGCGCCGCCACGCCTCAAGCCGGAGCGAACGGCGGCGGAGCCGGCGGCTCCTGTGGCTCGATGAAGGTGGCCTTCACCCGTTTCGACACGAAGAAATACGGCACCCAAATGGCGGTGCCGATCACCATGCGGCCCAGTTCCGTGGCCGATTCGGCGTCGGCCTTCGCGGCGACCTGCGGAATCAGTTGGGCGAGAAAAAAGTCGGCCGCCACAAAGGCCAGGTTCGCGAGATAGAAGGCAATCATGGCCTTGGGAAACTTCCGGCTCCTGGTGAAGAAAAGCACGAGGAGCCCGAGGTCGGCGAGGATGATGATGGCATTGAACGAGAGTTCCGAGACCAGGAGCGGCGCCCACAACGGGTGATACGATTCGCTGCCCGGCGTGGTCAGCGGCGCCCAGTTCTCCTCGCTGAAGGCGGGCAACAGCGTGGTGAAGATAAAGAAGCCGATCTTGATCGGGTTAACAAAGAGCCCGATCGCCACCAGGATCAGCCAGCCCCCGAGTCCCCGGTAACGTTCCGTATCGAGTTGGTAAGTCATTGAAAAAAAAGCGCGGTGTCCTCCGGCGGCGCGTGGAATCTACGGCGCGCCCCGCGCGGAGAGCGAGGGAGAAGTGGCTCGGAAATCAATCGACGTGTAAGCGGATCTGTCACGGCGCCCCGGATCATCCCAGGAGGAAAGCAGCTCATGGCCCGGAGGGCACGCCGAGCATGTTCGACCACCGGAGCGTCAGCCGGCTTTTCGGCTTCGCGGACGGGCCATCCAAGCCAACGAGGCGGCTTGAACGGTCGCCTCAGGTTTGGCGAAACCGGCACCTGGATCGAGGCGGGAAATCGCCGCCTACTTGGTCTCCGCCTTTTTCGCGAACGACACGAACTTCACACCTTGGGCTTCCAATTCACGTTCGTACTCCCGCAGGCGGTCCATCATCTTGCGGACGTTGAATCCAGACTCGCGCGCCAGCTGCTCACGCGTCTGCCGGATCTCTTCGAGTAGAGGATTGAGTTCCACAGTGTTCATATTCGCAGAAGTTCGCTCGGTGTGCAAATCACGGGACAAGCCAGCCCTCGCTCAGCGCAACTTTTCTCGATGCGACGAATGATGTGCGGATTGTTGATGTGTTTGCAGTTCCAAGTCAGCAGGAAGTCCATCCTATGCACAGCCGAAAGCGCAATATGTGTCGCATCGCGCATCGCAACCTCAGGGATGATACCAGATTCGAGTAGATGTTCAGATAGTTCGTCGGCCTCGGCCGGCGAAGGAAGGTATGGAATACCTTGAAGGCAGAGAAGTCGCGCGGCGGCCATCTCAGGATCTCCCTTTGCCGCTTCTTGATGAACGGCAGCGGAGGCGAAGAGTTCGTACTCTTGGCGTTTGGTGGCCCACCAAGCCAGCGTGCTCGCCTGGTCTGCCGCCCGTCTGAGATCCTGGCTCGGTCGAGCCGTGAGATAGCTCGGGATGGTTGTTTCCAAGTAAAGTTTCGGGAGGGCCACCCCGGAAGATTACGCGCAACACGCCGTCCGTTTCGAGAATTTCTACCCTCACCGCAGCTCCGCCGTCACCGAGTGGCACAAGCCTGCGAACGTCTCCTCCGCCAGGCTCCGCCGCCGGCCGCGCCAGGAGAGCAGGCCCCAGCGGCGCTTGAGCTTTCG
>DASYIS010000247.1:0-4697 GCA_035997375.1 Chthoniobacteraceae bacterium
GTTGGTGAAGAACGGGGTGTGACGGCCGCCCTCTTCCTTGGAGAGGACGTAGATCTCGGCCTTGAATTTCTTGTGGCCCTTGATGGAGCCGGGCTTGGCGATGACCATGCCGCGCTCGACGTCGTCTTTCTTGGTGCCGCGAAGCAGGAGCCCCACGTTGTCGCCGGCGCGCGCCTCGTCGAGGAGCTTGCGGAACATTTCGATGTCGGTGACGGTCGTCTTCGCGGTCGCGCGAATGCCGACGAGCTCGACTTCCTCCATCTTCTTGAGGATGCCGCGCTCGACACGGCCGGTGGCGACAGTGCCGCGACCTTCGATGTTGAACACGTCTTCGACCGGCATCAGGAAGGGCTGATCGATCGGGCGCTCGGGCACCGGGATGTACTCATCGACCGCGTCCATGAGATCCATGACCGGCTTCGCGTCGGCGGAGGTCGGGTCGCCGGAGGCGAGGGCCTTCGTGGCCGAACCCTTCACGATCGGAATCTTGTCGCCGGGGAATTCGTACTGGGTGAGCAAGTCGCGCACTTCCATCTCGACGAGATCGAGCAGCTCGGGATCGTCGACCATGTCGCACTTGTTCATGAAAACGACGATCGACGGCACGCCGACCTGGCGGGCCAGGAGGATGTGCTCGCGGGTCTGCGGCATCGGGCCGTCCGCGGCGGAGACGACGAGGATCGCTCCGTCCATCTGGGCGGCGCCGGTGATCATGTTCTTCACATAATCGGCGTGGCCGGGGCAGTCGACGTGCGCGTAGTGGCGCTTGTCGGTCTGGTACTCGACGTGGGCGGTGTTGATGGTGATGCCGCGCGCCTTCTCTTCCGGGGCCGCGTCGATGTCGGCGTAGCCCTTGGCTTCGGCGAAGCCCTTCTTGGAGAGAATGGTGGTGATGGCCGCCGTGAGGGTGGTCTTGCCGTGATCCACATGGCCGATCGTGCCGATGTTCACATGCGGTTTGGTGCGTTCAAATTGGGCCTTGGCCATGGGGACAGGTCTGTGTGGGTTTTACTGGTGTTGGTTGATGGAAAGTCTCTCGCCCAGGGCGCGGCGGAGCGAGTGGAGCCTGCAATCGGGATTGAACCGATGACCTCATCCTTACCAAGGATGTGCTCTACCAACTGAGCTATGCAGGCTTGAAACTCGCCCGCCGAAGCCTGCCCTTTTGGTAAAAAGGACCGGCCGCACCGGACATCGCTGCCCGCGCCAGAGGGCGAAAAAGCCCGACCTCGCCCCCGGGACGCACGGCGGCGCCTACGGACGATTCAGGCTTGTTTCTTCTTCTGTCGCGAAAAAGCGAGTGGCCAAACTACGGACCATGGGGAGAGGTGTCAAAAGGAATTTACAGGAGGTTGCCCCGACTGCCGCTGAAGGCGCGCGGGCGCCAGCAACGAAATTGCGAGCGCAGCTCGCGGCCCGGGGAGCGCACGCGCCCCGCGTGCTCGATTCGGCGCCCTCGCCGAATCGCCGCGCGCACGCTGAACTTTGAAGCCACGAGCGGGTGCATGCGGAGCGCCGGCCGCTCGCTCGCCCGCCTGCCATCCACCGTTATTCCCCTCCGCCTTCCTCGGAGGGTGCCGACCGGAGCACGCGGGGCGCGTGCGCTTCCCGGGCCATACCGGGACTGCGGCCTGCCGCCTCTTTTTTCGTGTCTTTCGCGGGCGAAATCCGGCTTGCTCTCGCCATGAGCATCGCCGCGTCGTCCCCCTCTGCCACGCTGCGGACGATCCGCATCTGGCTCGCGCTCTTCATCGTCGGGCTCGTCCTCAGCGGGATCACCGCTTTCCCGCTCGTCCACGAACTCGATCTCCTCGCCGCGCTTGTGCCCGCCGAGGCGGCGCGCGCGGAAGGCGGGCTCGCCTGGTGGATTCTCCACGTGCGCGATGGGCTGCACGCGATGGCCGCCTCGTTCCCGTTTCTCGCTTATGGCACCGACTGGCTGGCCTTCGGGCACATCGTGATCGCCATGTTTTTCGTCGCGCCGCTCATGGATCCGGTGCGCAACATCGCGGTGCTTTACACCGGCCTCGCCGCGTGCGCCGGCGTCCTCCCGCTCGCGCTGATCTGCGGGCCGATCCGCGGGATTCCCTTCTACTGGCGGCTGATCGATTGCTCGTTCGGCCTCCTCGGTCTCGTGCCGCTGCTCATCGTCATTCGGTTGATCAGGCGGCTCGAGCGGGCAGAGAAAACGGCGGCACGGTGAGCGAGCCGGCCGTTGGACGCTTGACTTCGTGTTTATTTCACACTAACACAACGGGAAACCAACCCGTCCGCCCACCGCAAACCCGTCACCCGTATGTTTGGCCTCCGCTTCATCAAAACGCCTCCGACCACTTATCTTCTGCGCTACCAGGGCGGCCGGGTCGTCCGCGAGGGGACCGGGCTCTCGTTCTTTTACTACGCGCCGACCACGTCGCTCGTCGCGATTCCCGTCGGCAGCGGCGACGAGCCGTTCATCTTCGAGGAGACGACCGGCGATCACCAGACGATCACGCTCCAGGGCCAGGTGACCTATCGCGTGGCCGATCCGAAGAAACTGGCGGGCTTGATGAACTTCACCCTCGCGCCCGATGGCCAGCGGTATCTCTCGGACGATCCCGAAAAGCTGCCGCAGCGCGTCATCAATCTCGTCCACGTGCTTGCCCGCGCGGAACTGGAGAACCTCACCCTGCGCGATGCCATGCGCGCCGCCGGCCTCATCGTCGCCAACGTGCGCAAGGGGCTCGCGACTTCGCCCGAGATCGGCGCGCTCGGGATCGAGGTCATCGGTCTTTCTATCCTCGCCATCCGGCCCACGCCCGAGACGGCGCGGGCGCTCGAGGCGGAGACGCGCGAACAGCTTCTGCTGAAGGCCGATGAGGCGATCTTCCTGCGGCGCAACGCGGCGGTGGAACAGGAGCGCGCGATCAAGGAAAACGAGCTGAACACGGAGATCGCCGTCGAAAACAAGAAGCGCCAGATCCGCGAGACGCAGATGGACGCGGAGCGGGCGGTGCAGGAAAAGCAGCACCTCCTCGAGGCCGAGGCGCTGGAGGCCGGCATCGCGCTGGAAGACAAGCGCAAGGGCCTCGTCGCCCTCGCAGCGCAGAACACCATGGCGGAAGCGGATGCGCGCGCCTACGGCGTCTCGGCCACCATGAAGGCGCTCGGCAAGGCCGAGCCCGCCGTCCTCCAGGCGCTGGCCAACAACGGGATGAAGCCCGAGCAACTCATCGCCGTCGCCTTCCAGGAAATCGCCGCCAAGGCCGACAAAATCGGCGAACTCAACATCTCGCCCGACCTCCTGCGCGAACTGCTGCACGGCAAGGGCGGGCGGGAACGCTGAAGCCGGAAGAGGGGCCACGAAAGACACGAAAAGCCGGAACCGGAAGGGCCAACGAATTGAGCGAATTGTAACGAATACCGGAAAGATGCAGCCGATTCGCTTCAATTCGCTCAATTCGTTGGCCTCCATTCCGCCCCCTTTCCGTGTCCTTCCGTGTTTTCCGTGGACCCCTCTCCGGTCTTTCTCCCTTTTCGTGTATTTCGTGGACCACCTTCCCGTCCCCTGAATGAACCGCCTGACGGAAAACAAGATCGTCCTCGTCGTGCGCGCGACGCGCCTCGCGGACTTGCGGGTGCGCTTCGCCACGCGGCAGCAGGCGAAGTTTTACGTGAGCCGGCTCGGCGCGGATTTCTCCGATTACGAGCACGAGGACGCGGAGTATCAGGAGGCGTTGCGCGAGACACAGCAGGCGCTTTCGGAGCTCGGCCGCGTGCAGACCGTGCAACGGGCCATGCTGCCGAACTTCGTCTTCGGCCCGGACGACACCGTCGTCGCGCTCGGCCAGGACGGCCTGGTGGCGAACACCCTGAAGTATCTGGATGGGCAGCCGCTCATCGGCGTGAACCCGGACCCGAAGCGCTACGACGGCCAGTTGCTTCCCTTCCAGGTCGCCGGCCTGCGCGTGCTGCTGCCGGAAGTCTTCGCCCGCCGCCGCCCGCTCCGCGAGGTGACGATGGCGGTGGCGAAACTCAACACCGGGCTCGTGCTGCACGCGGTCAACGATCTCTTCATCGGCCCGCGCAGCCACGGCTCCGCGCGCTACACGCTGAGCGTGGCGGAGCAGAGCGAGCCGCAGTCGAGCAGCGGCATCATCGTCTCGACGGGCCTTGGCTCGACGGGCTGGCTGAAGAGCCTGCTCACCGGCGCCGCCGGCGTCGCGCAGCAGGCGGGCACGGAATTCGGCCGCGCCCTCGGGCCGCCGCTGAAGGGCGTGGAGACCTCGTTCGCGTGGGATGCGCGGCACCTGCTCTTCACCGTGCGCGAGCCTTTCCCCACGCGCTCGACCGGCGCGACGCTCCTCTTCGGCCGGGTCACGGCGCAGTCGCCGCTGATCGTCGAAAGCCAGATGAGCGAGCACGGCGTCATCTTCAGCGACGGGATCGAAGCGGATTTTCTCGAGTTCAATTCCGGCACCAAGGCGACCATCACGCTCGCGGAGAAAAAGGGGAAGCTGGTAGTCTAACCCAAGTTGCCAGCATGAGGAGCAAGAGCGTAAAAAGCCCTGCAAAAGCCGCGGTCAGGGTTGCGCCATGCCCTGCGCCTTCAACGCTTCGGCGACCGCGAATGACGAATGACGAATGACGAATGACGAATGACGAATGACGAATGACGAATGACGAATGACGAATGACGAATGACGAATGACGAAGGG
>DASYIS010000248.1:0-16593 GCA_035997375.1 Chthoniobacteraceae bacterium
GGCGATCGTATTGGCCGCCGACAGCGTCAGGATCCCCGCGCCGTTCCCGTTGAAGAGCAGCCCATTGGTCCCGTCGAGCACCGAGTTGATGGCCGCCGTGGCGACAGTGGACCCCAGGGTGATCGTCCCCGCCACGCTGCCCGCTCCGCTCAAGGTCAGGGTGCTCGTGCCGATGGAGTAGCCGTTGGTATTGAAGATGATCGTCCCCGCCGAGGTCGGCTGGCCCAGGACGATCGCCCCCGCCGCTCCGCCCTGGATCACGACGGCGTCGTTTGCGTTCGCGAGACTGTCCCAGGCGACGTCGGTGAGGGCAAAAGGCCGCCAGAAGGTCGCGGTCGGCGTCGTCGTATCCCAAGTCCCGGCCCCGCCCAGGTTGAGGCCGCCGGCGCCCGCGTCGCCCACGGTATTGCCGGCCGCCGTGCCATCGCTGTCCCAGTAGTAGGTGGTGGCGAGCGAAGTGCCGGCGACCAGCGCCCCGGCGACCGCCAGCGCCGAGGTGAAGCGGGCCAGGGAGATTCCCAACGGACGCGCCTTGCGCGGGCGGACGAGCGCGGCGGTGGAGGCGCGAAGACGGCGAAGCTGACGTTTGGTGACGCGTTTCATAGTCGGAACAGGGGCAAACGGACGGGACGGAATAAAACGGGAGCGAGGCTCTGCCCGCGGGGGCAAATCGGCAAGGGTGGGGCGTGAACTGGGCGGGAGGTCCGGGCCGACTCCACGCCGAGACGCAGATTACAGCCAGATGAATTTTATCAGCCGTCGCCGGGGAACGGAAAACGGCACCTTCTTTATAGTTGCACTGTCGCGCGCCCGCAAGAGGTTACTCTGCGGGAAAGGTTCATGACCTTTTTGTCATCTTGCATCTTTGTCAAGATCGGCGGTTCGCCGGCGCGCGACGAAACGCCTCCAATTCACTGACGATATTATCTGTTGGCGGGAGGAATCCGCCCGGCCTATTCGTTGATCCGCAAATTCCGAAAGCCCGCGTTGCCCGCGAAGACGAGGAAATTCAGCCCGGTCTTCGGCTGCCCCAACATCGCGTGTTTGGCGTGCACCTGCACGTCGTTGACCTGCACGGTCAGCTCCTCGCCCGCGAAATGGAGTCGCACGGGATACCATTGCTTCGACTTCAGATCGATGAGCTTGCGGGCCAGCACGTCGACGCTCGCCGCCGGTTCGCCTTTCGCGGGATTGCGCGCGATCTCGATCGAGGTGCGCGTGATCACGACACGGAACGTCGTCCCCGGATCGCCCACCTCGATGCGGAGCGAGTGGCGGCTGGGGCCGTCGAGGCTCAGGTCGTAGTCGATCGTCGCGTCCTTGATCTGACACGGCGTTCGCAAATCCGCGCCTTGTTTTTCCACCTCGCCCTGCGTGCCCCAGAGCCCGCCGTCGCGCGCCGTCCAAGTGCCGCCGGTCGCCGTCCACGGCTTGCCCGGCATCTGCGCCAGCGTCTCGTTCACCGTCGCCTGGCCGGCCACGGGCGGCAACGTGGCCACCGCCACTTGCTTGATCGCCGACTCCGGCGGCAGCGTCCGGCTGTAGCCGCCGTTGCGATAGCGGTTCAGCAGCGCCGTCAGCTCCGCCACCACTTCGGGATGCGCCGCACTCACGTCCTGTGTCTCCTTCGGGTCAAGGATCAGATTGAACAACATCGGCCGAAACTCCTCTTTGTGCGCCTTCAGCGCGGCGGGCGCGATGTGGTCGTCCGGCACCCCTTCGATCCATTTCCACGGCCCCACGCGAATCGCGAACACCCCGTCCGCGCTATGCACGATCAGGTCGTCGCGGACCGACGGCCGCTTCTTCTCGGCGCCGAGCAGTGCTAGGAGAAAGCTGCGGCTGTCCTCCGCCCCCTGCGTGACCGGCGGCAGCGGCTCGCCCACGATCTCCGCCGTCGTCGCGAAGAGGTCCACAAGGCTGATCATCTCGTTCGATTCCGTCCCCGCCGGCACTTTCCCCGGCCAGCGCACGATGAAGGGGACCTTGAAGCCGCCCTCCCAGATGTGATGCTTGCCGCCGCGCAGCGCCCCATTGATCGCGAGGCCCGCCTGCGTCGCCTGCGTCTGCAGCAGGTCCGCCCGCTGCGGCTCATTCACCCCGCCGTTGTCGCTCGTGAAAACCACGATCGTCTCCTGTGCGAAGCCGCCATCGTCCAGCGCCTGTAAGATGGCGCCGACGCTGCGGTCGAGTTCGTAAATCCAGTCGCCGTACAGCCCCGCTTTGCTCTGCCCCGCGCTGTCCTTATCCGGCGTCACCGGCATGTGCACCGCCACCGGCGTGAAGTAGAGAAAGAACGGCGTCCCCTGCTTTTGCTGCGCGATCCAGCCCGTCGCCTTGCGGGTCAGCTCCGCCATCACGCGCTGGTTTTTCCGGCGCGGCGCCTCGAGCGGCAGGATGCCCGCGCCGCCGCGCGCCGGGTTCTCCATATCCTCCGGCCCATACGTCGCCTGGAAATTTTCGTCCTCATCCGCCACCGGCCCCGCGAGCTTCATCCCCGGCGGGATCCGCCCCGCCCGCAGCCCATACACGAAGCGGTTCTCCACGAACACCCCCGTCAGGTCGCCGTGATTGCTCGGCACCGAGAAGTGGTAGTTGAACCCGACATCCAGCGGCCCCGGCGACAGCTCCACCGTGTAATCCGTCCGCCACCGTGGCGAGTCGTCCGCCGTCCCGTAGCCGAGATGCCATTTCCCGATTGCCGCCGTCTCGTAACCGCGCCGCTTCAGCATCGAGGCCACCGTCGGCCGCGTGGTTTCGATATGCAGCGGCGCGAACGTGCTCAGCACCTCCGACTTGAGCGAAGTCCGCCAGCAATACCGCCCCGTCAGCATCGAGTACCGCGTCGGCGAGCAGACCGACGACGTCGTATTCGCATCCGTAAACCGCCGCCCCTCCCGCGCCAGCCGATCGATCGCGGGCGTCTGCACCAGCGCCGCATCCGCCCCATAACACCCCGCGCTCCCGTAGCCGTAGTCATCCGCGAGAATGTAGACGATATTCGGCCGCTCGCCGGCCGAGGCCGGAATCCCAAGGAGAGTCAGGAACAGCAGGCCGAGCGTGGAAAGCAGCGCGCGTTTCATAAAGGGGGGGAACTGCGCGGAGCATGGCAGAGGGCACTTGGGCACGTCTGCTCAATTCGCGATGGCTCCGGCCGATTCGGCTTGCGCTTCCCATCACTTGTCGGCGGTGTTGCTAGCATCCACGCGCGTGTGCACGTATCAATTATTCTCCGGTCGCCGCCCCAGTTTCGGAAAGGGCGGAGCGGGGCGGTCGGCGATCATTGCCTCGGCGACGGCCCGCGTCCATCGCTCAGCCGCCGTTTGATCGTCTCTCCGCCAATCCCACCACGGCTGCAAAAGCTCCTCAAAGCGACTAAAGAGAATGCCCTCCCGCGTCTGGTCCGCCAGGGTGAACGGCGGATCGTCTGGGTTGCCCGGTTCGCCGAACAGCACGGTCTGGTCGCGCAGCAGCGCCCCGAGCGCCTGGCGCGCCTCCGGCATGGCGAATGACGTCCGATACCAGACCCGGGGAAGGTCGGCTGCGGAATCCAGCCTCAACGTCGGGTTGAGGACTGACAGCAGAAGGCGCCTTGCGGGCATGCTGGACGCCTCAGCGGCGGCTTGCAGGAGCTTTGCCTCTCTCTTTTCGTCCAGGGTTGGGCCGAGGACGAACGCGAGGTCGTGACTGAGACGCCCGGCGGTGTTTTCGTCCGCCGTTTTGAGCTCAGCGAGCAGTTTCTCCAGACTGGGCGGGCGCAGAGAACGCTCAACCAATCTTAGCTGAGACTCATTCAACTCTGGCGGCCCCTCAGCGGTATCCTTTCCCGGTTCCGCTGGTCGCCCACGCAGACGCGCCATCAACTCCTGTGTAAACGCTTCGCCATCCGCTCCGAGCACCTCGACGTACTTCTTTAGATTTTGCAAAATGGAATAGCCATCATAGCGATCATTGGGATCCTGCACGGGACCCAGGTGCTCGAGATACTGATGCCTCAGCAACGCCAATCCCTCCGGGGAGGGGTGATCCAGGATGGCCTGCTCAGCTTGGCCAGGCCCGTACTTCTCTTTATAGTAGGCTACCGCCAACTGCGCCTCATTCAGTTTCGCAAGCGATTTGACCCAAGCGGCCACCCGCTTCCTGGCGGCGGGACTGTCATCCGCCCAGTCGGATTCGGATTCCGACGCAAGGCCGCACAAGAGCGCCCAAACGATTTCCCGGACTTCAAAGGGGCGTTGGATTTGGCCATAGGCGCTCACGGGCTTGCTCGGATATTCCCCGATAGACTCATCCTGCTTAAATACCCGGAGGAGGCGCCGATCATCTAACAACTCCACGAGCGCTGCCGCCGCAGGCGCGCGTCGTAAAAGGAAATCGCGAATGGGCACGAAGCTCAGTGTCTCCGGTGGCGGCCGCGGCGAGCCAGTGAACTCTTCCTGTTCTTCCCAGCTTGGCGCATTGTCCTTCGGCGCCGGGTCACCCCAAGTAAACATACCGACTAACATCCTATTGGCATACGACGCGTGGGGTAGCAGCCAATTGGCGCCCACCGGAAGTTGCACGAGATGCTCGGGACGCAGCGCGAGCAGGATACGCTCGGCTTCCGCCGCCTGCCGGCTCAGACCTTTGGTCGACGGCCCCTTTTGCAGGCGGAGACGCTGGGCGAGGGCTAGCGTTCCCTCGCGCGCCGTGGAACTCTTGGGCAGGTAGGCCGCGAATTTCTCCAACTCCTCCGCGTAGGCGGTCGGATTGCCATCCCTCACCCACTGTAGATCCGCCTCGTACGCCCGCTCGCTGGCGAGGAGCGAGAGCCCATCTTGGGCGAGTTTGCGGCTCCCAGTCTGAGCCTGGATTTTCGGCAGCAACCGCGCGACCCACCGCGTGTTGCCCTGCCCCTGCAGTTGAGCGAGCAGCAGGAAGACCGAGGTCAAGTCTGGCGGCGCCTCGCCAGCCGCTGGCGCCTTCTCTTCCCGAGCACCGCCCTTCGTGCGCAGCCGGTCGAGCCCCGCCTCGAGTTCCCGCAGATCCCGGTCGAGATCCGCCGGCTCGATCAAACCCTCCGTGGGTTCCATGGCCGACGGCAGATGCACGTATGCAGGTTTCCCCGGAACCTGCTTGAGCCGCACCCGGCGGGTTTGATCATAGACGACGACCGCCATTCCACCCGGCTCCTCGTTCAGCAACCACGCGTTGCCCGCGCCCTCGCTCGTAAAAGGCAGGCGCTCGGGACCCCACCGACTGTCCTCCACGTGAACCCACCGGGCCCCGCGCACATCCGGCAGCCCGTGGCGTACCAAGCTCCGGAGCAGCGCGCCATCGATGCGGTCGCCTCCCAGCGTGCTGGAAGCAAGCAACAACACTGTCCAAATACAGCTGAGCGCACGAAGGGGAACGTTCACGGAGGTTCAAGTGTTTACGAAACCCGGACGACTGCAAGCGCTCGCGGGCTGCTGGAAACTCCCTTTCCCTCCCGACTCCGCAATGCGATGGATTTGCCGGACGGCACGAATCAGGGGCATACGCCGTGGCCGAACTGGCACCGGTGCCGGCGCTCGCCATTTCGCCCGCCAGCCGCTACCCTCCACCCCATGACCCCCGAAACCGAGCTCGCCCACCTTCGCCAGGAAGTCGCCGCTTTGCGCAAGCAGATGAAGGACTTGCTGCACTTCATCACCATCGAGCGGGAGAAGGGCGCAGAGGTGCCGTCCGGTATGAATCTGCGCTGCGGGGTGATCACGTTTCAAAATCCCCACGAGCCGCAGAAGACGCAGATGCTCATGGGCGGGAGCGAGAAGGGGCCGTTCGTTTCGCTGTGGGACAGCAAGGAAAAGGGGCGCGTGATCCTGAGCGTGGAGAAGGATGAGCCGAGGGTGACGCTCTACACGGGAGAGTTGAAGCAGGCGGTCCTGCTGCTGGCCAACCCCGACGACGGTTGCGGCCTGGTGGCCGCGTACGACAACGGCCGGCCCCGCGCCTTTCTCAAGGCCGGCGAGGGCGACTCCGGCTGCGTCAGCATCTGCCACGATGACGGTCACGCGCGCATCACCATGCGCGGCACGGAGGATTCGGGCTGCCTGCTGGCGGTCAGCCCGGACATGCAGGCGGTGGTCAAGATTTCGTCCGACGGGCTCAACGGCGGCGGCCTGGTGGTGGTCAATAGCCCCAACGGAAAGCCCTCCGCCATCCTGACCCATGGGCCCTCGGGCGGGGCGGTGATCGTGAACGGCCCCGACGGCCAGCCCTCCGCGAGCCTGCCGGATGTCGGATTCGACCGGGGGAAGCGCGAGGAGAGGGAGGGTAAAACGGGGCGTGAAGTTTCCTCTTGGCAGCGCTAACGAGAATCCCTAAGAAGTTCGTACCCCCTGATGAATGGCTCCCGATTGAATGCCGGTTGTGGTGTGTCTTCGCCCAGAAGCGGCGTCGCTGAGAGCGGGCTGGACAAAGGGACGGCTTTCAAAGCCGCGCGCGACGGCGTCCAGGTCGGGCTGACCGACACGAAGAACAAGGTGACGGTGGTGGTGACGTGAGGGGCGTGCGCAATTTCAAATTACAAACATCCAACCCATCCAACATGAAAATACTGAACCTACTCGGACCCGCCGCTGCCTTGTTATTGCTGAGCAGTTGCACAACTTACTACAAGCCGGACACGTCGTTTCCGTTCGATCCGATCCACGAGTTCACGTCGAAAGGCACGATTGATTTAATCAATGGCCAGCCGTCGGTGGAGCACGTGACGTTTACGAATGGCTATTATGCCGATCTGAACGCGTGGACGGATCTCGCCATCGAGATCGCGCATCGCGAATTGTCGAAACGCGGAATGAGCATCCGAAAAGGCGCGCCGAAATCGCTGACGCTGGCCATTGATTCGGCCAAGACCGATGTGGGTTGGGTAAAGATCGAGTCCCGGATTGTCATGCGCGTGAAAACGAGCGGTGGCTATTCCGCGACTTTCACCGGAACGGACAAAGCATTCATGATGGGCCGGCCGAAGAATGAAATGGATGCGGCCTTGATGAGGGTGGTGGTGGAAATGCTGAGTGATCCGCAGATCGTGGGCTATCTCACCAAATGAGGTCTTGGCGGCTTCGACGCGCCATTCCATTGCTCTCCTCTCGTTCCCAAACTTCTGTTTGGGAATGCCCCTGGAAATGCGAAGTCGAATCCGAAGTTGCGAGCCCGCTCCTTCCGCTACGCCGGCGTCGCCGTCCCGCTCACCGCCGGCGCGGGCGACGACACCTTCGCCACCGGCGACGCGGGTATCGCCCACCCGCTCGGCCGGAGTGGCTCGACGTCCAATCTCTCGGCGGTGCATGTCTACGAAGTGTAATCGCGCCGGAGCGCGCGTCTTCGCGTCTGCCGCGCAATGCCGAGACTGCTTACTGCCCCAACGATTACCGATTACTCGGGTCTAAGATTGTCGTTCTCGTCCCGGTCGCGTTGTCGCTACCATTCGCCCATTCCCTCCCCCTATGCCGAACCCAAGTGCCAGCCTGAATCACAAAATCGCCGCCCTCTGCCTCGCCGCGCTTTTCAGCGGCCTGGCGGCCCATGGCCAGAACCCGCAGGGCGCCGGCGCGCCGGCTTCGGTGGAGGAACGGCTGGTCGCGGTGCGCGGGCTGAAAATCGACGCGGGCACGATCTCCCTCGTGGAGCATGAGGTCGCGCCGACGCTGCCGGGCGCCGACGCGCGCGCCCCGAAAAACCTGCCGCCACGGACGGTCGTGAAGTTGCTGCTCCAGCCCGCCAAGGGCTCGAACATCAATGTCGAAATCTGGCTGCCGGAGCCCGTCGCTTGGAACTCGCGGTTGCTGGGCCTGGGCAATGGCGGCTCCGCCGGCCACATTTCGCCCGGCACGCTCGCCGGGCCGATGTCCGGCGGGTACGCCGCGGTGACGACGGACATGGGCACGGCGCCCAACGCCGATTCCGGCGTGGGCAATCCTGAGGTCTGGCGGGATTTCGGCTACCGCGCGACGCATCTCATGACCGTCGCCGCGAAGCAGGTCGTCGCGGCTTATTACGGCAAAGCGCCGGAGCTCTCGTACTTCAGCGGCGGCTCGACCGGCGGCCAGCAGGCGCTCCAGGAGGCGCAGCGTTATCCCGAGGACTACGACGGCATCACCGCGGCCGTTCCGGCACATTGCCGCACCCCGCTCCACGCCTACTTTCTGTGGAACGACCAGATCCTCAAGAAGACCGCGTTCACCAAATCGCAGTCTGACCACGTCGTCGCCGCGGGCACCGAATACCTGGCCGCGCGGGAGACTCCGCCGGTCGCCGGCAAGTTCGTTTCCGACCCGCGCTGCGACCGGAAGGACATCGAGGCGGTCGTCGCGCTGGCGCTGAAAAAGGATCCGACGCTCACGCCTGAGCATGCCGAGGCGCTGCGCAAACTCTTCGACGGGCCGCGGCATAGCGTCACCGGCGAGCGCATCTTCAACGGCATCCCCTTCGGCGCCTCCCTCGAGGCCGCGCACGGGCACCTCTATCTTTTCAAGTGGGTCTTCGGCGCCGACAAGAAAACGGACGACCTCAACTTCGGCGCGGACATCGATACCTACACCGCCGCGCTCGCACCGTGGCTCAATGCGGAGAACCCCGATCTGAGCGCCTTCGAAAAGCGCGGCGGCAAGCTCATCATCACGACCGGCGCCGCGGATTCCGTGGTCCCCTGCCACGCGACGCTCGACTACTACGAGCGCGTGATCGAGCACTTCGGCAGCCTCGAGAAGGCGAAATCGTTTTGCCTGCTCTACCTCATCCCCGGCATGGCGCACGGCGGAGGACCCGGCGTCCAACCCCCGGGCCTGCTCGAGCTCGTGCGCACCTGGCGCGAAAAAGGGACCGGCCCCGGCGCGCTCACCGGCCGGCGCGTGGTCGATGGCAAGACCGAGCTGGAAATGCCGCTCTACCCCTACCCAACCAGGACCGGCTGGGATGCGGCGACCTCGGCGTTCAAGCCGGTCGACGGCCCGCGCGGCGGCGTCGAGCGCGTCGCGGAAAGGTTCCGCCCGCCCGCGAAATAACGTCGAGGGGTCCGGTCGGAAGCTGGACAAACCCTCCGCCTTCTGCAGGCAGCCGCAGGGAATTGTTATTTGTAAGGAGCCCTCATTTCGGCGGCTGAGATGAATTCATAGCAGTGACGCCTGCCGCATGTCGCGGGTCGATTCGTTGAGCATCCGCCTTCATCAACGTGATCAGCGGTTGCAATTTCTTCGTCTCCTCGTCCGCGATCTTAAGGGCATTCGACACCCATTTCGGCACCTGCTCGGCTTGAGGGTCTTTAAATATCGATGCCATCATGGGGTATGTGGCGCTGTTGTGTCTTCCGACGAATTCGTCGAACTCAACCTTGATTCCAGGATCGTCAAAGTAAGCAGTAATTTTCAACCCTACGATCGCAACTGCCGAATACCACTCTTTGCGATTCAGCTCGAGGTCTTTCTTCACGGCGTCGCGCTCAGCCGCTGAAAGATCGGGCGAAAAATAGAACTTGTTTGCCGCATCCCGGAGAGCCCCATTGTGCGCTCCGACAGTTTTGAAAAGCTCATCAATGATCGCGTAGCGCTGCTCGGCTTGGTGTTGCTTAAAAAGCTGGATTTGCTGTCGTTCCCACTCGCCTTTCTGCCAACGGAGCGTGGTCCAGCCTCCGATGAGTCCCGTTAGAGCAAAGCTAATAAGCACAAGAAAGGCCGGGTGTTGCGCGAAGCGTGAGATCGCCGCCCTCCACGAAAATGGTTGCAGCTCCGTTACCACGTCCTTCTTAAGTTGCTCCCAGCGTAATTGTTCGTGAATTTCCCTTAGCAATCGCTCTCTTTCCGGGCTCGTTGGTGGTCTGCCGGCCGCGTCGCTACGTTCGTCCTCAGACGCGGTGGCAACATGAGCCGCAGGAGGTGTGTCTTGGTCCCCTCGGGAAGTTGAGCCAACTTTCCTTTCGTCAGTCATATCTTGATGGGGTTGATCCCTGTGAGAAACAATGCCGCAAAAAGCCTGAATGTCCAGGCGCGGGAAGTCGCCCGTTCTACGCCAACCCCGCCGTCCGCAATCGCTCGTCGGCCCACGCCGCCTCGTCGGCCGGGAGCGGAGGATCGAGCGGACGCGCGTAGGCGGCGAGCCAGTGGCGGCCCATCCGGTAGCAGCGGTCCAGCAGCGGCTGGATGGCGAGCGGCGCGTCGGGGTCGTCGAGACGCAGCGGCACGCGGATTGTCGGCAACCGCTCGCGCAACGGGCTGAGATAAACCTCCCGCCGCTCGACGCCGGTGCGCGGCCGGGCCACGCAGACCAAATGCCCGGTGCCCTGCGCCGGCGGCAAGCGATCGCTCGCGATGGCGACCGCGGACCGCCCGCCGCGGATCAGGTCGATCTCCAACAAGGCTACCCCGGCGGCCAGGAAATCGCGCCGCGAGGGAAACCTCTCCCCGGCCTCACTAGACGGCCAATCTGTCGCCCCCTCCCGCGCAAGCCGGCGGACCAGTTGACCGTGCCACGGTCCCCGCGCTAGACTTGCGTCATGCCCACCGTCACGGAGCAAAACACGATCGTCATCGAAGGCGTCAGTTGGGACACTTATCTGACGATGGATGAGTTGCTCGACGACGCGCCCGTCCGCATGAAATGGGCCGATGACCGCCTGGAAATCATGTCTCCGATCTCTCGCCACCACGAACTCATCAAGTCCAACATCGGCCGCATGATCGAAGCGTTTTGCCGGCGCCGCCGCCTGTTCTACTGCATCACCGGCAGCGCTACGATGCGCAAGGACCGCCGGCGTGGGGGCGAACCCGACGACTCCTACATTTTCACGCGCGGGCAGGAAGCGACGGACCTCGTCATCGAGGCGGCGTTGAGCAGCGGCGGCATTGACAAGCTCGACTTCTTTCGCCCGCTGGAAGTGCCGGAAGTCTGGGTCTGGCAGGACGGCGCCCTGCACGTCTTTGCCTTTCACGGCGACGACTATGAACGTGCCACCGCCAGCCGGTTCCTGCCTGGTCTCGACCTCGCCCTAGTCGAGCGATTGGCCGACCACCCCTACACGTCCGACGCCTTGGATGAATTCGAGCGGGCGCTCGAGGGGCAGGAGTGAATCATGCCAGAACACCCAAAGTACTTCTGCATTTTTAACTTGGCTCTTGGAATATTTTCCTTGTCCTGGATGTGTCCGATGCGGTAAATCCGCAGTGACTGCAAACCGAGGCTCCCTATGGACTTTATTGAACGTTGGCTTCACATTTCCCCGGATGGCGGTAACGGCACGACCGAACTCTTGTACATTCTCGCACTCGCTTTGGGTATCCTGCTCGTGGCGGCGCGTCGCCCGCTGGGCAAGCTGATCCGGCAACTTCTTGATCGGCTTGGCCGGAACTGAAGTTTCCAGCGAGTTTGAGTCCAGCCCTGCTTGAAAGGGCGGAGCCTGTTTGCCTGCGCTGACACCTGCGGATAAAGTAGGGTATGAAAACTCCACACGGAAAAACTGAAGAAGACCAGAACCCTCTGGCGGCAGCAGCGTCCACCGGGGAGATTTCGGGTTTGCTGCGGCCCGCGCAATTGAACCTTCAGGCGCTTCCGCCAAAGCCTCCGGCCGGTAAGCAACTTCACGCCCGCCGCCCCTTGCCCCTCGTCCGCGAGGATCCTCCGAAAGCCAACCCTACGCCCAAGCCCAAATGAAAAAGTCCCCCCGGCAATCCGGTGGCGCCAAGGTGGCGCCGACCGCCATGAGCGTGGATGCCGCCGGCCACCGGATTTACCCTGAAAGGCCCAGGGCCGGGGAACAACCGCGATGCGACCCCGCGCTTCGTCATATTCGCCCGTTCGGCGTGCTTGAACCAAAAATTCTGATCGCTGTGAGAAATCTATCTTTTCGGAAGTATTTTCGTTTTGCGTTTAGCTCCGCCTTCTCGGCCATGCTGCTGGCGCCAGTGGGTTGCGTTCTCGCCGAGGAAGAGGAGGCAAGTACAGCGCCCTTTTTGCGGACGCCGGCTTCTTTCGTGTATGTTCTCCGGCCCTGGCATTTCGCCTTGGAGGAATCTTATACAGCCACGCTGCAGAAAGATCCGCGGGAGTGGGGATCTGCGCTCGGAAGCGAGTTGGAAATCGGTTTGCCACGGGGGGCGCAGGTTGGGGTGAATCTCGAGCTCGGGGGGGACTCGCACCGCCGATTTCGCCGCACGGGTGAAAGCGTCGAACTTCGATGGGCCCTGGCGGAGTTGTTTCACATGGGTGCCGGCCACCCAGGCTGGGGCGCGTGGTGGGGCAACCCCGTGCTTTTTGGCGAATGGCAATTCCGGGAGCATGAGCCCGATGCCGGGGAAGTGCGGTTGCTATTCTCCGATGATTTCGCACATCACCGGTGGTTTTGGACGGCGAACTTGTTTTACGAAAGAGAGGTCACGGAGGACCGGGAAACCGAGTGCGGGCTAACAGGGGCGCTGCTTTGCCGCTTTCCTGCGCAGCGCGTCAGCGCGGGCGCGGAATTCATCTTTACCCGTAGCACGGACAAAGATCGACGGCACCCGGAATTGTCTTTTGTCATCGGGCCCAGTTTCCTGCTCGAGCCATTTGAACATTGCGAGTTCAAGTTTGCGCCTCTCTTTGGCTGCACCGATAGCTCTCCGAGCGTAAGCGTGCGGGCTCTCCTGGAGTTCGAGTTCTAGCGAGGCTGCGCCTCAGACCGACGAGATATAGTTGAAAGGAGCGGCTCCGGCTGGGTGGCGCGGCTGCGGCCGAAGCTGCAACCGGAAGTCGCCGTCAAGCGGCGATTGATCCACAGTGTGGAGTATAAAACCCCAACCGGAGCCGAGAGAACTTATGCCGCACAACGTCGCCGAACTCCAGCGCAAACACGTGGTCCTGGAACTGGAAAGCATCGACCGCATGTACCTCAACCTCTACCAGCGGCGGCTGGCGACGCCGGGCGGCGTGGCCTCCTACTTCCGCGATCACTTGGGGCACCGCTTCGCTTCGACCAAGCAGGCCGGGGCGATGACCGACGAGTTCGTGCGCTCGATCATGGAGTTCATCCAGGAGGAGGAGCTCGACCTCGTGCGCTTCGCGAAGGGGCAGCGCAAGGATGAGGTCGTGCAGGAGCGGCTGCGGGAGTTTCACAAGAGCGGGCGCACGGAGGGGGTGCTCTTTGTCGGCGTGGCGCAGGAGAAGGCGTGGGTGCCGCGCACCATCCGCAAGGCGGTGGGCGAGGGCGGCTCCATCCCATGGATTGTCTTCTCCACGGCCATGGTGAACCACTATTACTTCTATGCGGTGGACAAGGACTTCGGGCCGTTCTTCCTCAAGTTCTGCTCCTACTTTCCCTACCCGGCCAAGCTCTGCCTCAATGGGCACGAGTACCTCAAACAGCAACTCACCCAGCGGGGGATCGCCTTCGAGGCGCTGGATAACGGGCTCTTGAGTTGCGCCGATCTCCCGGCGGCGCAGCGCCTCGCCAACGGGTTGAGCGCAGTGAAGATCGACGCCTTCGTGCGCAAATGGCTGGGGCGGCTGCCGCATCCTTTTGCGCGCAAGGACCGCCTGGCCGGCTACCGGTACGATATTTCCATTTTGCAAAGCGAGTTCTCGCTGACCCAAGTCTGGGCGCGCGGCGTGCAGGGCCGCGCCTTCTTTGAGGAAGTCATCCGCGAGAACCTCGACCTCGGGCGGCCCGAGCAGGTGCAACTCATTTTCCAGCGCAAGCTGCAAAAACAGACGGTGGCCCGCGGCACCTGCCGCACCCGTGTCATCCAAGCCGGCGTGCAGCCCTCGCGGCACATCTACTACAAGCACACCCACGTCAAACAATACCATAAAGAAGGCCGCGCTTTGCGGACCGAAACCACGATCAACAACAGCTACGACTTCCGGGTGGGTCGGCGGCTCTTGAACCTGCCGGCCCTGCGCCAGATCGGCTTTGGGACCAACCGGCGGGTCCTGGAAGTGGAGAAGCTCAGCCACGACTGCCAGCTCGGAGCGGCGGCGTTCGAGCGGCTCCAAACGCCGGTGGAAGTGGCGGGGCAACACGCCAGCGCGCTGCGCTTTGGCGACGCACGGGTGCAGGCGCTCCTGAGCGTGCTGCTGCTCTTCTGCCTGCAGCCGGAGGGGTTCCGCAACCGGCAGTTGCGCCCGCTGCTGGCGCAGGCGCTCGGCCTGCCGGAGGAGCAACTCAAGCCGGGCCGCTTGAGCTATGAGCTGCGGCGCCTGCGGCTGCATGGGCTCATCGAGCGCGTGGCCAAAAGCCACCGCTACCGCCTGACCAAAGAAGGGCTGCGCACCACGCTCTTCTACGCGCGCGTCCACCAGCGCCTGCTGCGCCCGGGCCTCTCGATCCTCCAGGGCGCGCCCGCGGAAACACCGCACCCGCTCAAGGCCAAGCTCACCCAACTGGAGGCCTTGAACGATGCTTATACCGAGGAAAAACTCGCCGCCGCCTGAAACTTGACCTGTTCGCAATCAGTTTGAGAGTTCAAGGACTCTAGAGGCAACTTTGTGCCGGAGCAACCGGTCTCACATCCCTCTGATGTTGTGCGACACTGGCGCACGAATCAAGAATCCTCCTCCCTTGTCCGTGGCGAAGAAGGGCGAGACAGAGGAGATTCATTCGGCGCGGTCGCGCGGAATGCTGAGCGTTCCTTCGGCGGGGCGAAACTTTGGATCTCGTTGAAGCGCGCCGGCGGCGCTCTGCCGCCCGGCAGCAGAATCACGTCCTCGCAGTGTGGCTGGACATGGGCCTTTTGGCAATGCTGCGGCGGGTTGGAATCGCGCTGCACTGCACCCCGCTCCCGGTGGCTGGGAGCACGGGCATCTTGCGATGCGGCTGGTAATGTTTTTCGCACTTCCCGCTGCTCGAAGGATTTGCCAGCCTCCCGCCTCCCCATGCTCGCCAAAGTCTTCTCCGGTGCCGTCTACGGTGTGGATGCCTATGAGGTGGAGATCGAGGTGAATGCTTCGCGCGGGTCGCCGGTGATCGTGGTGGTGGGGTTGCCGGATACGGCGGTGAAGGAGTCGAAGGATCGCGTGACGACGGCGATCTCCAATAGCGGGTATCATTGGCCGATGGCGCGGACGACGATCAATCTCGCGCCGGCGGACGTGAAAAAGGAGGGGCCGAGCTTTGATCTGCCGATCGCCTTGGCGATGATCGCGGTGCAACAGGAGCGGGAGTTGCCGTTTGCGAAGGAGTTTTGCTTCGTGGGCGAGCTGGCGCTGACGGGGGCGGTGAGGTCGGTCCGCGGGGTGCTGCCGCTGGCGATCGAGGCGCGCCGGCGCGGGCGCAAGAAGCTGATCGTGCCGGTGGGGAACGTGCGCGAGGCGGCGATGGTCCAGGGGATCGAGGTCTACGGCGTGGCGAATCTGCGCGAGGCGTACGAGTTCCTCATCGGCGACAAACCGCTGCTGCCGAACCGCGAGGATTTGACGAATTTCTTCGCGCAGCACCAGGCGAACACAGAGCTCGATTTCGCGGATGTGCATGGACAATATCAGGCGCGCCGTGCGGTGGAGGTGGCGGTGGCCGGCGGGCATAATCTGCTGATGCTCGGGCCGCCGGGAGCGGGCAAGTCGATGATTGCGAAACGCATCCCGACGATCATGCCGCCGATGACGCTGGAGGAGGCGATCGAGACGACGAAGATCCATTCGATCGCGGGGCTGCTCGACGCCGACCGCGCGTTCGTGGCGACGCGGCCGTTTCGTTCTCCGCACCATACGATCTCGGATATCGGCCTGCTCGGCGGCGGGGCGAATCCCGCGCCGGGCGAGATCTCGGTCGCGCATCACGGGGTGCTCTTTCTCGATGAGCTGCCGGAGTTCCGCCGCTCGACGCTCGAGGTGCTGCGGCAGCCGCTGGAGGATGGGCGCGTGACCATCTCGCGCGCGGCCGGCTCAATGACTTTTCCCGCGGAGTTCATCCTCGTCGGCGCCCTGAACCCCTGTCCTTGCGGCTTTTTCGGCGATCCGAAACGCGAGTGCCGGTGCAGCCTGCAGCAGGTTCAGCGGTATCGCGACCGCATCTCCGGGCCGCTGCTCGACCGCATCGATCTCCACCTCGAGGTGCCGTCCATTCAATACGCGGAGCTGACGAGCAAGAAGCCGGGCGAGTCGTCAGCGGCGATGCGCGAGCGGGTCATCGCCGCGCGGCAACGGCAGCGCCGGCGGTTCGACGGCGCCAATTCGCGCGTCACCTGCAACGCGCGCATGAGCTCAAAGTTGCTGAAGACCTACTGCGAGCTCGATACCGACAGTGAGCACCTGCTCCACATGGCGATGACACAGCTCAACCTCAGCGCCCGCGCCTACGACCGCATCGTCAAAGTCGCGCGGACGATCGCCGATCTCGACGACAGCGAGCGGCTGAAGTCGGAGCATTTGAGCGAAGCGATCCAATATCGCACGCTGGATCGGAACCTCTTTGGCTGAGCTGAAAACGTGCGGGAACGCGCTTCGCGCTTCGCCCGGACGCCAAAAAAGCCCGGGCCCCTTGCGGGGTCCGGGCTCTTGGTTTCTCTCCACCGGTAAAGGGGGAGAGGGAGACTGGCAACGTCCTACTTTCGCACACCCAGGTTGATGCACTATCATCGGGGCTGCAGCGTTTCACTTCCGTGT
>DASYIS010000249.1:0-35611 GCA_035997375.1 Chthoniobacteraceae bacterium
GCGGCGAAGGCGGGCACGAGCTTCGACGCGCGGACCTACCCGGCCATCGATGCGGTCGACCGGCAAAGCTGCCGGCCGGACTTCACGGTGCTCGTCTATCCGGCCTACCTCGACGATAAGAACGGCCACCCCGCGCCGGACCTGAATCTCAAGGCGCAGATTCCGCCGACGCTCATCGTCCACAACGAAGACGACAAGGTCCATGTGGTCGGGAGCAAGGTCTACGACGCCGCGCTCACGGAGGCGAAGGTGGCGCATGAGTTCAAGCTCTACCCGACCGGCGGCCACGGCTACGGAATGCATTGCCAAGGGGACGCCAAAGCGTGGCCGGACGACACGCTGAAATGGCTGCAAAAGGTGGTGCCTGGGTTTGTGAAATGACGAATGACGAATATGACGAATGACGAATGACGAAGGAGCGGTCAAATTCGTCATTCGTCATTCGGTACCCCACCCCACATCCCATGAACTTCCGCCACTTGCTCGTTTCACTGCTTCTGCTCACCGCCTCCGCTTTCGCGGTCGACGTGCCTGAAGGATTCACAGATTTGCTGGCGAGCCGCGATCTCGCCGGCTGGCAGGAGCCCACAGTGGCGGCGGAGCATTGGAAAGTCGAAGGCGGCGAACTGATCAATGATGGCAAGGGGACGGATCTGGCGACCGCGAAGTCGTACCGGAATTTCGAGCTGCGACTGGAATGGAAGATCCCGCTCAAGGGCGACAGCGGCGTCTTCCTGCCCGGCGGCCAGCAGGTGCAGATCTGGGCGAAGGAATCCGGCTCGGGTGGGTTCGTGTTCGATCACAAGTATTCCGTCAGCCCCACCGTCGTGGCCGACAAGCCCCTGGGAGAGTGGAACGCGTTTCTAATCAGGCTGATCGATGGCAAGGTCACCGTGACGCTGAATGGCAAGGTGGTGATGCAGGACGTGCCGGTGGAGAAGGGAGTGGTTCCGCCGCTGCGCGGTCCCGAGGAAGGCCCGCTGCGTTTGCAGAAATCGCCCCACAACGTGATGACCACGTTCCGCAACGTTTTCATTCGCGCGTTGTAAGTCGCACGCCGGCGATGAATCCTCGAATCTTCAGCCTATTCTTGCTGGTCGCGGCAACCTGCATGGCCGCGGAACCGCCCGCGTGGACGACGGGAGATTTTCACTGGAAGTCGAGCGGGCCTTTAGTCGACGTGGAAGGACAGCGTGGCGCGGACGACCCGCACGTCGCGCTCAAGGATCCGTCCATCGTCTTTCACGATGGCCGCTGGCACCTCTTCGGCACGCTGCGCAGGAAGTCCGGCCGCGTTTGCATGCAATATATCAGCTTCACCGATTGGGCGCAGGCGAACACGGCGTCGCGCGAGACGATCTCGTTCACCGACAAGTATCACTGCGCGCCGCAGGTCTTCTATTTCACGCCGCATCGGCGCTGGTATCTCGTCCATCAGCTTTCCGACCCCGCGCAAACGCCGGCGATGGGGCCGTATGTTTCCACGACGGAAAAGCTCGCCGACGCGAAGTCGTGGACGAAGCCGGAGCTGATGGTGACCAATCCCGCGCCCGGCCAAAAGTGGATCGACTTCTGGGTGATCTGCGACGCGGAGAAAGCGCATCTCTTTTACACCTCGAACAACGGCAAGATGTGGCGCCGCGAGACGAAGCTGGCGGACTTTCCGCGCGGTTGGTCGGAGGAGGTGCTCGCGCTGGAGGGCGATATCTTCGAGGCGTCCCACACTTACAAACTCAAGGGGCGCGCGGAGTATCTCACGCTCATCGAGGCGCAGGCGGCCGGGCGGCGCTATTACAAGGCGTACCTCGCGGATCGGCTCGAAGGCCCGTGGCGCGGGCTGGCCGACACGCTCGCCAAGCCTTTCGCGGCGCGGGAGAACGTGGAGCAGTCGCCGGCGTGGACGGCGAGCATCAGCCACGGCGAGTTGCTCAGAGTCGGCGTGGACGAGCTGATGGAGGTGGACCCGGACCACCTGCGCTTCCTTTACCAAGGCGTGAGCGAGGCGGACTATCGCGGTGCGAAATACGGCGGCATCCCGTGGCGGCTCGGTCTGCTCGAGGCGGCGCCGCGTTGATCTGAGCGGAGAGGCGCTTCGCGATCCACGAAAAACACCAAAGATACGAAAAGACGGAAGGCTGCAACGGCCATCGAATCACGCGAATCGAAACGAATGAGGCAGGCCTTTCCGCATTCGCTTCCATTCGCGTGATTCGTTGGCACCTTCCGGATTCAGCCGCGCGTCCTCAGCCCTGATCCGGGATCTCCGGCTCAACCAGTTGGGCCAGCAGCGTCAGTGACTCCTGCCAGCCGAGGTAGCACATCTCGGCGGGGATGACGGCGGGGACGCCTTCCTGGGTGATGTTCAATTCCGTGCCGCAGAAGACTTCCTTCAGCGCGATGGTCACGGTGAGTTCACCAGGCAGATTCGGATCGTCGAATACATCCGTGTGCCGGATGAGCTCGTTGGGCTTTAGCTCGAGATAGGTCCCGCCGAAGGAGTGGCCGCTGCCGGTGGTGAAGTTGGTGAAGGACATCTTGTACGTGCCGCCGACTTTGGCGTCCAGGTGATGGACCTTGCCGGTGAAGCCATGGGGCGGCAGCCATTTGACCATCGCGTCGGCGTCGAGGAACGCACGATAGACGCGCTCCGGCTTGGCCTTGAGTACGCGGTGGAGTCGGATGGTGTTGGTGTTGGTGGTTGTCATGATCGTTTGAGTGGTGGGTTCATGGGTTCGACGAACAAAGCGGTCGCTTCAGGACATCGGCGGCAAATAATTCGTGCAACCGACGCCCTTCGCAGTCTAGCGGAAGCCGGCCGCCCAGGCTTGCAGCCTGGGTCCCAGCGTCTTGGCGATTGCGGCATTGCCGGCGGCGTCGGGATGCACGCCGTCCTTGAGCAACGACGCGGCGGGGACGGCGCCGAAGAGGCTGATGAATTCGCAGTGCGTTTCGGTTGCGAGACTGGCAAAGGCGTCGCCGAGCTCGCGGAGTTTGGCCTCACGCTGCGGGCCGATGGGCTTCGTGGGCCCGAGCGCAGCGAGGTTGATGTTTGTCGGGCCGAGGAGCAGGACCGGGAACGTCGCCCCATGAGCCTGGCGCGCCTTTTCGATCATGGCCCGCACGTTGGCCACGGCCTTGGGGACGCATTCGGCAGTGAGATCGCGGGAATCGTTCATCCCGAGGGCCACGATCAAACCATCGGCCTTTGGCCGGCGCGCGAGCATTTGCTCGAACTCCGGGACGGAAGCGCTGGGGCGTCCGCCTTTGCCCTCATTGAGCAGCGTCAGCGCGCCGGCCGATTGCTTCTCGATGAGCTTCAGCCAAAGCTGATCCGCCTGATCCTTCGGCAGGGCTCCGCCGGCGGTGATGGAATCGCCGAAGACAATGAGCGTGTGGGCCTTTGGCGCGGCCTGCTGGCCAAAGGTCGGCGCGCCAAAGGCCAGCACGCCAAGGATGAGCAGACGGTAGAAGGAGGAAGGCATGGGGCAGGGGAGAGGGCAACGTGTCGGCCGCCTACTTGTAAGCAATCGCGGCGCTGGAGGGGCCGGCGAGGTGGATGACTTCGAAGCGCGTAAAGCCGGCTTCGCGGCACCAGGCGCGGAAATCGGCGCCGGAGTAGTCGAACGCTTCGCCAAACTCGATGAGCATGTTCAGCGACATGAGCAAGCCGAAGGTGTTCTCGCGGCGGGCGTCGTCGATGAGCGCCTCGACGGCGATGAAAGCGCCGCCCGGCGGCAGGGCGTCGTAGGCCGCGCGGATGAGCAGCTGCTTCTTCTCCAGGTTCCAATCGTGGAGGATCATCCCCATCGTGATCACCTCCGCCTTCGGCAACGGGTCCGCAAAGAAATCGCCTGCCGCGGTGTCGATGCGATTAGCCAGGCCCGCGGCGGCGATGTGCTTGCGCGCGATCGGCTCCACCGCCGGCAGATCGAAGCTGGTACAGCGCAGGTGCGGGTGCTTCTTCGCCGCCTCGATCGAGAGCAAGCCGGTGGCGCCGCCGACATCGCACAGGGTCTGGAACTTCGAGAAGTCGAACTTCTCCGCGAGCGCCTCGAAATTGATGCGCGAGAGGCCGGTCATCGCGCCCATGAATTGCTCCAGCCTCGGGAGCTCGGAGTAGATCTCCTCGAAGAGGCCCTTCTGTCCGTGCTTGGTCTCGTTTTGCGCGCGCCCGGTGCGCAGCGCCTCGGGCAGGTCGTGCCAGAACTTGAAGAGGCGCGCGTTGAGCATTTCCAGGATGCCGCCGATGTAGCGCGGGCTCCGGCGATCGAGATAAAGCGCGCCCGCCGGCGTATTGGCGTAGAGCGCCTCGGCGCCGTCGCCGTCGCGCTCGAGGAATTTCATCGCGACCAGGGCGTCGAAAAAATCCGCGATTCCGCGCGGGTGCAAGCCGAGCTCGCCGCCGAGCTGCGCGCCGGTGAGCCGCCGTTCGCCCAGGGTGGTAAAGAGTCCGAACTCGACGGCGGTGAGCAGCACCTTCGACCCCCAAAAACCAAAGGCGGTTTGCAAGATGGCGTCAGGCGAAAGGGGAGGCGGGGTCATGGACGCGCATTGAATCGGCATCGCGCGCGCTTGGCAAACCCGCGCCACCGGGCCTCATCTCTGCATGGGGCAACACTCATCAGCGACGGATCGCAACTTGCGCCTTCGTCGTGGTAAACTCGGTCCCGTTGATGCTGACCACGTACCCGGTGCCGAACTCGCGAACGATCTGGACGGCGGTGCCTGCCCGGTAAGTCACCTGGCCGTACTTTGTCGGAACCATGACCGATGTCTCGAGCGTCCCCCAGCGCGGGCCGGAGTTTGTCTGCCGGAGCGCGGGGGTCGCCTGCGCCTGCCGGGGCGCGAGGCCGGCCGGCGCGAACCGTTGAGCCGCGTCGGGCATTAAAGAAGCGACGGTCAAACCGCCCGCTGCCAGAACAAAGCCCAGGAGGAAACCGATGCCGATCGCGATGGGGATCTGGCAAAGGATCGCCACCAACGCCTGCCAATAGGTGATCCCGCCGCCCTGGCTGTCCTTGAGCACCGCCGCGTACACCCTGGCCTGAATCGACAGCGAAAGGACCAGCGTCGAAATACGGAAGCCGCCTTGTCCAAAGCCAATCGCACTCGCGACAATCGCCAAGATCACCGCGACCAAGATGCCCGCGAGGATGGCGCCGAACGCCGAGCCAAACGTGGGGACGATGCCGGCGACGAGGCGCGTCGACAGGCGAAGGAGGATCGTCGCGACGAGGAAATACAGTCCGATAACCCCGCAGATGATGAGCGCCGTAGGCATGGTGAGGGCTGATGAGTTATCAAAAGGCCGCGACCCGCTTTCGGCGACGCCGCGCGGCTGCGAGCCCGAGCGCGCCCGCCATGAGGAGAGCCGCATGGCCGGGTTCGGGCACGGCGTAGAGGACGACGTCGTTCCCGCTGCCGCCGACGTACGACATGAGGAACTGTTGGCCGGCGACGGTGAAGGCCTCGCCTTCATCGAGCGTATTTCCCAAGTAGGCCAGCCGCCCGCCGCCCGACACCGCGTCCGTGCCGTCGTTGAGGATGATCGTGAACTGGTCGATCACGTCCGTGCGGCCGAAGCTGAGGCTCAAGGCGAGGTTGACCGTGCCGGCGAGGGTGACGCTGCCGGTGACCTGCACCTGGTCGGACCCGGTCGGGCCGAGCTCGAGCGCGAGCGTGGAGTTGGTCTGCAGGCTGAGCGCGCCGCTGCCGAGCGAGCCGGCTCCTCCATCGCCCGGCGCGAGCGTGCCGGAAACGGAAAGGGTGCGGGTGGTTTGCACGGTGCCGCTGAAAGTGGCGCCGGCGTTCACCGTCAGCGACCCGCTCGCCGGCGCCGTGCCGTCCATCCGCACTTCGCCCGCGGCCACCGTGAGCGCCCCGACATAGGTGCCCGGGTTCGCGATCGTCAGGATGCCTCCTCCGAGTTTTTGGAGGGGGCCGCTCAAGCTCAGCGCCCCGTCGAGCGTGACGTTGAAGCCGTTCGTATCGATCGAGCCGCCGTTGATGGCCGCCGGCGATGCGAGATGCAGGCCGGCGCCGAAACGCATCGTCCCGCCGCTGAGCAGCACCTGCGAGCTCTGCCCGAAGGCCGCGCCGGTGGTGATCGTGGTCTGGCCCAGGATGGTGGTCGTCCCGGTGTAGGAGTTCTGTCCGCCGAGGGTGATCGTGTCCGGCAGGTAGAGCCCGCCGGGCCCGGAGATCGGCCCGTTGAGCACGAGGCTGCCGGGGGTAATGAACGAGTTCGAGTTGAAAATGACCTCGCCGGAACCGAGGAACATCGCCCGGCTCAACGTCACCTGGTTCGAGCTCGCGTTGTGGATGCCGATTTGGTAGAAGCCGTTGCTCGCGTATTCGGTGCCGTTGAAAGTGATCAGCCCGTTGCCGACGCCCAGCGACGTGGCATCCTGGATATCGAGCATGGTCCGGTTCAGCGTCAGCGGCCCGCTGAACAGGTTGCCCGTGGTGAAGGCCACCGCGGCTTGGAAAACCGTCGAGTTCAGCGTCAGGCCAGCCGTGCCTGAGATCTTGCCATAGAGTCCCAGTTGTTGCTCCGTGGCGAAGATATTTCCGGGCGTGTTCCCGAAATCGAGGTTGTTGTAAATGCTCGGTCCGGTCGCCCCGACCACGAGCCCGCTGGCGACCTGCAGCGTGCCGGTCCCATTGAGGGTACTGCCGTCCTGGAAAAGCGAATTGATGGCGAAAGTTGCGTTGTTCGTCGAGCCGATCAGGCGCACGTTTGCGCCGGCGACCAGCGTGGTGGTGTACTCGCTCGCGCTGAGCGGCCGCAACCCGTTCGCCGGGTCGTACGTCAGCGCGTTGTAAATGGTGTACTGCGGGTTCGCCGGGTTCGCATAGCCGGCGATCATGAAGGGAACGACCGGCTGTTTTTCGGGAGTGCCGCCGGCGCCGATGAGCTGCGCGGCGAAGTTGCCGCCGAAGCGAATGTTCGCCACCCCCGCGCCGGGCGCGGTGCCGAAGGCGGCGCTGCTCATGTTGAAGACGAGCCCGGCCCCTTCCGGGCTGCGCGTGAGGCCGGCGAAGTCGAGTTGCACGGCCGCGGTGGTGTGGTCGATCTTGATGTTCGAAAGGCCGCGCGCGGTGAGCGGTCCGAGGCTCAGGTTCGCGGTCCCGGTCTGCACATCCAGCGTGCCGTTCGTCAGGAGGAGGGGGACCTGGACCGGGAGGCCGGGGGCGGCGGTCCTCAGCTGGAGCGTTCCGGTGGACCGCGCCTCGATGCTGCTCGTGGCGGTGAGGCGTCCCGTTCCGTTCAGGCGGAGGATCGCGCCTTCCACCGTGGTCGGGCCCGTGTGGGCGTAGTCGACGCCGACCGTGAAGGGGGTGAGCGTGAAGCCCGCGGAATAGGTGAAGGGATGGACGCGGAAACCGCCGGGCCCGGTAATCGCGCCGGTGAACACGCTCTGCGAATCGACCGAGAGATCCGCGCCCGCGCCGAGCGTCACGGAGCCGCTGCCGGTGAGGATCCCGACGTTGACGCTCCGGGAAGCGGCCAGCGCGAGGGTCCCACCGGGATTCACCGCCACGTCGTGCGTCGTCAGGAGCGCGTTGTCCGCCCCGAGGAGGAGCGTGCCGTGGTTGATCTGCACGCTGCCGGTGAAGCGCGCAGGGGCGGCCAGAGTCACGACCGCGTTGCCGTTGATCGCGAGGCCCGCCGTCGTCGTCAGGGCGCTGCCGATCGTCACATCGCTGCCCGCGAAGATCTCGCCAGGGTTGTCGTTGGCCGTACCGAAACCGATCGTGCCGCCGGAAATGGTCGTGCCGGGCGACCCCGGCTCCACGATGATCACGCCGCTGCTCACCGTCAGGGTCTGGGTGGCCGCGAGGGCGAGCGAAGCGCCGCCGGCGAGGCTGAGGGTCTTGATGGTGTTGCTCGCGCCTTTGACGGCGAGCGGTCCGGTGGCGCGGAAGTTGGCGGTCAGCGGCGTCGCGCCGCCATTCGAGGCGTTGGCCAGGGGGGCGGAACTTTCATATCCCGCCGCACTGAGCGGGCGGAGGCCGATGACGCCAACCGCATCGCTGCTGCTGTCGTAAGTCGCCAGGGAGGTGGCGTCGCCCGCCGCATTGGCGAGCAGGACGCCGGGCACGGCGCCGTCGACGATCGTGGGGACGGTCGAAAAGAGAATCCGCTGATAGGCTCCCGTCGCCTCTCCCAATCCGGCCGCGCGAATGGTGATCAGGGGCCCCGTCAACTGTCCAAAACGCAGCGTGGTGGGAGCGCTTCCGGGTGCGATGGAAGTGAGCCGACTGGAGTACGAAGTAGCGTTGAGGGTGCCGATGACTTCATTGGTCGGCAGGGAGGCGTGGCCGATGAGCTCGAGTTCGCCGCCCTGCAGCGTGATTGTCGCCGAATCCCCGAAGCGGTCCGCCACCGCCGCGGTGTTGTCAAGGCGGACGCTGCCGCCCTGGATGGATAATTCCCCGGCGAAAGCGGCGGCCGTGCCGATGGAGAGCCGGCCCGTTCCCTTCTTGTTGAAAGTCGCGGATGTCGAGGACGCGAGGCTCCCGAAGGAGGCATCGAATTTGCCGGTGTCGAGCGTGACCGCGCCCGGGCTAATGATCTGGACCGCGCGGTTGCCGAGCATGGGCCCGGTCGGCAGCAGGTTGGCGCCGCCGCCGAGTAAAAGCGTGTTCCCAAGACCCAGGGCGGCATCGCTGTTCAGCACGAGCGTGCCATCGATCTCCACATTGCCGGTGAAGGAATTCGCGCCGGTCAGGACGAGGTAGCCGGTCTGCCGCAAACCGCCGGTCCCGGTGATGGGATTGGGAATGGTGAGCGCCAAGCTCGCGCTATTCTGGGAGACGAGGACGTTCGTTCCTCCGTTCAGACGCAGGGGTCGCGTCAGCACGACGGGCGCGAAGATAGTCGACACATTCAAGGTCGCGCCGTTCATCACGATCTCCGAGGTGTCCAGACCGAGGCCGGCGAGGCTCGAAAGGGAGAGGATTCCCTGGTTGATGGTGAGCGGACCGGTGAAAGTGTTCGCGCGGGAGAGCGTGAGCTGCCCTGTGCCGCTTTTCGTCAGCCCCCCGCTGCCCGAGATCACCCCGTCGACGCTGAAACTGCCGTCTCCGAGAAAGATCGCCTCGCGGGAACCGTAATCGATATTCCGCGAAATTTGTCCGCTGCTCCGCGCCACGATGGTTCCGCTCGTGATGCTCAGGGTTCCGCTGCCCGACATCGTGCCGCCGGTCATGACCAGCGCATTGATCGTGTCGTTCGTGTTGCTCGTGAGGGAGCTGGTGATCAGCACATTGTCGCCGGTGGAGAGCGTGGAGGAATACTCGGAGGCGATCAACGGCCGGATGCCGGTCATCGGATCGTAAGTGACGAGGTTGGCGGCGCCGGCTGCGTCGTTGGCCACGGCGAAGGGGAGGATGGGGCGATTGGTCGCCGTGGTGTTCGCTCCGACGAGCGAGGCGGTCAGCGCGCTGCCAAAGGTCAGCGTCGACTGCCCGCCTCCGAGGACGGCCGGCGTCGCCCCGGCGGAGAAAGAGAACGTGCCGTGATCCTGCCGCGCGAGGCCGGCGAAGTTCAGCGCCACCGGCAGGCGTGCGCCGGTCGCGTCGGCCCTCACTACCGAGGCGCCGGAGCCCGTGAGCAGGCCGGCGCCTAGCGTGACCGGAGAGCCAGTGTTGCCGATCAACTCAAACGTTCCACTGTTTACCGTGACGGGCACCACCGAGATGCGGCTGAGCACCTGCGTGCTGTTGTCGAGTTGCAGCAGACCGCCGGCGAGGACGGTGAAGGAGCTGCTGCCCAAGGCCGTGCCCGCGGCGCGCAAGAAGAACGATTTCCCGGCGGTCGTCGGCCCGGTGTAGCTGACCGGCGTGAACGGCTCGAAGGTCCCCAGCGTCGTCAATCCGCCCGTGCCGGAGAGGTCGCCGGTGAACGACGAATCCGCGGCGAGCTGGAGAATGCTCGAGCCGAGCGTCACGGTTCCGGTTCCTTTGAGGCTCGCGAGGCTCGCGGGTTGGCTCGCGAAATCCAGCGTCGTCCCGGCATTCATCGTCAAGGTCGCACCGCCCAGCGCATTGGCGGACCCGGCGCGCACGCTGCCGGCGATGAGATTGAACGTCCCGGCATACGGCGTCGAGGGCCCGAAGACGAGCAGGCCCGGGCCGGACTTGCTGAGGATCGGCGACGTGACGGCACTCTGCACCGTGAGGTCGCCTTCGGTATGAAAGAAGCCGCTCCCGCCCGTGAACGCGAGGCTGCCGCCGGTGATCGTCGCGCTGCCGCCCGTCTCGACGAGCACCCCCGAGGTCAGCAGGGAAAGCGTCTGCCCCGTGGCCATCGAGACGGACGAAGTCCCTGCGAAAGTGAGCGTATTCACCGAGTTCGCCGCGCCGCCCGCCGTGGTCGCGCCGGTGGCACGGAAGTTCGCGTTGACGGGCGTCGCGCCGCCGTTGAGCGGGTTGCGAATCTCCGCCCCGGCGATGAAATCCCCCGCGCCAAGCGGACGCACGCCAATCACGCCCGCGGCGTCGCTGTTCGGGTCGTAAATCGCCAGCGAGAGGCTTGCGCCGGCGGCGGATGTGTTCGCGGCGAGCGCGGCAAAGCCGGTGGGGGCCGTCGTGGCCACCAAGCGCGTGAAGCCGCCGGTCGGTCCGCCGCCGAGTGCGTCGCCGCGCACCACGAGCACGCCGGGCGAGTTGAGGCTGCTCGCCTGCAGGATGGCGCTCGCCGTCCCGGGCGCGGTCAGCGTGACGAGGTTGGCGGTCGCACCGGTGGACGACAACGCGCCAATCGGCGTTAGGACGCCGGCCGAGCTGTTCCCGAGCAGGCGAAATTCCGAGCCGCCACTCAGCGTGAGACCGGCCGTCGCGCTCAGGCGATTCCCAAGGGCGGTCGTCGTATTGTCGATGACGAACGCGGACTGGCCGCTGACCGAGTAGGAGTTCGCGACGACGACTCCCGCGCCGCCCAGCCGAAGCTCGCCGGCCTGGATGATGAGTCCCGTGAGCGCGTCATTGCCGGTAAGCGTGAGGGTGCCCGCGCCCATTTTCCGCAAGCTCGCGAGGGTGGAGGTGACAAGCGGCCCATTCAAGACGGCTTGGTGGCCGTTCGTATCCACGTTGGCCGTGTTGAGAAGCTGCACGCGGCGCGCCGTCATCCAATCCCCGGTGAGCTGCAGGGTGGAGGTGTTCAGGAAAAGACCTGTACCGGCCCCCAACGCGGAGTCGTCCGCAATGGCCACGTTGCCCGTGATGAAGGTGGGGCCGGCGTAGGTATTCCCGGACACAAGCTGCACCGTTCCCGTCGTCTGAAGCTGCAATCCGCCCGGCCCGCTGATCGGACCCGCGAGCGTCAGCGTCCCGGCGGAGGAGATGAGCGGTAGGCCGCCGCCGAGGCGGATGGGGCGGTTCAGCGTCAAGACGCTGAGGGAGGTCTGCCGTAGCGTCGACGTGCTGCCGGTCAGCGTGATCGTCGACTGGTCCGCCCCGAGATTGTCGAGCTCGAGAAAGGCAAGGGTGCCGCCGTTGACCGTCAGCGGCCCGGTGAAGGTGTTGTGAGCGCCCAGGGTCAGCATGGCCGTGCCGGACTTCGTGAGACCGCCGCTGCCGGAAATCACGCCCAACACGGGCAGGTTGGTCTGGACGAAGAACTGCGCCTCGGCTGCCCCGAAGTTGAGCTGATTTGAGATCACGGGCGCGCCGCTGCCGGCGCTGATCAGGAGCCCGCTCGTGAGGTTCAGCGCGCCAGCCCCGGTGATCAGCGTGCTCGTCCCGGCCAGGGTCAGCGAATTGAGCGTGAGCGTCGCGGCATTCGCGATGGACGAAGTTTGCCGCACGTTGTCGGTCGCCGCCGCGGAGGCGAGGTTCGACTGCATCTCCGACGAGACAAGCGGGCGGAAACCGTTGGCGTCGTATGTCAGGGGGACGTAGCCGAGGGTGGGATCCTGCGTGAAGGCCCACGGCACGACACTCGTGGCGAGGCCGGTCCCCCCGCCGCCGACCAGCGCCGGCGCGGCCGTGACTTTGATTTTGCCCCCCGAGGTCGTGCCCGTCCCGCCGAGTCCGCCGCTCGAGACCGACAGTAGGAAAGTCCCGTGGTCGACGCGGCTCAGCGAGGCGGCCTGCAACGTGGTCGCCACCCCGATCCCCTGCGTGATCGAGAGCGTCGATTGGCCGGCGCCGCTGAGCGCGCCGACGGTCTCGGTGACCCCGCCGGCGACCGAATTGCCGACCAGCAACAGAGTAGCGCCCGTGAGCTGCACGGGAATGGAATCCCCGAGCCGGCCCCCGGCGCCGCCCGCGAAGGCGGTGGAGTGATCGAGCCTGAGCGTAGTCGCGCCATTGAGCTGCACCCCGGCCGCCTGCACCAGCGCACCCTGGCTGCCGTCCAGGGTGATCGTGCCGGCGGCGTTGACGAATTCATCGTCGGGCCCATACGTCGCGCGCAGATTGGCCGGGAGCGAGAGCGGCCCTTGCACCTCCAGACCGCCACTGCCGCGCACCACCACGTCGTAGGCGCCGGTGACCGTCGTGTTGGGGCCGAGGCTGAAGGCGGCTGAACTGCCGAGAACCGTCAAGTCCGTGTGCAACTCGATCGCGGCATCGAAATTGCCCCCGGCAAACACTTGGGACCACGCGCGGACTGAACCGCCATTCACCACCAGGGTGGAATGGCCGAGGGAGTTGTTGGTGAGCAACGAAAGACGCCCGGAATTGAGGATCACCTTCCCGCTGAAGGTGCCGCCGCCGATGAAGGCGCGGAGCGCGCTGGAGTTGCCACCATCCGTGATCACCAGATTCCCGGTGCCGCTGAGGATTCCCCCGAAGGTCATGTCCGCGCCCTTGTTCCCCACGGTCACCGTGCCGTTACCCAGGTCGACGTTCCCGCCGCCCGAGAGGCCGCCGACCGTGGCATTGCTCGACGCAAACGAGAGGGTCGCCGGCGTCGTCAGGGTCACGATTTGGGTGGCGAACGGGTCGTTGGCGCCCGCCCGGAGCGTCCCGAAGGAGGCGCTGACCGACGCGACCTGGTCGCCCAGGGTGCCATTGAAATTCAGCTGGCCCGGCCCGACTTTCTTGAAACTGGTGCCAGTGACCTGGCTGGCCAGCGTCGTCTCGCCGGCGGCGTAAATAAGGCCCGCGCCGGGGAAGGCGATCGTGCCGCCGCTGATCGTCGTCGGCGTGGCGCCCGCCCGCGCCAGGATGCCGCCGCTGGTGACCGTTAGCGTTTGATCAGAGGCCAGGGTCAAATCGGCGCCGCCTTCGAGGGTGAGCGTTTGCACCGTGTTGGCCGTCCCGACCGCGACCGATCCGCTGCCGGCGAGGAAATGGGCCGTGGTGCTCACTGTCCCGCCATTCGCCGGATTCCGCAGCACGTTCCCGCTCGTGTAGTCCGCCGCGGACACCGGGCGGTAGCCGATGACGCCCGCCGCGTCGGAGGTGGCGTCGTACATCGTGAAGGAGTCGCCCGCGCCGGTGATCGAGGAAGTGGCGACCACGCCGAGGAGCAGGGCATTCGAGACGACGAGACTGTCGTTCACGACGCGGGTGAACGCCGTGCCGGCCGCTCCGCCCAGATTCGCGCCGCGGAGCAGAAACGAGGAGCTGACGAACCCGGTGGTCAGGTGAAGCGTGGTGCCAAAGGCGCCGGGCGACTCCAGGGTCACGCCGGCGTTGTCGCCGGCGGGCGTGAGGAAAACGGATTCGCTGACCGGGGCCGCGGCATTGCCGATGAGTCGGAAATCGCCGCCCAGCATGACCACTTGGGCGCCGTTGTTGATGCGATCGGCGACGACCGCCGTCCGGTTGTCCAGCACGAGCCCGCCGTTCGTGCCGACGGAGTAGGAGGAGCTGCGCGACGTCGCCGTGCCGGCGAAGCGCACGGTTCCTTCCGAGACCGTCAGTTTGTTCGCGTACAGCGTTGGCGAATTGAAGGCGAGCTCTCCCTGGCCGGCCTTGGCGAAAGTTCCGGCCCCCGAGAATTCCCCGTTCCACACCGCCGAGAAGCCCCCCGTATCCAAGGTGCCGCCGGTGCTGACGGAGATCTCGCGCGCGGTGGTCCAATTGCCGGAAAGGAGGGCGGTGCCGCCCTGGAAATCGATCGCGCCACCGGTGCCCAGGGCCGCGTCCGATCCGAACTGGACCGTGCCGCCGGCGAGGAGGGTCGGCCCGGTGTAGTTGTTCGCGCCGCCGAGCGTGATGCGCCCCGTGCCGCCGGTCAGGATCAAGCCGCCGCTGCCGGTCACGTTGCCGGCCAGGGTCAGGTCGCCGCCGCTGTTCGTCACGCCGAAGACGCCGGATTTGATATCCAGCCCGCGCGCCAAACTCAACGGAGCGGCCCCGGTGTAGGTGAGCTTGCCGGTTCGTCCGTTCACCACGAGCGCCGACGTGTCGTTCCCCAAGGCCGCCGGGGAATTGAAGGCGAGCGTGCCCGAGTTGATGGTGAGCGGACCGGTGAACGTGTTGTTGCCGGTCAGAGTCAGGGTGGCGGTGCCGGACGACGTCAGCCCGCCGCTGCCGCTGATCGCGCCGGTCACCGTCAGCGCGCTGGTTTGAAAGAGATTCGCCTCACGGGTGCCGAACGCCAGGTCGTTCGCGATCGTGGAAGTGGAGATTGTCAGGAGCATGCCGCTCGTGATCGCGAGCGAACCGGCGCCATCGATCGTGCCACCCACCACCAGAGAATTGATCGTGCGAGCCACGCTGTTGGTGACGGTGCCGCCTGTGGTCAAGGAGACGTTGTTGGTGGCTTGGGCTGTGGCGAGATCGGTCGCGTATTCCGAAAAGATCAGGGTCCGCACACCCGTCGTCGCGCTGTAGGTGAGCAGACTGGTGCCGGTTCCATTGGCGGACGAGCTGCCGACGGCGTACGGCAGAATGCTGGTATTCGCGCCGGTGCCGCCTCCGCCCACCAGCACCGGCGCCGAGGTGAAGAGAATGTTGCCCACCCCGGAGCCAAAGGTCGAACCCAGGCTGCTGCCGGAAAAAAGGAAGGTGCCGCGGTCCAACCGGTTCAGGCTCGCGGCGGCGAGGCGCACGCTGACGGAGGAAGTGTTGGTGACATTCACCGTGGAGTACCCGCTGCCGTTCAGCGCTCCGAAGGTCTCCACCTGGGCGGTGCTCGAGCCGGCCGAGACGTAGCTCAGCTTCCCGCTCAACAGATTGATCGCGGCCGCGTCGCCCACCCGATTGACGGTGCCGCTCGCCGCCGCATCGAGCTGCAAGAGGCCGCCGGTGGCGATGGAAAACGAGGCGCTGTTCAACGCGGAGCCGCTGCCGGTGAAGCGCAGGATGCCCGCCGGGGATGCCGCCAACGAAGCCGTCGGGCTGATGTCCACCGTCGTCGGGCCGCTGTAGGTGGACGCGGCGGTGAGCGAGAGGGTGGTGCTGCCGGCGGCATCGGCCGCTCGCAGATCGAGACCCGCGCCGGCGACCGCGCTCGAGATGACCCCGCCGAAGGTGGCCGCGGTGTTGGTGGCCGAAGTCTGCAACAGCAGGCTGTGCTCGAGCGAGATGGCATTCGCGTAGGTGAAACTGCCGATCCGCAGGCTGCCGCCCTGCACCGTCAACGGCCCGCCGCCGAGCGCGGCGGCGCTGTTGGCGAAGAGGTTGCCCGATTGCAGGACGACGCCGCCGGAGAACGTGTTCGTGCCCGAGAGCGAGATCGACTGGACGTTTGGGCTCACGGGCGACGACGCGACGACCAGGCTCCGCGCGCCGCCGGATTCACCGATCGTCCCGGAAAGCGTCAGGCCGCCGCTACCGCTGCCGGTGATGCTCACCGCGCCGCTCGCCGGGCTGAGCACCAGGTTCTCCGACACGGTGAGCGAGGCGGATCCCAGCATCGCGATCTGCGGGGTGGCGCCACTGAACTGCAAGGCGGCCCCGGCGAGCGTCAACGAGCCCGGCGTCGCGGAATCGAGGAGCAGACTGTTGAGGAGGAAGGTTCCTGCGAGGTCGTTGGTGAAGGTCGCCGCCGACGTGCCCCCGTAAGTGAAACGCAGCGCCTGCGCCTGGTCGCCGCCAGCCGTCGGCGCCGTCCCATCGAGCCAGTTCGTGTCCGTGCTCCAGTTGCCCGTCGCGCCGGTCCACACCTCGGTCGCCGCGAGCGCGCTCGAGCCGCCGAGCAGGGCGGCGGCAAAGGAGGCCGCGCAGCTCGCGCGCCGCGTTACTGAGTGGAAAAATGAGTGAGCACGAACCTTGGGCATAGGGGGACAACCATGGCAAACTCGCGGAACCGAAGATTGCCCCCCTTGGGATTGAATTTCCGTGAACCGCCGCGCGGGACGCTACAGAAAAACATCCACGCCGCAAGAAAATGCATGGGCGGTTTTTCAAGGCCGGTTGCGCGATAAAAGAGATCGTGTCTTGCTGGAGTGAGGAACAGACGAACGCTCGCATCGCGAAGCGATCCCCAAGCGTGTAGAGGCGGCTCTCTCCCGAGCCTAAGCGAGCGGAGGTGCCGCCTCCAATTTCTTGAGCGCCGCCCATGGAACCAGCGTCCAGACAAAGATGGAGGCGGCACCTATTCGCTTAGGCTCACAGAGAGCCGCCTCTACACCCGTGGGGATCGCTTCGCGATGAGAGCGTTCGCTCTCGCGTCATCGCACTTGCGCCGCTCCGTACTTAGCCTTTGGCTTCCCCCCATGAAATGCGTCATCCCCCTCCTGATCGCTTTGCTCCTGGCGCCGCTCACCGTGAGCCGGGCCGCGGAGGCTTTCCTCGTGGAGAACGGGCAACCGCGGGCGGAGATCGTGATCGCGGAGCAACCGCCGCGAACCGTGCGGCTGGCGGCGCAGGAGTTGCAGACGTACGTGGAAAAAATCTCGGGCGCCCGACTCCCGATCGCGACACAGCCGACGGAAGGAATTCCGGTCCAGTTGTACGTCGGGCGGAGCGCGCACACGGACCGGCTGAAGGAGACGGCGGAGGGGCTGCGGGACGGCGCCTATCGCATCGCGTCGGGCGACCGGTGGCTGGTGCTGATCGGCGACGACACGGAGTTCACGCCGATCGAGCCGTGGGCGAAAAGCAATAGCGAGATCGTGAGCGGGAAGGTCCAGGCCGAGTGGGAAAAGATCGTCGGGGCGCCGTGGGGCATGCCCGGCATCCTGATGTACAAACACCAGCTCAGCGTGCCTGCGAGCGTCGGCCGGCCGGCCGCGGAACCGGCGCCGGCGAAGGCCGCGCCCTGGCGGCTCTGGGAATACGACGAGCGCGGCTCCTTCAATGCGGTGAACGGCTTCCTGCAACGCCTCGGGGTCCGCTGGTACATGCCGGGCGAACTGGGCGAAGTCGTGCCGACCGCGCAGAGCATCGCGCTGCCGAAGCTCGACGAGACCGTGCGACCCGACGTGGCGATGCGCCGCTTCAGTTTCCCGTTCGGCGTGGTCGGTTACGATACGTCCCTGTGGCTGATGCGGCTGCGGCTCCGCAACCCCTGGGACATCCAGCAGGCGCATGGCCTCGACCAGATGACCTCCAATCAGGCGACCTTCGCCGCGCATCCGGACTGGTTCGCGCTCTATGGCGGCAAGCGACATTTCGACCTCAAGGAAAACAATCAGTTGTGTTATTCGAACGACGAGCTTTTCCAGGCGACGGTCAAGTATGTCCGCGCGCAGTTCGACCATTATAAACTAAACGCGGTCTCCGTCATGCCGCCCGATGGCTATACAGCCATGTGCCAATGCCCGCTGTGTGCCGGCAAGGACTCGCCGGAGCGGGACAAGCGCGGGCTACTTTCCGACTATGTATGGGATTTCGTCAACCGCGTCGCCAAGGAAACGGGCAAGACGCATCCGGACAAAAAGGTGCTCAACTGCGCGTACGGCATCTACTCGCTGCCGCCGCTAAAGATCGCCAAGTTGGAGCCGAATGTCGTGGTCTCCATCGTCGGCGGGCGCGTCCCGTTTAATAACAAGCCGGCGCAGCAGGAGGAGTATCGCCGGCTGCGCGAAAGCTGGCAGGCGAAGACCGACAACCCGCTGATTGATTTCGAGAACTATCCGTTTACCGACCGCGGCTGGTATCTGCCGGCCTTCACTCCGCACTCGATCGGCACGGGCATCAACGCGCTCAAGGGACATTTCCAGGGCGAGGATATTTCGATGAGCGTCTACGGCTTCGAAAAGCCCGGGGTCGGGTTCAACCACTTCCTCGCCTACTTCACCGCGGCCATGTACTGGGGAGGCAAGGAGCAGGACGTCGACGCAATCTTTCGCGAATACTGCCGGCTCTTCTACGGCCCCGCGGCGGAGGAGATGCGCGCCTTCTTCGAGTATGGAGAAGCCAATTGGCAAGAAATGGAGAAGGACAAAACCAAGGTCGATCGCGCGCTGGAGCTCTTCGCGGCCGCGCAGGCCAAAGCCGACGCCGGCTCGGTGTACGGCCGGCGGATGGCGCTCACGGACGACTTCCTGAAAGCGCTCCGCAGCAAGAGCGCGCAGCTTGGCCGGAAGCGCGGCCCCGTGCCGGTGCTGCGGCTGGTCGGCGAAGCAAAGTCGAAAATCGTGATCGACGGCAAGCTCGACGACGAGGCGTGGGAGAAGTGCCCCGTCGCTTCCACCGGCCGCCTGCGCGAGCTGCAAACCGGCCGCCTGCCGACCTTCGGCACGACGGTGAAAGCCGCCTGGATCGGCCACGATCTTTACTTCGCCATCCGCTGCGACGAGCACCCCGGCGAGAAGCTGAACATCGGCGCGACGCGCAAAGACGACTCCGCGCTTTGGTACGGCGACGTGATCGAGGTGCTGCTCGAGACGGAGGCGCACTCGTATTACCAGATCGCCGTGAATCCCGCCGGCGCGGTGGCCGATCTCGATCGCGGAGTGTCGCCGAGCAAGTGGTTCACCTGGGATTCGAACGTCGAGGTCGCGACCCAAATCGCGGACGACCACTGGACCGTCGAGCTGCGCATCCCCATCACGCAGGATGAAATCGATCCGCTGCATGAGGTCATCGGCCGCCATCCTGGGACGAGCCTTCCCTGGCACATCAACGTCTGCCGCCAGCGCATCCGCGAGCGCGGACAGGAGTACTCGGCGCTCTCGCCGACCGGGACCGACGGCTTCCACGTGCCGATGAAGTTCGCCACGTTTTACGATGGCAACTCGCATGAATTTGACGCCGACCCGCCGGAGGACGACTTCCTGCAAGCGACCCGCGCCGCCGCGGATTTCGCGCGGCAGGGCAAACGCGTCGAAGCCCTGGGACGCTACTTCGCCGCCGTTGACGCGGGCTCGCTCAACGAGGTGCAAAAATCGTACGCGCTGGAGCAGGCCGCCGGAATCGCGCGCGGCCTCAGCCGGCCGGAGGTCGCGGATCAAGCCATCGCCGGCATCCCGATCGCCGCTGTGAAAAAAGCCGCATGGATGCAGAGCCTGCTTGATCAAAACAAATCGCCGCAGGTCATCGAGCAATTCGCGCAGGAAGACATCGCCGCGTGGCCGTTCTGGAAAGCGGGCGACGGTTACTTCGCGCGGGGCCGCGCCTACCTCATCACCAAGGCCGGCCGCGAAGCCGAGGCCGACTTCCTGCATGCCCTGGAGTGGACCGCCGAGCCGCGCGCGCGCGACACCATTCGGCAACTCATCGGCCGCAATCGCGAGACGAACCTCCAGGACGACGACGGCGCGCTCGCCGCCTGGCACGAGGTCATCGACCACGCCCAACACATCGGCGCGGCGGAACAATACGACTCGGTGCTCGGCATCGCCCGCATCCTGACGAAGCGCGGCCGGTTCGACGACGCGCTCGCCACGCTCCGCGCCGTGCCGCTCGCGCAGGCCGCCGGCGTCTGGCGCGGCACCCTCCTCCTCGCGCAAGGCGACACCCTGCAAGCCGCCGCCCGCCCCGCCGAAGCCCGCGCCGTCTACGAGTCGGTCATCGCCGATGCGACCATCGGCCAGCGACTTCGCACAGCCGCCGAGGCGAAGCTCGGCAAATAGCAGGGCGTGGACCGAGAGCGGTGCAGGTGGGAGTTTCACGCAGCGGGCGAGTCGCACGTTGACAATCCATGCGGGAACGCCTGTATTCGCCGGCTCCCTCTTTTCGGCGGAGCCAAGACGGTTCAATCAGCTACGGAAGGAAGCGAGCAGCTGACGGCCCATGTTTGAACCTTTTCTCCCAATCCTTCGCGAGACGCTGCGCCTTGGTCCGCAGCCGGCGATTGTGCGTTGGGCGGGAACCTTGTATCATGGCACCTCCGCGACCAGCGCGGCTCAGATCATCAGGCCGCCGGGTCAATTGCGAATGCCGGACCCGGATCGAGAGGAGAGCTGGAAGTATTTGATGGTGGGACCGGCCATTTACGCCTTTGTGGGCGCCATGCCGCATCCCGAGGCTGAACCGGGCTGGAGCGATGAAGAGTACGGCCGCCGGGCGGCGCGAGCGCTGGCGGAGTACGGCCGCCGGGCGGCGCGAGCGCTGGCGGAGAAAAAGCTGGCCGGCGGCGAACTTTCCGGCTCGGTTGCCGTCGTCGCCTTCGAAGTGGAACTGGAGCGGGTGCTCGACTTGGAATGCGCGGAAAGCGGACCGTTTCTCGACGCGATGTTCGCCCGGATCGGGGTCAAGTCGCACCTTCTGCGTTATCCGCCACAGCTGCGAGCCGCACTGTTGTCCCCGCCCTTTATCGGGCGCATGGCGAATGCCATGCTCGACGAATTTCCAGCCGGGACAGCGCCCCAAGCCTGCCGGCTGCGATTACCCTTCGCCGATGCCCGCCAGCAGGGGAGCCTTGCCCTTTTTGTCGAGGGGAGTATGCTCAACACCCGGCTGGTGGGATGATTCGTGCTTTACTTTACCCTGCCTGACCAGTGATTGAACTTTATGCGCGCACCGCCGCTCCGACCTGAAGACGTGACTTTCGCCGCCGAGCGTGAGCCCGTCATCGTGCCGTTGACCGAGCTGCGGGCTACGACGGCCAAGCATTATCAGACGGCTCATATCGCGACCGACCTGGTGCAGGACGCCGATTTCCACGTCCATTCAGGGAGCCGCATCTCGGTGGTCGGAAACGATCTTCCGAACGCGGCGGACGCGAGCTACATCTGGGTGAAGGATCAACCGGAGGCCTGCGCGGAGGGGGTGCTGCCGCGCTGGCTGCGCCGTGGGGCGCGGGTGCGCTATTTTGCCATTTCTCCGCAGGAGGATGCGTTGAAGAATCTCCGGGAATTGATCGTTCAGTTTCCCGGCCGGCTCGAAGTACGGCGGCCGTCCGCGCAGATCGCCGGAGACCGCTTCGCCAGCCGGCTGGTGGAGCTTTGGAAGACCTTCCATGTCGTCATTTTCGAAAACGAGCCGCAACTATGGGTCGAGTGTCACCACGCCGCCTGTGAGAAGGAGGCCCACGATTGCTATTACTTCGCGCCGGAGCTGGCGAAAGCTTCGCCCTTCTACCAACTGTACCGGGAAGAATTCGAACTGATGTTCGAACGATTCGGCACGCCGGTCGCCTGAAGCGCGTTTTCGACGATAATTGGCACTGTGGATACGAGTTCCGAGCTTGCCTCTCGTCTTCGGCTTCACGGACTACGCCAGTCAGCTGACTAGCCCGTGATCTTACGGACCACCGTTTCGGTCAAGTCTTCCACGCCGTCGCCGTCGGCATCGATCCAGCCGGCGGTGGTGAAGTTGGTGAGGGTGGGGAGTTTGCCGATCTTCAGGCTGGTGATGCTGAAGGACTCGATGGCGGATTGATGGTTGAGAACGGCGGTCGTTTGCACGGCCTTGGTCGCGTTGGTCGGGACGGTGGTCGCGCCGAGGGTGATCGCGCCGATTTTGCTGAGCTGCGTGATGCCGGGCAGGACCGTGCCGGTGGGGTCCATATCCTGGCCCCAGTATTGATCAGTGCCGGGGCTGATGCCGGCGGCGATCGTCGTGTTGATGAAGGCGCCCGCGACTTTGACCGAAGCGATCTGGCCCGCGCGGTTGAAGTGGTCGTCGTTCGAGTAGAGGGTGCGGTCGGCGCCGGTGTCGTAGCCCGCGGCCAGGCTCACGCTGTCGAGATCGCCGCCAATGGTGATCGCCCCGAGGTTTCCGCGGGCGGCGATGGTGGCGAGGCCGCTGCCAGTGGTGTCGATGAAGGAGCCGCTCAGGGTGATCGCGCCGATGCTCGCCTTCGCGAGGTCGGCGTTCTTCGCCAGCGTGACAAGCTGGCCCGCGGTGATGAAGCTGTCGACCAGCGATCCCTGCCGCTTGTCGGTCGCACTGATGTTGATCCCGGCCAGGCTGCCGCCGGCGTAGACGAGCAGATCGGTCGCCTGGGCCGTGGTGGCATTGCCGTTGATCGTGAGCTGCCCGATGCTCCCCTCGGCGCTGAAGGAGGCGCCCAGCACGGCGCGCGCGGTGGAGGCCGCGGGCTTCCCTTTGCTCGCGCTGATCGTGATCGCCCCGATGGTCGTGCCCGCCTCGAAGCTCAGCTCCGGGCCGGTGGCGCTGTTGACGCCGACGTTGTCGCCCTTCGCGCCCGAGGCCGTGACCTTGATGGCGCCGATCGACGTGCCAGCCGTGAACGCGCCGCCGTTCAGGCCTCCGGCGATGCCGAACGTCAGGCCGGCGCCCGCGGTGGTGGAGGTCGAGGTCGACTGCGCGGTCGCGGTGATGTTCCCGATCTTCTGGCTCGCCTGGAAGAAGCTGCCGCCGATGCCCACGAGGAACGAGTCGCCGCTCAGCGATTTCGCCGACGCCGTGATGTTGCCGATGCTGCCCGCGGTCGCTTCGAAAGACGAGCTGCCGATGCCGACGCCTGCCACGAGCGAGGCGAGACCCGAGACCGTGGCGGTGATGTTCCCGATCTGGGCGCCCTTCACGAAGTCGCCGTTCATCGCGCCGGCATTGCCGGTCTGCTTCAGGAGATTGACGGTGAGATTCCCTATCTTGCCACCGGTGGAGGTGATGGACGTGCCCGTGATCCCACCTTTGGTCGCGGTCACATTGCCGACCCCGCCCGCGCCCACGGCGATGATGGCGTGGTCAAAGGAGCCCGCCGTCACGTTGCCGATCCCGCTCGCGTGGATCTCGCTGAACACACCTCCGGACGCGGTGAGCAACGTGAATTTGCCCTCCACAAAAAACGTCGTGCTGAGGAGCTGACCGGCCTTGATGTTGAGCGCGCCCATGGTCGCCGTGCCGGCGAACGCGCTGAAGGAATCCACGTCGACGTTGGCGTTGAAATCGCCCGCGGTGACGGTGATCCCCGCGATGCTCTGGTCGGTAAAGAGAAACCCGAATTGATTCCACGACTTGATCGTGGTGAGGCCGAGGCCGCCATGGACCCTGATCGCGACATCCTGCCCGAGGACGCGCCCGGCGGTGAGCGTCGGTTTCAGCGTGGCGGCCGCGGCGGCATTGAGCCCGGCGCCGAGGTCGATCTTGGCGAAGCCCGCGATGTCATTCAACACGAGCGCCTTGACGGTGCTGGCGAGCGTCAGGTCGGTGGTGGTGTCATCGAGCCCGTCGCCGAGGATGACGCCGGGCCCGAGGGTGAGTGTGCCGAGCGCGGTCAGCGAGGTGATGCGGCCGACGTTGGTCGTGCCGGTGCCGCCGTTGGCTTTCGCGACCGAAATCGACAGCGCGGTCGCGGCGTTCGTGTTCGTGAGCACCAGCGTGCGCAGGTCAGCCGTCGCCGTCTGGTTGTTGACCAGCGTGACCGTGCCGTTGCCGAGACCCGTGAGCTTCACCGTCACCTTGTCGCCATTCGCGTCGTTGAAGACGAGCGGGCGCTTCGCGTCGAAAGTTAGCGGCGTCACCGGCGCGACGACCGTGACCGTCACGTCGGGGACATTGGGCATCGCTTCCACGTTGCCCGCCGCGTCGCGCGCCGCGACCGCGAATCGATACATGTGCCCAATCGCGCCCGCGAAGACGTAGGCGCTGTGCGTCGTGCCGACGACGAGCGGCGTAAAGGCCGCGCCGTTGTCCGAGACGAACAGATCGTACGAGAAAATGCCCGAGCCGTTCACGTCATCGGTGGCTCCCGCCCAGTTGAGCGAGAAGTCCGGTCCCACGGTCGCGGGCAGCGCCGCGATGTGGCTGCTCGGCGCCACGGCGTCGAGCAGGTTGGTGATCATCGGCGTGGAGATCGCGGGGTTCGCATCGAAGACGATGGAGGCCTGTGCATCGATGGGGGAGCCGGTGGCGGAAGTCTTCTTCGCCTGCACCGTGTAGCTCACGTACCCTTCGCCTTCCGGCCCGGTGACGTTGGGCGGCAGGAAGCCGAGGTCCGCGTCGCCGGGCACGTCGCCGGTCGCCGGGTCGATGGAGGTGAAGGTCCAGGTGAGCACGCCGTTGGCCAGGTTCAGCTCGGCGTCGACGTTCAGGAAAATGCCCTTCGTGGCGCGGAGATCGAGCTGGGTCGAGAACAACGAGCCGCCGCCGGGGATGTCGTATTCCGCGACGCCGAAGCCGAAGCCGGTGAGGCGGAACGTGGTGAGATCAAGGTCGCTGTCGAGCTGTTGCGTGATCGTGACCTGCGCCGCCGGCGCGCTGGCGGTGGCAAGGTTCTCGAAGCGGATGACGTACGGCAGATCGACCTGCGGGGCGACGAAGCCGAACACGCCCGCGCCGGCCGGGCCGATGATTTCGTTCGGGTCGAGCGAGGCCCCCTGGGTGCTGTCGGCCTCCTCGCCGCCATCCCCGCCACCTGGATTGTCGGGCTGGTTGGGCTTGCCGGGCTGGCCCCCGTTGGGGTCGCAAGTGGGGCTGGCGCTGCCGCGCTTCAGGCAGTCGTAGAAGGCGGTCTTCTTTTCCACGGCGCCCTGGACGTCCTTCTTGTATGTCTTCTTCACCTCCAGGAAGGTCTCGTAGTATTTCGCGACCTCCAGCGCGCCCTTTTTCGACGCCGTGTAGTTCAAGCTCTCGATCGTCGCCTTGGTGGACGAGGCGTTGTTGGCGGCGTCGAAGAATGACTTGGCAAACTCGAACGCCAGCGTCGCCTTGCGGCCGGCGAGCGCATCCAGCACTGTGATCACGGTGCCGATCGTCTTCACCAGGTTCGTCGAGGCCTGGGCCGTTACGTCGATTTGGGCGGCGGTATCCCGCGGGTCGAAACTGGGATCGCGCACCGTGTTGATCGTGTTCAGCGACTGGATGGTGGAGATCGTGAGATCGACCGCCGCGACGGTGAGCGTGATGCCGAGCACTTCGGTGGCCGGCGCCGCCAGCGCGGCGAGCCCGACAAAAGTCGAGACGATCTGCAGGACGTTGGAGAAGTTTTCTCCCGTCTCGCGGAGGATTGTCGCGCCTTCCTTGTCGATGAGGTTGAGGACGAATTTCTTGAGATCGTTCGCCTTGTCATACGAAGCGTCCTGAATGTCGCGAAAGCCCCGCGCCGCATTGCGCTCATTGTCGCAGTTGATGCATTGCGGCGACTGCGTGAACGGATCGGTGACGTGCTTGTCGTCCTTCTTGAACTTCTCGACCATCTTTTTGATGTTGTCGAAGAGCGACGTGCCGGCGATGAGCGACGGGAGGCTGGGCACGGTGAACCCGGGGCCGTTCATCGAGCCAAAGAAATACTGCGTCACGATGTCGGGGACCTGTTCGATCCCCAGCAGTTGGCTGGCGTCGAATCCGCTGAAGGCGATGAACGGTCCGAGATCGGGCAGCGAATAGGTGATCTTGATGTTGGACTGCGTGAGGCCCGCGAGGTCGAACATGCCGTTGGTGTCGGTGATCGAGGTGGCCAGCAGCGTGCCGTCCGCGGCGTTCGCCATGACCGTGGCACCGCCGATCGGGAAGCCCTCCTGGTTGAGCAGCCGGCCGATGACGTGTGTATCCGCGACCTGGCTGAACAGAATGTTCGGACCGCCGGAGCTATTGGTCACCGTGACGGTCTGGATTTGCGGACGGTAGCCGCCATCCGTGGCGGAGACGCGGTACTGGCCGGCGGGCACGTTGTTAATGCGGTAGCTGCCATCCGCGGCCACGAAGGCGGTGTAGGTCAGCAGCGGGTCGCTGATCGAGGCGAAGGTGATGGAGGCGGAGGCGCCGAGCGCGGGGCCGCCACTCGCGCCGGCCACGGTGCCGGTGAGCAGATTTTGCATCACCAGCGGGACGGTGGCGGTGGTGGCGGCGCCGGCGTTGACCGTGAAATTGGTTTGCGCCCCGTGTTGTGTCGGGGCCTCCACGCCGACGCGATACGTGCCGGGCGCGAGATTGGCGAAGGTGATGGCGCCATTGGCCGCGAGCATCCCCGCGGCCACGGTCTCCTTGGTGGCGACATTGATGACCGTGACCATGGCGTTGTCCAGCGCCGCGCTGTCGGTGACGGTGAGCACGAGGGAGCCGGTGCCGGCCACGATGTCCTGCGTGACGGAGGCGCCGGCATTGACGACGACGCCCGTGACGGCGTCGAAGCTGGCATTGGCCGCAAAAGCGTGCAGATCGTAGGTGCCGGTCTGCTGAAGGAGGAAGCCATAATGGCCGGTGGCATCCGTGACGGATGAGATGAGGGTCGTGCCGTTGCTCACGAGCGTGACCCTGCCATTGGCGACCGGGGTGCCGTCGGCCAGGCGAAGCTGGCCCGTGAGACGCTCGCCGACGGTCGCTTGCAGATTGGCCGTGAGGTCCGGGCCGCTGAGCGAGGTGACAGTGACGTTCTGCGCGGAACTCGCGCCCCCGAGCGCGAGGTAGACGTGGTAGGCGCCGAGCGGCAGATTCGCGAGGCGGTACGCGCCGGTGGCGTCGGTGGCGGCGCGGAAGAGCCGGCCATCCGGGAGCTGCGCGTACACCGTCATCGAGGACAGCGGCTGCTGCGTGGCGGGATCGGTGACGACCCCCGAGATGGCGCCGCCGGGCTGCACACTGAGGTTGATCCCGGTCGCGTTCTCGCCTTCGGTCAAAGTGGCCGCGGCCGTGGTGGCGAAGGCCGAATAACCGATAATCGCGACGGTGTAGCTTCCGGCCGGGAGGTTGGGGATGGTGAAGACGCCGTTGGCGTCGGTCTGGGTCAGGCCGATAATATGCGAGCCGCTCCACGCCGCCACGGTGAGCGGCAAGGGCAGGTTCGGATCGCTGCTGGTGATCGTGCCGCTGATTGACCCGGCGAGGACCGACGTGATGTCGCCGACGTTCGTCGTGCCACCCGTGGTCACCGCCACATTGTTGCGCTCCACATCGAGGTAGCCGTCCGCCTGCACCAGCAGGTCGTAGGTCCCGGCGGGCAGGCCCGCGAGGGTGAAGGTTCCGTCAAGACTCATGTCGACCGCGAAGACTCCCGAGCTGTCGTCGACGCCCTGCTGCGTGGCAAAGATGCGGGTGCCCGCGGTGGGGGGCACGGTGCCGGTGATCCGCCCCTCGGCGGCGAGCGCGAGATCGAAGCTGCCGCCCCCCGCCGCCACCGTGACCATGGCCACGCCGCGGGCGCGCCCGGGCGCCTCCGCGATGAGCTGATAGTCGCCCGGCGCGAGCCCTTGGAAAACGTAGCCGCCCTGGTCATCCGAAGTCGCCACGATCTGCCGCAGCCCGTCCGCGCTCGAGAGCACGAGCGAGGCGCCTGCCACCGGCGCCCCCCCGATGAGCTGCGTGAGTTGGCCGGAGAGGGTTTCGCCCGCCGTCGCCGTGAGCGCCACCCCGGTGAGGTGCTGGTCTTGTGCCAGCGCGACTGGCGCCTGGGCGGCCACGAGCACCTCGTTGCCCGTGAATGTATAGTGGCCCGGCGTGAGCCCGGTGAAGATGAACTCGCCGTCGTTGAGCAGCGCCGCGCCGAACGTTTCGCCGGTGTCGCCATTCTGCGCGAAAACCGTGCCGCCGCCGATCGCGACGCCAGGGGCGTCGATGCGACCGCGGATGGAAGTCGTGATCGCCGCCTCCGCTCGCAGCACTTCGATCGGCAGGAGATCGTACGGGGTGGCCCGATCTCCGGCACTCGCCGGAAGCAGCGGGATCAGCTCACGCAGCCGGCTTTCGTAATCGCCCACCGTCGGCCCAAGTTGCTGTACGAGCTGCCCCTGAATGAGCGCCCACTGCTCGGGCGTGTAATCGAAGAGCACCCGCGTGTCGTTCTCGAGTTTGCCCACGTCCAGCGGCGCGTGTTGGTCGCTCGTAAAGAGCTCGAAGTGGCTCTTCACGCCGTTGCCTTGAATGTAGGGAAGGAAGCTGACGAGGTAGGCCCCCTTGAAGCCGGCCGGCAGCACATTGGGCGTCCCGTTGGGATTGACGACGAAGAACTCGACGAACCCTGGCTGATACTCGTCGGCGCCGGGCAAGCGGAAGGTGGCGTTGTCCGACTGGAGGTTGAGCAGCGGGGAGGGAACGTCGTGGCCGGTCGCATTCGTCACCGTGACCAGCAGCGTGCCGGGCCGGCCGACGCGGGTGCGCGCGGGCACCGTCATGGTGAGGCTGACCGTGAGGCCGGTGTCGATGACCGGCGCCTGGATCACGTCGAACCCACTGGGGATGGCGGTGAAGTGCCCGCCGTCACTCGCGGTAATGTCGTAGGCGCCGGGGTTGGCGCCCGTGAGATCGAAGGTCACATAAAGCGTGCTCGCATCTCCGAAGACGAAGTGGGTCGGGGTGAGGAGATTGCCGGGGTTGGCGACGGGCCGGATCGTGATCGCCGTGTTCGCCGTGAACTGCGTCCCGTGCAACGTGAGCGTGACCTCGCCGTTGTTCGTGCCGCCGGTCGGGCTCGCGTCGTCGAGCGAGAAGGCCGGCACCTGCGCGATCAGTTGAAAAGTCCCCGTACTCGTCGCCAGGGCCGTGCCCCGCACGAGGATGAAGTAGTCGCCGGCCGTGGCGACGTTGAGATCGATCATCTGGAACTGGCTCGTCACGTCAAAGGCGTGCGCATCCGAAACCACAGTGGTTGGCGCGGCGCCGGCGCGCACGTAGAGCTCGGCGGCCCCGGCGCCGGAGAGGGAGCGAAGTTGGATGCGCGTCACGCCCGCAGGCAGCGTGACCTTGTGGAGCTTCGATTCCCCGTCCTGGGCGAAGCCGTTCACCAGGGTACCCAGGGTGAGCACCGGCGTGGTGACCGTGACCTGGGCGCCGCGGAAGACGTTGTTCGCGCGATTCCCGTCCGCCACCTCGCCGCGACTGTCGGTCACCACATAGAGGTAGTAGTTGCCAGGCGCGACGGTCGGGATCGTGAACGTCGCCGAGTCGCTGTAGCCGCTGCCGCCGGCCAGCGTTCCGTTGTGGATCTTGCGACCGAGGAGCGTCGCCTCCGCGGCATCGAAAGCGGGGCTGGTGGAGAGATAGAACGAATCGGTCCAACTGCTCGCGTTCGTCGCAAACGTGGAGCTGTTGGTCACGGAATAGTTCAGGACGATGTTGTCGCCATTGGCGCCGCCGTTGCCGGTGAGCGTGGTCGGGGCGAGATTCGCGGCATCGCCGATCGCCTTCACGCGATAGAAGGTCGCGGCGACGGTCGGCGCGAAGAGCGGCTGCACGCCGCTGACGCTGGCGAAATTTCCGAGGCGCGCACCGTAGGTCAGGAGGATGAAGGTGTCGTCCTTCACGGGCACGAACGCGCCGTCGAGCAGCAGTTGCAGCGCGCCACCGAGATTCGCCGTGCCCCCGACGGTCACCTGTCCGGAGTTGCCCACGCTCGCGAGATGCACGATGAGCGAACCGGCGGCGCCTTGCGTGAAATCCGTGCCGACGTTGAGCGTGCTGCCGGCACCGACTTCGATCGTGCCGGTGTTGGTGAGGGGGCCGGGCTCGAAATGGGCATTCGGTTCGGTGACGAGAACGCTGGTAGCGAGGGTCGCGCCGTTGAGCAGGGTGAGCCGTCCTTGGTTGACAGTGAGATCGTTGACCGCATTAAAGCTCGCGCCCGCGCCGCTGAGCGTCACGTCGGCGTCGTTTTCCATCACGGTCGAGTTCGAACCCCCGTATGATACGGACTCCAGGAAGAGAGTAGCGCCGTTCAGCACGCGCCAGGTGCCGCCGATCAGCCGCGTACTGTCCTCGGAAAGCTGCGGCAGATTGAAGGTGCCGAGCTCAAAGCGGCCGGCATCGGTTTCGATGGTGCCGGGATTCGAGAACGCGATGCCGGAGATGAATAATTCGCCCGTGCCGCCGGTGCGGCGCAGCAGGCCTTGGTTGATGAAGCCGTTGCCGGTGCCGGTGCTGTTGTAGATGCCGCCGGTGGAGCCGAAGCTGTCCAGCGTGAACCTCACTTCGCCGGTCGCGGCATTGGTGAAGACCGAGCCGTTTTTCAGCAGGAGCCGGGACATATTGGTCCCGATGACGAGCAATCCGCTATTGGTCGGCGAGACGTTGTCGAAGGTGATCTCGCTACTCAGCGTGAGGCTGGCGCCGGTGCCGATCGTGAAACCGCCGAGGCTGTCGATCTCCGGGAAGGAGCCGGTCCACACCCCGCCGCTCGGGATCGCGATCGAACCGGCACCCGAGAAGAAGCCGCTCAAATCCGCCTGCTGCGCATTGAGAACCACGCCCGCGGCGAGCGTGTAATTGCCGAGGATGTAGAACTGAAGGCGACCCGCGCCGGTGAACTGCGTGCCGGCGTTAAAGCTGTAACTCGTCTGGAAAGAGAGGGTGGTGTTCGCGGCAACTTGAATAGTGCCGCTGTTCGCGCCGGAGGTGGTGGAGAAGGTCACCACGTTGCCGCCGGCCACATTGAAGGCGCCGCGGTTGTTCAGGATTCCGCTGAAGCTGCTGCCCTGGGTGCCGCCGGTCAGGTTCAATGTGCCATCGTTTTCAAAGTCGACGCCCCCGATGCTCGCATACGTCGTCCCGACGGCCGGGGCTACGCTGAAGGTCGCGCCGGCGAGGTTCTGGATAATCGGCTTCGCGCTGCCGTTGGTACCGACCGTGGAAAGACTGACCGTCCCCCGGTTGGTAATCGGGCGGGTGTCGATCGTCAGGACGGTGCCGGTCATCGTCACGCCGCTCGAGAGGATGGTCGCGCCGGTGCCGTACAAGGCGCCGCCGCCCGGCAGCGTGAACGTGCCGCCGCTGGCGATCGTCAGATCGCCTGCCCCGCCGATGCCGCCCGAAAAGCCGCCATTGAAATGCAGATCCGTGGCGGTCAGCGACACTCCAGCGTCGATGTTAACCACGCAGTTGAAGCCCACGATGTATTGGCCTACGCCGAGCCACTGCGTGCCCGGCGTCATCCGATTATTCCCGCCCCCGCTGAAGCTGAGGGCGGCTCCGGCGTCCACGTTGAAGGTGCCGCTGCTCGTCACCGTATTGCTCAGGGAGATCGTCCCCGCGAGGCTGTGGATCGTGCCCGCCTGATTCATCACGAGCGCGATATTGGCGAACTTGCCCGCGGAGCTGACGTCGATGAGACCCAGATTGTTGAACGTGCTGCCGCCCGGTCCCATGATATTGGCCTGCCCGACCAAATGGAGCACGCCATCGGTCTCATTGACCACGACTCCGCCCTGGAAGGCGCTGAAGTTGGTCGTCGTCATGGTCCAGGTGCCGTGATTCGTCAGCGTAGTGCCGCTGATCGACTCGCCGAACGAGATGTCGACCATGTCGAGCGTGCCGCCATGCTCCACGAGCAAGCCGCCGGTGGAGCTGAAATTGCCGCCGTGGAATTCAAAAAGGGAGCCGGCCGTAACAGTCAGCTTGCCCGTGCCCGGCATGAGTGAGTTCGCATCGAAGAGCAGATGCTTCGGCTTCACTTCGACCGCGGCGCCATTGAGGGTGACGTTGCCAAACCCGGTGAGCTTGTAAAGGCCGCTGCCGTTGAGCTGCGCGCCGGGGTTGAGATTGTACGTCCCGTTGCCCGTGCCTTGCGTGAAGACCATGGTGGCGCCCAGATCGACATCGAAGATGCCGCTGCTGGTACCGATGCCGAAGAGGAAGTAAGTGCCCGCATCGACGTTGACCGTGCCGGTATTCAGCAGATAGCCGCTCGTCGGCTGGGGCACGGGATCGGAGCCCATGGGTGGGACGTCGCCACTGACGTTCAGGATGCCGGCATTGGTCAGAGGGCCGGAGCCCTGCGTGTGGGCCGAGCCGGAAAGATTGATGACGTGCGTCGCCAGGTTGGTCAGGGTCACGCCGTCGGCGATGGAAAGCGCCCCCGCGCTCACGTTGATTGTGCCGGCGTTGTCGAGGTTGGTATTGAGCGCGACAAAATTCGGCCCCTTGGTGATGGTGCCGGTGTTCGTGACCTTGGCCGTGCCGCCGATGCTGCCCCCGTTCCAGGCCGTGGCGCCGCCGAGCGTCACGGGACCGTTGGCGATGAGGTCGCCGCTGAGGTCGAGATCGCCGGAGATGCTCGAGGTCTCCGCCACGGTGAGGGAATTCGTGATGGCGAGCTTCTCCATCGACACCAGGCTTTTCACCGAGACAGCCGTGCGAATGGTGATGGTCGGGTTCGCCGCGCCGCGATCGATCGACACGATATCGTCCACTCCGGGCACCACGCCGCCGCTCCAGTTCGAAGCGACGTCCCAAAAGCCATCGCCGTCGACATTCCAGGAGATGGCCGCCTGCTGCGCCGGCAGTGCGCCGAGGTTTCCGCCGCCCGCCGGCGGGGCGGGCGACCAGGGCACATGGATCGCCGTCGCGGGGGCGCCCGGCGGAATCGAGGATTCGCTGGTGGAAAGCAGGATGCGGCCCTCGAGGGGTTCAAACATCAGGCGCTTGCGCCGGTCGGGCGCGGGAGCCTGGGGCTTTCTGCGGAAGAGCCGGGAGAAAAAGTGCGCGAGGCGTTTTTGCTCGGTGGGGGGAGGCGTGGCGTCTTGCATAAGGAAGAATGCCGAGTCCGACTCTCTTCGGCGGCCCTACTCCTATCCCAAGTGGAGGGATTGCTCAACGGCTTCCAGTCACGAAAAAAAACCGATTGATCCTAGACAGAATGAGGTTCTTCCCGGGACGCGAGCGACGCCTGACTTCTCACCAAACCGCCCGGTTCCCGGCCGTGAAGCCGGCGGCCTCCAGCCGCTGCCGGCGATCCCCCGCATCGTCCCCCAGTTGCGATAGATGCGCGGCCTTCGACGCCTGCGATGTCGTAGTGGCGATCTTCTGGTCTCGCTTTGGAACGCCGACTGGGCGGGCCGCCTCGGGCACGGAGGAAGAAATCCGGCGCGGCATCAAACAACGAAAGCAGGTGCTCGTGTATTTTTCCAATCGCCGCGCACCGGGACAGAAGCCCGCCGAGCATTCCCGGATCGAAAAGTTCAAGAAGCAATTTGGACAGAAGGCCCTGTTTGGGATCATATAGTAGCCTGCCTGCTTTCGAGGACGCCTTGCGCAATCACCTCGCATCCACGATGCACGAACTGCTGAAGCGAAGACTGCCGCCCGCCCCATGAAACCCAAAGTCAAGAACGTCATCCACAGCACCGGCCCCGGTGCCTTCGTCATGCAAGGCGAGAAAGTCACGGTCCACTTCGCCGCGAAACGGAAGCCGAAGATGGAATACCCCACCGGTTCCATTGGTGCGGATCTGCTGCGTCGCAATTACATCCGCTATCTTGCGGAACGGTACTTTCGTTATCGGGAAGCGGATGCCAGCTTCGGCCAGAAGGCAGTCCGCCGCTTCAGCTACGCCGTCCTCTTCAAAAACATCGAGACGCATTTCAAAGCGCCGACCTACTTCATTCCGGCCACGCGTTTCGATGAACTGGTGGATTTCCTTCAACAAAAATCGAAGCGACCATCCTTGGAAAACGAAACCGCGCGCGCGGCCATCGCAACTACGAAACATTCGACGAGTTTCAGCTCACCCAAGCCGGCGAGTAACAGGTTCGTTTTCTCAAGTTCTTACGCAGTCGCCGGTGACGAAAACAGCGCTCTCGGCTTCGGCGAGCGGGGGCCCGGGCGGGGCGCTGGGTTCGCCTGCTTTCTCCTTGGCGGCGAGGGTGAGGTTGCGCCCGAAGGTGGAACAGCCGCTGAACGCACTGAAGCGGTCGTAGCCGATGCGCGTCACCTTCGCGGGATCCGGCCGACCTCGAACATTTCCGCACCCGCCGGCAACGCTCCCAAGTCCGGTTTCCCCGGGTCGGAGGCGCGCAGCGGGTCGGGCCATTCCGCCGGGATGGCGACGCCCGCGTCGATTGCGGGGCTGTCTTTTTGCAGGCGCACGTCGGCGGGTTGCCGGGCGTCGGCGTCGAACCGCACGAAGCGAGGATCGGCATGGAGATCGGCCGCCGCCCAGCCGGGCGCGTAATGCTGCTTGCTCGCGGCCAGCAGCGGCGACGACCGGAGCTTGGCCCAGAGGTCGCCCGCGGGTTTCGACGCGTCACCCAGACCCCAAAACAGATTGCCGTCCGACTGAAAATCGTCGTTCGCCGACAGCCCGGTGAAATTGAAATCACGCAGCGGCTCGGCTTGCGCGAAGATGTTGTTGAAGACGCGGCGCGTCGTCCCGTTCGTGTGGGCGCCAAAGGAAAACGCATAGTAGTCGCGGAAGACGCCGGCCTGCATCAGGAACGTATTCTGATAGACATAATAGACCGGGTGAATCGGGCTCCCGTGATCGTGAGCGATGGCCACGCTCGGCCGCTCGAGGTAGGCGCCCGTGGGGTCCGCTTTTTCCGGCGGCGTGGAATAGGTGCCGCGGCGGAGATCGATGAGGTTGCGATAGATATAGACGCCGCTGCCCGGCTCGCTCGCGACGGGCGTCGGCTTTTTGGCGTGGGCGGTAAAGGGGCTCAGGCAGCGCGAGATGAGGTTCTCGTAGATGAAGACCTGGCCGCGCTCGCGTTTCGGTCCGGGCTCGAAGCCGTCGTCGTTGAAGTTGTCCACGATGTTCTGGTGAAAGCGCATGTTCTCGACGTTGTGAAATGCGAAGAAATCGTGGTGGTCGGTGAATTCGCTGCGGCTGAAATCGAAATCGGTGCACGCCCCTTCCGCGAGGATGAGATAGCCGGAGCCGGCGCGGTTCTTGTGGGCAAATCGTGAATGCCACGGCGCGCCATGCCCGCGCAGTGCGCAATCGACGAGACGCAGCCCGCGCGTGCCGCTGATGCGCATTCCCATGCTGCCCGCATAGAGCGTGACACCCTCGAGCTCGATGTCTTCGGCGTTCTCGATTTTCAGGGCGCCCGTTTTCGCCCCGCGCACCACCAGGTCCTGGAGCCGCAGATGCGCCGCCTTTTCGAGGGCGACGGCGTAGTCGGCCCCGGCGATGACGAGCGGGAGTTTGCGCGGGTCGGTTTCGCCCATGTACGCAAGGTCACCCAGGCCGGCGAGCTCTGTGTGAGAGAGGCGAATGTGAATCCGCCCGGTCTCCGGGTCGCGGCGCGCGCCCGGCCCGCAATAGATGCCGCCGGGATCGTCCGCGCGATTCTCGAGCTCCGGTTTCCAAAACTCATTCGTCGAACGCAGATCGGCGAAGCTCATGTAGCGATGGAAGGGAATCATCGAGTCGCCGAAATTCCCGAAGCCGCCGCCCGCGGGGTACGATTTCACGGAGCGATACTCTCCCTCGGCGCCCTGCGGATACGGCTCCCAGGCCGTGCCCGGCGCTTCGAAAAATTCGCGCAGTCCCGCATCGATGATGGCCAGTTCGCCGGGGAACGAACGAATCGTGATCGGCTTCTCCGCCGTGCCGGAAATCCGCAGCGCCACCGACTCATAGTAGGTGCCGCCGCGCAGGCAGAGGACATCGCCGGGGTGCAGTTGCTTCACCGCATGATCCAGGGTTTTCCATGGTTTCTCCTTGCTGCCGGTCTGTTGATCGTCGCCCTTTGGATCGACG